>NZ_CP038635.1:3187500-3487500 GCF_004768545.1 Cupriavidus oxalaticus | reverse complement strand
GCATTTCATCGAGTGCGGCGCCAATACGGGCATGGAGTGGGGCAACGTGGCCGTGCCGACGGTGCAATACACGCACGGCATGCTGTCGTGCTGCGAGTTCACCGGGGTGCCGCTGCGCGTGCTGCTGGACGACGCCGGCGCCGACCTGCGCCGCGGCCGCTACCTGCTGGCCGAGGGCGGCGACGGTTCGTCGATGACGCGCACCATCCCGATGGAGCTGGCCGACGAGATCATCGTCGCCTGGGGCATGAACGGCGAGATGCTGCGCCCCGAGAACGGCTACCCGCTGCGGCTGGTGGTGCCGGGCGTGCAGGGCGTGTCGTGGGTCAAGTGGCTGCGCCGGCTGGAACTGGGCGACCAGCCGTGGAACGCCAAGGACGAGACCATCCACTACGTGGACATGATGCCGGACGGCAAACTGCGCCAGTACAGCTCGATCCAGGAGTGCAAGTCGGTGATCACCACGCCGTCGGGCGGCCAGCAACTGGTGGGCAAGGGGTTCTACAACATCAGCGGGCTGGCGTGGTCGGGACGCGGGCGCATCACGCGGGTCGATGTCTCGGCCGACGGCGGCCGCAACTGGCGCACCGCGCGGCTGGAATCGCCGGTGCTGTCCAAGTGCCTGACGCGCTTTAACCTCGACTGGGTCTGGGACGGCAGCGCCGCGATCCTGCAAAGCCGCGCCATCGACGAGACCGGCTACGTGCAACCGAAGATGGCCCAGTTGCGCGCCGTGCGCGGCACGCGCTCGATCTATCACAACAACGCCATCCAGAGCTGGCGGGTGGCGGCAGGCGGGGAGGTGTCCAATGTCCACGCGGGCTGAACGCGGCGCCGCCATGCTGGCGCTGGCTGCGGCCTGCGTGGCGCCATCCTGGGCCGCCGGCACGGCCGATGCTCGTGCGGCAATTGGCCGCGCCGCCACCCCGGCCGAAGTGGCCGCCTGGGATATCGACGTGCGCCCGGACTTCAAGGGCCTGCCCAAAGGCAGCGGCACCGTGGCGCAGGGGCAGCAGGTGTGGGACGGCAAGTGCGCCTCGTGCCACGGCGATTTCGGCGAGTCCAACGAGGTCTTCACGCCGCTCGTGGGCGGCACCACGGCCGAGGACATCAAGCGCGGCCGGGTCGCCGCCATGACCGGCAACCAGCCGTATCGCACCACGCTGATGAAGGTAAGCACGCTCAGCACGCTGTGGGACTACATTCACCGCGCCATGCCGTGGAACGCACCCAAGAGCCTGTCCGCCGACGAGGTCTATGCCGTCACCGCCTACCTGCTGAACCTGGGCGAGATCGTGCCGGCCGACTTCACGCTGTCGGACGCCAATATCGCGGCCGTGCAGCGACGCATGCCCAACCGCGACGGCATGACCACCGACCATGGCCTGTGGCCCGGCCGCGGCCGCCCGGACACGCGCAATACCGCCTGCATGAAGGATTGCTCCGGGCAGGTTTCGATCGCTTCGGCGATGCCTGACTATGCCCGCGACGCCCACGGCGAGCTGGCGCAGCAGCAGCGCGCCTTTGGCCCGGTACGCGGCGTGGCGGCAAGCGCGGCCGCGCCTTCGAATGCCGCATCCGCCGCTTCAGCGCCCGCGCCGGCCGGCGCCAGGCTGGCCAGCCAGTACCAGTGCGTGGCCTGCCATGCAATGGACCGGAAGCTGGTCGGCCCGTCGTTCGCGGACATCGCCGGCAAGTACAAGGGCCAGGACGCGCACGCCGCGCTGGCCAAAAAGGTCAAGGCCGGCGGGCAGGGCGCGTGGGGCAGCGTGCCGATGCCGCCGCAGCCGCAGATCCCCGATTCGGACGTCCATGCCATGGTGGGGTGGATTCTTGAGGCAAAATAGCGGGCTGGCCGCCGCAGTGCCCCCGAGGCGGCGGCCGGTGTATGCCGCGAAGCAGCTTGCAGTACGTGCCGAGCGGCCCTTGCCGTCCCCACGGCTTTACAGAGCTTGGAGAGCTTAACAATGAAGCAGTTTGTCATCGCAGCGCTGATGCTGGGCGCCGCCGCATCGGCTCACGCGGTCGATGCCGCCAAGGCACAGGAGATCGCCAACAAGAACGCCTGCATGGGTTGCCACCAGGTCGACAAGAAGCTGGTCGGTCCTTCCTACAAGGAAGTCGCCGCCAAGTACAAGGGCGACAAGAACGCCCTCGCGACGCTGAGCAAGAAGGTCAAGAGCGGTGGTTCGGGCGTCTGGGGCCCGGTGCCGATGCCGGCCAACGCCGCCATCAGCGACGCCGACCTGAAGACCGTGGTCGAGTGGGTGCTCGCAGGCGCGCCCGCCAAGTAAAGCCTGACCGCCCCCAGGGGGCAGTCCGCCGATGCAACGGGCCGGACGGCGCAAGCCGACCCGACCTGCACAGATCCAGCGGCCGGCAATGTACCGGCCGCGAGCAGGACACACGTAGTACGAGCAGGGCACAAGCTGGACAGAACACCAACGAGTACCGCCAAAGCGGTCACGCGAACCGATTGGGACGGAGTAGCCGGAGAGCAAGAACATGAATTCCAAACGACGAGAAGTGCTGCGGGTCACCGCTGTCCTGTCGCTGATGGCCGCCACCGGCCTGATCAGCGAAGCGCAGGCGGCCGAGTGGAACAAGACCGCCTTTGACGGCAAGAGCGTTGCCGACGTGATCAAGGCGCTCGGCGGCAGCGGCACCGAGAAAAGCACCGCCATCACCTTCAACGCCCCCGACATCGCCGAGAACGGCGCCGTGGTGCCGGTGGCCGTGACGAGCACCATCCCGGATACCGAGCAGATCGCGATCCTGGTGGAAAAGAACCCCAATACCCTGGCCGCCGACTTCATTATCCCGGCCGGCACCGAGCCGTTCGTCTCCACGCGCGTGAAGATGGGCCAGACCTCGGTGGTGCACGCCGCGGTCAAGGCCGGCGGCAAGTGGTACGTGGCATCGAAGGAAATCAAGGTCACGCTGGGCGGTTGCGGCGGCTGACGCCGACACTCGCCCCGTTACCGAGATTCCCGCCAACTGCAACCGGAGAAACACATGGCAGACCCGATGCGCGTACGCGCCACCGAGAACGGCGGCGTGGTTGATGTAAAGATCCTGATGAAGCACGACATGGAGACCGGCCAGCGCAAGGACGCGTCCGGCAAGGTCATCCCGGCCTGGCATATCCAGACCGTGACCGCCCAGTGCAAGGGCAAGGAAGTGTTCCGCGCCCAGTTCGGGCCGGCGGTGTCCAAGGACCCGTTCCTGAACTTCAAGTTCAAGGGCGGCGCCAAGGGCGACAAGGTCGCGGTGACCTGGATCGACAACAAGGGCGACAAGCGCACCGACGAAGCGACCATCGCCTGAGGCCGACCGATGCCGGCATGTTGCCGGCACGCCGCGTCGTCCTCTGCTAAGGTTCGGGGCGGAATGCCGGGACGGACCCGGCCGGAAGGAGCATTATGCGGCGAGCATTTATTCGAGCATCGGCGGCGCTGGCAGCCATCGGCCTGGCGGCCAAGGCCTCTGCACAGTCCGGCCAGCCGGCGCAGGCCGGTGCCGGCAAGGGCGGGCGCGTGAAGGTGGTGTACCAGCTGTCGGAAGGCATCGACCAGGCGGTGCGCGCGATGGGCAACCTGCGCAACCACCTGAATGGCGCCCCCGGCACCAAGATCGTGGTGGTCGCGTTCGGCTATGGCATCGATTTTTTGGTCGAAGGTGCCAAGGATGCGCGCGGCAACAGCTTTGAGAGCCCGGTGGGCGCGCTGGCCGCCGAAGGCGTGGAGTTCCGCGTGTGCCGCAATACGCTGACCGCGCGCAGGATTACCGAATCGCAGCTGTTGATGGAAGCAAAGGTAGTACAGGCCGGCGTGGTCGAGATCGCCCGCCTGCAAGCCGAGGAAGGCTACGCCTATATCAAGCCCTGAGCCGGGCTGGCGCTGCCTGACGGCAAGACAAGAGAAGAAGCTAGAAAAAGCGGCCCGTCCCGAAAGGCGCGGCCGCGAGGAGAAGCCCCATGAAACCGATCCGAAGCCTGGCCCGGCGCGCTGCGCTGGCCCTGGCCGCCACCGCGGCGGCCGCGGGCGCTGTCGCCGTGCATGCGCAGGGCAGCACCGCCGATGAAATCGCCAAGTACCGCCAGATGCTGGCCGAAGGCAATCCCGCCGAGCTGTGGGAAGCCGCCGGCGAAGAGCTGTGGAAAAAGCCGGCCGGCCCGAAGAACGCCTCGCTCGAGCAATGCGACCTGGGCAAGGGCCCGGGCGTGACCAAGGGCGCCTACGCCGAGCTGCCGCGCTACTTCAAGGACGCCAACAAGGTGATGGACCTGGAGCAGCGTCTGGCCTGGTGCCGCGTGACGCTGCAGGGTCTCACGAAAGAAGAGGCGACCAGGAACCCGTTCTCGGCCTCGGGCAAGCCGTCCGACATCGAACGCCTGGTTGCGTATCTGACCGGCGAATCGCGCGGCGCGAAGATGAACGTGCAACTCAACCATCCGGAAGAGAAGCGCACCTACGCCCTCGGCCAGAAGATGTTCTTCTACCGCGGCGGCGCCTATGACTTTGCCTGCGCCACCTGCCACGCGGTCGACGGGCAGCGCATCCGCCTGCAGGACCTGCCCAACCTGCTCACCGACAAGGGCGCGCAGGCGGCCTACACCACGTGGCCCGCCTACCGCGTGTCGCAGGGCGAGGTTCGCTCGATGCAGCACCGCCTGTACGACTGCCTGCGCCAGCAACGCTTTCCCGAACCCGCCTATGGCTCGGACGTGATCACCGCGCTGACCATGTTCCTGGCGAAGAACGCCAACGGCGGCACCTACGATGGCCCGGCGATGAAGCGCTGACCAGTACGGGAGAGACGACATGCAACGACAATACAAGGCACTCGCCATCGCCGCGCTGGCTACCCTGGTGGCAACCGGCGCGCAGGCGCAGGACAACACCAGGGCCCGTCCCGCCAAGACAAAGCCCGCTGCCGTCAGCAGCGCCGACATGAAGCACCTGATCGAGGACTCGTTCTCCTCCAGGGGTCCCGCTACCGTGGAAGGCGTTTTGAACCAGGACGCCATGCAGCAGGCCTGCAGCCAGTACCCGGACCGCAGCAAGGTGCCTGGCAAGGTGGCGAAGAAGATCGAGGCCGCCGAACTCAAGCAGGTCAAATATCCCGCCGACAGCAACTGGCTCGGCGACTGGAAGGAAGGCGAGAAGGTCGCCCAGAACGGCCGCGGCATGCAGTTCACCGACCAGGTCGGCGGCACCAACGGCGGCAACTGCTACGCCTGCCACCAGATGACCAAGGCCGAGATCTCGTTCGGCAATATCGGCCCGTCGCTGTACCAGTACGGCAAGCTGCGCGGCAACTCGCAGGAAGTGGTCAAGTACACCTGGGGCAAGATCTGGGATTCGAACGCCTACTCCGCCTGCTCCAACATGCCGCGCTTCGGCCACAAGGGCATCCTGACCGAGGCCCAGATCCGCGACGTGATGGCGCTGCTGCTCGACCCGGCCTCGCCCGTCAACCAGTAAGCCCGATGCGCGCGCGTGCCGTCCTGCTGCGCTGGCTGCTGGCCGCTGGCCTGGCCTGCGCCGCCGGCGGCGCCGCCGCGCTGGAAGTGGGCGACACCGTGCGCCTGCCCGATGTGCAGACGCTCGACGGGCGCACGCTGCGCGCCGACACGCTGGCCGGCAAGCCGCTGGTGGTCGAATACTGGGCCTCGTGGTGCCCGTTCTGCGCGATGCAGAACCCGCGCCTGCAGAAGCTGTACGAGCGCACGCGCGGCACGCCGCTGCGGGTGCTGGCCATCAGCATCGACAAGGACCCGCGCGAGGCCGCTGAATACATGAAGAAGCGCGGCTACACCTTTCCCGCAGCGATGGATTCCGCCGCGCTGCAGGCCGTGTTCGGCAAGCGCAAGGGCCTGCCCGAGCTGTACGTGATCGACGCGCGCGGGCGCGTGGTGCAGAAGGAAGTGGGCGAGATGCTCGAAGACGACGTGGCCGCGCTGGAGCGTTACGCGAAGCCATAGCGATGCGATGCCGGACGCCACGCGCCCACCGGCACGCACTTATCCACAGGACGAACATGAACCGACGCGAGTTCCTGCAGGTGCTGGCCATTGCCGGCGCCGGCGGCATGACTTTCCCCCACCAGGACGCGCACGCCGCGCAGGCCGCCGAGTCGATGTACGACCTGCCGCGCTTCGGCAACGTCCACCTGCTGCATTTCACCGACTGCCACGCGCAACTGCGGCCGGTGTACTTCCGCGAACCCAGCGTCAACCTCGGCATCGGCGACTACGCCGGCAAGCCGCCGCACCTGGTCGGCGAGGCGCTGCTGCGCCACTACGGCATCCGCCCGGGTACGCCGCAGGCGCATGCGTTCACCTATCTCGATTTCAACGAGGCCGCGCGACGCTATGGCAAGGTCGGCGGGTTTGCGCACCTGGCGACGCTGGTCAAGCGGCTCAAGGCGGGCCGGCCGGGCGCGCTGCTGCTCGACGGCGGCGATACCTGGCAGGGCTCGGCCACGGCGCTGTGGACCAAGGGGCAGGACATGGTGGATGCGGCGCTGGCGCTCGGTGTCGACGTGATGACGCCGCACTGGGAAATGACGCTCGGCGCGGACCGCGTCAAGGAAATCGTCGACAAGGACTTCAAGGGCAAGGTCGCCTTCCTGGCACAGAACATCAAGACCAACGACTTCGGCGACCCGGTGTTCGATCCGTACGTGATCCGCGAGATCAACGGCGTGCCGGTGGCCATCATCGGCCAGGCCTTCCCGTACACGCCGATCGCCAACCCGCGCTATTTCGTGCCGGACTGGACCTTCGGCATCCAGGAAGAAAACCTGCAGCAGGTCATCGACGCGGCGCGCGGCAAGGGCGCGCAGGCCGTGGTGCTGCTGTCGCACAACGGCATGGACGTCGACCTGAAGCTGGCCTCGCGCGTACGCGGGCTCGACGCCATCCTCGGCGGCCACACCCATGACGGCGTTCCCGCGCCGGTGGCGGTGAAGAACGCGGGCGGCACCACGCTGGTGACCAATGCCGGCTCCAACGGCAAGTTCCTCGGCGTACTGGATTTCGACGTAAAGGGCGGCAAGGTAGCCGATTTCCGCTACCGGCTGCTGCCGGTGTTCGCCAACTACCTGCCGGCCGATCCGGCCATGGACGCGCTTATCAGGAAGGTACGGGCACCGTACGAACAGAAGCTCGGCGAAGTCCTCGCCGTCAACCGAGGCCTGCTGTACCGCCGCGGCAATTTCAACGGCACCTTCGACCAGCTGATCCTGGACGGCCTGATGCAGGTGCAGGGCGCGCAGATCGCGTTCTCGCCGGGTTTCCGCTGGGGCACCACGCTGCTGCCGGGCCAGGCCATCACCATGGAACACCTGATGGACCAGACCGCCATCACCTACCCATACACGACCGTGACGGCGATGAGCGGCGAGACCATCAAGACCATCCTCGAAGACGTGGCCGACAACCTGTTCAACCCCGACCCGTACTACCAGCAGGGCGGCGACATGGTGCGCGTCGGCGGCCTGCAGTACACCATCGATCCCACCGCCGGCATGGGCAAGCGCATCACCGACATGCGCCTGGCCGGCAAGCCGCTGGAGGCAGGCAAGACCTACAAGGTGGCGGGCTGGGCGCCGGTGGCGGAGGAAGCGCGGGAGGCCGGCGGGGCGCCGGTCTGGGACGCGATGGCGCAGTGGCTGCGCAGCACGAAGGAAGTCACGGCGCGGCCGCTGAACGAGCCCACGGTGCGTGGGATGAACGGCAACGCGGGCATCGCCGCCTGATGTTGTGCAGTATCCTCACGCCAGCCGGGGAGGATTGAAGGCCGCTGCCGAAGTAGGCTACAATCGTCCGCGACGGGCCGATAGCTCAGCTGGGAGAGCGCTGCGTTCGCAATGCAGAGGTCGGGAGTTCGATCCTCCTTCGGTCCACCAGGATTTCTTGTAAAAAAACGCACGGCATCTCACGATGCCGTGCGTTTTTTCTTTGGAGGTTCCCTAAAGGGGAACCCGGATCGGCCGTCTTTAGTTCAGCGAACTGGGGTCCTGAGCCGTCTTGCGCTGCTTGGCCTTGGCGACAGCGTAAGAGCCGACCTGCTTCTGCGTGACATAGCCGGTCTTCTTGCGGTCGATCTTGTCGAAGTTCTTCGCCACCTCGGGCATGCCGGCTTCGGCTTCCTGGCGGGTCAGCTTGCCGTCGTTGTCGGTATCGGCAGCCTTGAATTTTTCCGCGAACGCCGCCTTCATTTCCTGGGCGGTCATCGGCTTCTGTGGCTGCGCCGGTTGGGCCGGTTGGGCCGGTTGCGCCGGCTGTGCCTGCGGCTGTTGCTGGGCGCCTGCCTGCCCGGCGACGAACACGGCAGCCAACAAGGCGCCGGTCACCAGTACGCGTTTCGTCATCAAAGTCTCCTCGCTTGTGTCTTGGAATAGCCGGCCCGGTGGCCTGGCTTCCGGCCCGGGTGGCATGGGGCACTCTAGCAGCGGGGACTGTTCGGCAGAATTCAATCTTTTCTGCGGTCGATTGAATGGTTTGATGAGGGCGCGCCGCATGACGGGCACGCGCGGGGTGCGCCTGCTGCAGGCAATCGTGCTGAGTCGAAGCACTGAGTCGAAGCAGAGACGTCTGTCGTCCTAAGCCACCCGCGTCGGCCGCCTGGCCTTCATCGCCGAAGGCCGTACCTGTTGCAGCGCGCGCAGCGACTGCAGCGCGTCTTCCACGGCCTCGATGCCGTCGCGCAGTCGCGCGGTGGCATAGCCGAGCCGGCTTTGCGCATCGGCATCGGCAGTGGACAGTTGTTCCAGTGCATCGACTTCCGCCTGCATCTGGCCGACCAGGCGGCGCAGTTGCGACGTGCTGTGCGAAGCAAGTGACCGAATCGCCATCGTAGGGGCCCTCCTTGCATTGACCGGCATGCCGGTCAATGACTACGGTAAGGGCGTCGCCGGGACTTCGCCAGCGCTGTTACGAAATCGGCACGAAACAGGCGACGCAGGGCCGTCGGGGAATGCGGTGGGGCGCCGGCGTATCCTGGGCTATAGTCGCGCGATGGAATCGGAATCCGAAAAACGCTTTGGCTTCGGCCCCGGCCTGCCTGACGACGCCTCCGCCGCGACCGCGGCCGAAGCCGACGCCCGCCACCGCGCAGGCCGGCGCAGCACGCTTGTCAGCGTGGCGGTCAATATCGGGTTGACCGCTGCGCAGGGCGTCGCGGGCGTGGTAGCCGGCTCGCAGGCGCTGCTGGCCGACGCGGTGCATTCGCTGTCCGACCTGCTCTCCGACTTCGTGGTGCTGCTGGCGGCGTGGCAAAGCCGCAAGGATCCCGACGCGGACCACCAGTATGGCCACCTGCGCTTCGAAACCGCGGCGTCACTGGCGCTGGGCGCGCTGCTGCTGGCGGTCGGCGCGGGCATGCTGTGGGCCGCGGTGGGCAAGCTGCAGCACCCGGGCGGCGCCCAGCCGGTGCAGGCGCTGGCGCTGTGGGTGGCGCTGGCCACGCTGGTTTCCAAGGAACTGCTGTTCCGCTACATGCTGGCGGTGGCGCGGCGCGTGCGTTCCGGCATGCTGGTCGCCAATGCCTGGCATGCGCGCTCCGACGCGGCCTCGTCGCTGGTGGTGGCGCTGGGCATCGGCGGCAACCTGCTCGGCTACCACATGCTGGATCCGGTAGCGGCGATCGTGGTCGGGCTGATGGTGGCGCGCATGGGCCTGCGCTTTGGCTGGGATGCGCTCAACGACCTGATGGACCGCGCCGCGGACGAGGAAACCGTCGCGGCAATCGAGGCGACCCTGCTCGGCACGCCGGGCGTGCACGGCCTGCATGACCTGCGCACGCGCAAGATGGGCGATCAGGTGCTGGTCGACGTCCATCTGGAGATCGACGGCTCCCTGAGCGTGGCGCAAGGCCATGCGATCGCCGTCGAGGCACGGCGCCGCGCGCTCGAGCATCACCAGGTGCTCAACGTGATGACGCACGTCGATCCGGTATACGCCGCCAGGACGGCCGCCGCCGGCTAGGCTGCTGTGGACATCTGCGCCCGCGCCTGGGGATAACTCGCCGGACAAGCTGTGCCCCGCCTGGGGGTGCGCTGTGGGACGTATACGAACAACCGTCACGCGGTTGGCGTGCACGTATACGCAAGGGCCTGGCTATCCCGGTATACGGGTGCGCTGGCACCGTGGTTATCTTTCTTGCAAGTCCTTGAAGCAAAAGAGGAAAGGTGACTTATCCACGGGGCGGCGGCTGGTTTACCTACTACTACTATGTTTACATACGTAAACAATATAAAAACCATCGTCAAGACCGTTGCGGCGATCGCAGCGGTGAGGCGCCGGGACACGGGCGTATACGTGGGCGTATACCGCGCGCCGTCAGCGCCCGGGCAGGCCTGCAAACGTTAACGCGGCACCTTGAACGCCTTGCGCGCCCGTATCACCTCGGTCCGCGTCGCGCAGCCTTCCTGGTGGTCGTTGACCAGGCCCATTGCCTGCATCAGCGCGTACATGGTGGTCGGTCCGACAAAGCGCCAGCCGCGTTTCTTCAGGTCCTTGGACAGCGCCGTCGACTCGGGCGAGATCGCCATGGTGCGCAGCACCTCGGGCGTCAGCACCTTGGGCCGGCTGGCCAGGTCGGGCTCGAAGCGCCAGAAATAGGCGGCCAGCGACGATTCGGTTTCGAGCAGCTCGCGCGCCCGCTGGGCATTGTTGATGGCGGCCTCGATCTTGCCGCGGTGGCGCACGATGCCGGCATCGCCGAGCAGGCGCTGGATATCGCGCTCGCCGAAGCGCGCCACCTTGTCGATGTCAAAGTTGGCGAAGGCCTTGCGGAAGGCCTCGCGCTTGCGCAGGATGGTCAGCCAGCTCAGGCCCGACTGGAAGCCCTCCAGGCACAGCTTCTCGAACAGGCGCCGGTCATCCGCGACCGGGAAGCCCCACTCGTGGTCGTGGTAATGGCAATAGTCTTCCAGCGTGCCGCACCAGCCGCAGCGCGCCGGCGCTGCCGGGGCGGCCTGCGCTTCCTTCTTGCTTGTCATGCGTAACCTTTCTCCCTTTTGGGTGGATCCGGTGCGGTGGCCGCTCAAGGTGTCGCTCAAGCGGTCGCTCAAGTGTCGCTCAATCCGCTCGCGGCGCGCCGCATTTGCTGCGATCATGCCCGCACCTGAGACATTGCGGAAGGCTGAAAATGGACATGCGATTGACGACCCTGGATGAAGACGGCTGGGAGCTGGATGACGGCGAGTCCATTGCCGCCGCCCATCCCGACACGTTCTGGATTCCGTCCCGTGAGGAACGCGACGCGCTGGTGCCGGGCCAGCAGGTCAAGCTGATCTTCCGCATCCTGGTGGCGGACGAAGACGGCGGCGAAGAGGTCCATGTCGAGCGGATGTGGGTGATCGTGACCGGGCGCGAGGGCAGCCTCTATACCGGCGAACTGGACAACCAGCCGTATTGCACCGACGAGATGGCGCCGGGCATGCCGCTGTGCTTCGAGGCGCGGCATGTAATCAATATTTACCGGGAAGGGGCCGAGGAGAACTGAGCGATCCGCGCCGCAGCGGGCGTCAGAAGCTCGCCGCCAGGCCCAGTGAAACCCCCGACACATTGTTGCCGAACACATAGCGCACCACCGCCCGTATCCGCGTGACAAAGACCTCGTGCGCACTGGTATCCAGCTCCAGCCCGGTGCCAACCGTGGTCAGGTAGTTGAAGCCGAGAATGCCTGCCTGGCTGCCGAAATAGTGCGAATGTGATAACTCAAGCACATAGCGCAGGGGCCGGTCCAGCGCGCGCAGGCCTGTCGGTGCCCGCCAGCGCGCCCACAGGTTGGCGGTCTGCGCCGTCGCCGAACCGGTCACCGCGCTTGAGGAGCCGCCGAAGCTCTGCAAATGGATGCTGGTGTAGCGCAGTTCGACGTCGACTTCATAGTTCTCGCGATAGTGCTCCCAGTCCAGCATCAGCGAGCCGCCCAGGCCGTACGCGTTCAGGCTGCCGCCATCGAGGAATTCGATTTGCCGGTCGGTGGCCTGCTCAACCGCGAACTTGCCGATCGACAGGTCGCTCGAGACATTGCCCAGAGAAAAATTGAAGATCGGCCGGATCACCAGTTCCTTGTTGGCGGTGATCGGGAAATCCCAGCCGATGCCGATGGTGCCCGAGAACGTGTTCCACCGGGTCGGGATGGAGCGCGATTCGGTGCCGTTGCTGGCAACAAAGGTGGGGTCGTAGCGGCTGTACGCGATCGCGCCTTCCAGGTAGAGCGGGAATGACTTGCTGATGGTGAAGCCGCCGCCGAGCTGCGACATGACGACGCCGGGGTCGTCGGTGCTGGCGTTGTTGATCGACAGCGAGCTGGAAGTCAGGTCGGGCACCACGGAATATGCCATCAGCGACAGCACCGCGTTGGCGTGCCGCTGCACGTTGGCACCGACCAGTTGCAGCCCGTTGCCGGCGGTCTGGCCGTGCGCGGTCCCCGCGGCCAGCAAGCCGAGCGCAGCCGCCGCGGCGCGCCAGCGGCAAGCGCGGCGCCGGCTGGCGCGAAACCGGTCAGTCGGCAGGCGTACGGACATGGGTATTTCCCCTTGCACACGGCTCACGCGGCGCCGCGTGGCGGCAGCCGTCCGACGCATTCTAGCCACGCGGGCAAGCGTGCGAACGGGGCGCAAAAGTTTTCAGATCGGTTTGCCGAGGCTTTGAATCGGGCGCGGAAGCGGCCAGGCCAGTATCAGGCCGCTGTATGGCGGCGTGGTGTCTGCTGCGCGCACGCATCGCCCGGATCGCACTTTTCTGCCGCAGCGGATGCCGCAGGCGGTGGCGGCCGGTGACGGCCCAGCCACAGCATCAGCGCGCTGCCGGCCCAGCCGGCAACAAACACCGTATCGCCCGCCTGGTTCAGCCACTCGCCGGCATCCGGCTGGCCAGCGAGCGACCACAGCCACTGCGCCGGCAGCCTGGCCGCGATCCACAGCGCGACCGCCGGTGCGCTGCCGTAGACGCCCGGCTGCCACCAATGGGTGGGAAGGGGAAGGCGCCAGCCGGGGCGGCGCAGCGGGTTCGGTACCACGATGTCTCCGGCCACCCGGCACGCTTGGCGTGCTGGCGGCGTCATGCGTTGGCCGAGGGCTTGCCCGGGTACGGCACTTGCCCTCGGCTGCATCATAGGGTGCAGTGCGCGGCGGCGTCCCGGCACGCCTGCGGCGGTGTGTGGCCCAGCCCACGTGGCGCGCGCCGGTTCAGTTTTTTTGCATGAAAGATGCGCAAAAGCGGGGCGTGCCAGGGGCCGATCTTTGCCAAACTCAATAGCAAGCACACAGATCAATGAGCAGAACAATGAGACCCGACGCCATGCTTCCCGCACTGTTTATCTCGCACGGTTCGCCCATGCTCGCCGTCGACCCCGGTCCCACCGGTGCGGCCTTCGATGCACTTGGCGAGCGCCTGCGGGCGCTGCCGCCACGCGCGGTGCTGGTGGTATCGGCGCACTGGATCTACAGCACGCTGGCGGTGAGCAGCCGCGAGCGCCAGGAAGCCTGGCACGACTTCGGCGGCTTCCCGCGCGACCTGTACGCGCTGCGCTACGATGCCCCGGGCTCGCCGGCGCTGGCCGCGCGCGTCAAGGCGCTGGTCGAGGCCGCGGCCATTCCCGGCGCCGGGTTTGTCGGCGAGGACGACGAACGGCCGCTCGACCACGGCGCCTGGATGCCGATGCGGCACTTTTTCCCGGATGCCGACGTACCGGTGGTGCAACTGGCGCTGAATCCTTACCTGCCGCCCGCCCTCCAGATCGAGATCGGCCGTGCGCTGGCGCCGCTGCGCGAGGAAGGCGTGCTGGTGCTGGCTTCGGGCAGCTTTACGCACAACCTGCAGGAAGTGTTCGGCAGCGGCGGCCGCCTTGAACAGCACGGGCCGCAGGCCGAGCCCTATGTCGAGGCCTTCCGCGGCTGGATGGGCGACGCGCTGGACGAGGCGCTGGCCACCGGCGACACCGGCCGCATTGCCAACTACCGCGCCGAGGCCCCGTACGCCCGCCGCGCGCACCCGACCGACGAGCACCTGCTGCCGTTCTACGTGGCGCTGGGCGCGGCGCTGGGGCCGCGGAGCGCAGCGGCGGGTACGCCGCCGGCCAGCGTGGCCCGGGTGGCAGACGAGGTTACCTACGGCGTGCTGGCGATGGACAGCTTTGTGTTCGAGGGGATCGGCGCCGGCACGCCGCTGCGCGCGGCCGCCTGAGCTGGCTTCAGCCGCGGCTCAGCGGCCATCCTTGCGCGGCGGCAGGTAGCGCCGCGCCGAGCGCGCGCCCGCCAGCGCGATCCAGCCCATGGTGAGCGCCACCACGGCCAGCCCCATGCGCAGGTCGGCCAGGTGCGCCACGCCGCCGATCAGCACCATGCAGCGCCGACATCACCAGGCGCGGGCGGCTGGCCTCCACCGTGGCGGCTTGCGCGTTCATGGCCACGTCGAAGCCGGCATTGGCCATGCCGAACGCCACCAGCGCGGGCAGCAGCCACCAGAACGAAGGCATGGCCAGGATCGCCACCGTGGCCAGCGGACATCGTGATGCGGGGGGGCGCGGCCGGCGCGTCGGCCCGGCCGCAAAAGCCCCTATTGTCGTGCATCCGCGCGACCGGGGCATGGCAGCGCTACGGCGCGGCACCCGCCACGCGCAACAGGCCGCGCCGGTGCAGTGCGTAGCCGAACGCCAGCAGCGCGCCCAGCGCCAGCGCCAGCATGACCCACAGCATCAGCCAGTAGCCGCCCGCGGCCCGCCATAGCAGCGCGCCCAGCCACGGCGCGGCGGCCTGCATCAGCAGCACCGGCGTCATCATCAGGCCGTTCAGCGTGGCGTAGTGGTGGCGCGAGATCAGCTCGGGCATGGCCATCGCGCGCAGCATCGTGTTGACGCCGTTGGCGCAGCCATACAGCACCGCGGCCACCATCAGCCAGGCGCCATGGCCCAGCGCGAAGCAAAGCAGTCCAGCGCTCATCAGCAGATAGACCGGCAGCGACAGCCGCACCGGGTGGCGCACTGCCGCGCGCATCATCAGCATGCGGCCCGCAACCTGCGCCGGGCCGATCAGCGCCGCCACCACCAGTTGCTGCGACACCGGCAGGCCCTTCTCGGTCAGCATCGGGATCAGGTGCGCGCCCAGCAGCGAGGCCACCACCGCGGTCGCGGTGAAGGCCAGCACCACGGCCCAGAACACCGGCTGGCGCAGCGTGGTGCGCGCGATGCCGGTGCTGCCCGCGTCGGCGCCTGCGGTCGGCGTGCCGCTGTAGGTGGGATGCATGGCGTAGCGCATGCGCGCGTGCAACGGCGCGCAGACCAGCAGGTTAAGCACTGCAAAGCCGACCAGCGTGGGCCGCCAGCCGGCATGCAGCACCAGCCATTGCGCCAGCGGCACGAAGATCGTGCTGGCAAAGCCGGCCATCAGCGTGACGATCATGATCGGCTTCTGGTACTGGTCGCCATAGGCCTGGCGCAGCACCACGAAGGCCGGCTCGTACAGCGTGGTGGCCATGGCCAGCCCGATCGGCACCCACATCAGCAGGAACATCGCGGGGGAGGGCGACCACGCCCACAGCAGCAGCCCCAGGCCGGCCAGCACCGAACCGGCACCCATCACCCTGCGCGCGGGTGCGCGGTCCAGCAACCGGCCCACCGCGAACGAGCACATCGCCCACACCAGCAGCCCCAGCGAATAGCCGCCTGCGAGGAATGGCCTGGACCAGCCAGTGCTGCGGATCATCGGCTCGATGAAGACGGTGAAGGCAAAAAACAGCGTGCCCCAGGAGATGGTCTCGGTCAGGCCGAGGATCCAGACCAGCCGGCGTGGCGGCGTGGCCGGTTGCGCGGGGCCGGCGCGTGCCGGGCTGGCGTCTGCGGGAGAATCGGTACTGGCGGCGTCCGTGTCGGAGCTGGCTTCTAGCGATGTCATGGCGGGCCCCGGCGAGGGGTGACGCCATGGCTGGCGGCGCGCGGGACCAGCGGGAAATTGTAGCGATCCTGCGCGCACCCCGCGCATCGGCACGACCTTTGCGGCGCTTTACTGTGCGGTCACCGGCGCAGGCGGACCCTTCAGTTCCACCACGTTGCCGTCCGGGTCGCTGACATAGAGCGACGGGCCCTTGCCTTCGGCCCCGAAGCGCTGCGCGACCTCGCTGGCCTCTACGCCGTGCCCGGACAGCCACGCGCGCAGCGCGGGCTCGTCAAACGGCTCGATGCGCAGGCAGAAATGGTCGAGGTTGCGGCCCTCGGCGCCAGGGCCCGCGCCGCCGGCACGGCCCAGCGGGCCGTCCAGCGAGACCAGGTCGATCAGCGCGCTGCCCGCGCGCAGCTGCGTCAGGCCGAAGTCGGGCTGCTCGCGCTCGACGCTGCAGCCCAGCACGTCTACATAGAACCGTCGCAGCGCGTCGGCATCGGCGGTACGCAGCACCAGGTGGTCGAGATCGAGAATGCGGAACATGGCGGTCTCAGTGGTGCAGGCCGTCGTAATCGATGACCTTCAGGCTGTCCAGGTCGACATTGTCCAGGCAACGCACGTTCACCGCCGCCATCGGCTTGCCGTCCTTGTCCTGGCCATCGGCATAAGGGCCGCAGCCGCACACCGGGCAGAAGCGGTGCGCGATCTTCATGGTGTTGAAGCGGTACGTCGACGCATTGCTCTCCGGCGTATCCAGCTTGAAGGTGGCGCGTGGCACGAACCATAACAGGTGGCCGCGCCGCCGGCAGATCGAGCAATTGCAGCGGATCACGCTCGGGATGCTTTCGGCCTCGACCTCGAAAGCAATGTTGCCGCAGTGGCAGCTTCCGTGGAACGTCATGTCGTCTCCTTGATCGTCAGTCTGTTGCTGCCGGGAACCGGTGGTGCGCCGCAATATGCCGGCACATTGTTAGCTTTTTGACAGTGTAGCGCCGCTGCGGGTGCCACAATGCCGGCACAACATGACGAGCGGATGTGCGGCCCTCGCACACCCTCCCCACAAAAGGAGACCAGCATGAGCGACACCTACGCGCCCGCGCGCGCGAGCTTCAGCCATATGGAACACGGCACCCGCGAGGACTGGGCCGCGATTTCCGCCGAGTTCATGCCGTATGCGCGGGCGCTGCCCGACCGCGTGCTGGCGCACCTGCGGCTGCTCGATGGCGATTGCGGCGGCTTCCCGGTGGACCGGCTCACGCATTCGCTGCAGACCGCGACGCTGGCGCACCGGGACGGGCAGGACGAGGAATACGTGGTCTGCGCGCTGCTCCACGATATCGGCGATACGCTCGGCAGCTTCAACCATCCCGATATCGCGGCGGCGATCCTGAGGCCCTTTGTCAGCGCAGAGAACCTGTGGATGGTGGAAAAGCATGGCGTGTTCCAGGGCTATTACTTCTTCCATCACCTCGGGCTCGACCGCAACCTGCGCGAGCAGTATCGCAACCAGCCGGAGCTGTTCGAGCGCACTGCCGAGTTCTGCCGCAAGTACGATGCGGCGGCGTTCATGACGGATTACGACACGCTGCCGTTGTCGTTCTTCGAGCCGATGGTGCGTCGGGTGTTGTCGCAGCCGAAAAACTCGATGTATGTGAAGCCGGGGGAAAAGGAGCTGGCGCGGCCGTAGGGCACATTGCGCCTCGTTGACCGATCGTATTTTCCTCTCCCCTCACGGGGAGAGGGGACGAACAGCGCGGAGATTTAAAGGCTCTTGCCTTACGCTGCCCGCTGCGCCGTTTCCGGATGCCTGAACTGCTCCAGCAGTTTTTGCCAGCGCCCACGCACCGCCTTCAGGTTGTTTTCCTTCACGTGCCCGAAGCCCCGGATATCATCCGGCAGGTTGGCCAGCGTCACCGCGGTGTCATAGTTGGCGGCATTCAGTCCCGCCACCAGCTCATCCAGCAAGGCACGGTATTCGCCGATCAGCGCGCGCTCGGTACGGCGTTCCCCGGTCTTGCCAAAGACATCGAACATGCCGCCGCGCAGGCCCTTCATCTTCGCCAGCACGCGGAACAGCGTCATCGTCGACGGACCGAATCTGCGCTTGACCAGATGACCCTTGTCGTCGCGCTTGGCCGTCGTCGGCGGCGCCAGCCAGAAGTTGAGCTGGTAGTCCTTGCCCGGTTCGCCTTCGAACTGCGCGCGCAGCTTGTCGAGGAAGACGGGATCGGTATAGAGCCGCGCCACCTCGTACTCGTCCTTGTACGCCATCAGCTTGGCCAGGTTGCGCGCCGCGGCCTCGGTCAGCGGCAGCGGCTTGCCGCCGCCTGCCAGCGCGCTTTCGGCCGCGCGCACGCGGTCGATGGCTTCGCGGTAGGTGCGCGCGTAGGCGGCGTCCTGGTAGGCCGTCAGGTGTTCCATGCGGCGCGCGACCAGCTTCTCCAGCATCGCGCCGGTCGAGCTTGGCAGCTTGACCACTTCCGCGCCTTCGGCAGTGTTCTGCAGCTTGCCGGTCAGCGACAGCACGTGCTCCGGGTCGTGCGCCATATGGCGGCCCCAGTCGAACGCGGCCTTGTTCTTCTCGACGGCCACGCCGTTGAGTTCGATCGCGCGCTCCAGTGCCTGCAGCGTCAGCGGGATCCAGCCCTTTTGCCACGCGTAGCCGAGCACCAGCGGGTTGGTGTAGATGGCATCGCCCAGCAGCGCCACGGCCAGGCCGCTGGCGTTGATGAAGTCGCACTTCTCGCCGACGGCGTTGCGCACGTCCTGTTCGGCCGACACGCCCGGGAACTGCCACTTGGGGTTCTTGATGAACTCGGCGGTGGGCGTCTGCGCGGTATTGACCACGGCGCGCGTGCGGCCTGCCTGGGTCTTGGAGATGACTTCGTCGGTGGCCGAAACGATGGCATCGCAGCCGATCACCAGGTCGGCTTCTCCCATCGCGATGCGCGTCGCGTGCAGGTCATCGGGG
The DNA here is from genome assembly GCF_004768545.1 of Cupriavidus oxalaticus. NCBI lineage: Bacteria > Pseudomonadati > Pseudomonadota > Betaproteobacteria > Burkholderiales > Burkholderiaceae > Cupriavidus > Cupriavidus oxalaticus. The sequence goes on along the minus strand of NZ_CP038635.1, from coordinate 3,468,635 downwards.
CGCGCGGCCAGCTGCACGTGCGATAGCACCGCGCCGCCTTTCTGCGCCAGGCCCGCCATGTCGAGCACGGTCACGCCCTTGTTTTCCAGGTGCGCCGCCATCCCCAGCAGGCCGCCGATGGTCACCACGCCGGTACCGCCCACGCCCGTCACCAGGATGCCGTAGGCACGGCGGATCGGCGGCAGCTCCGGCGCAGGCAGCGCGGGCAGGCTCTCCATCGACACGCCATGCTGCTCGGGCTTGCGCACCTGCGCACCTTCGGCCGAGACAAAGCTCGGGCAGAAGCCGTTCAGGCACGAGAAGTCCTTGTTGCACGACGACTGGTTGATCTGGCGCTTGGTGCCGAAATCCGTCTCCAGCGGCTCCACTGACAGGCAGTTCGACTTGACCGAGCAATCGCCGCAGCCTTCGCACACCGCGTCATTGATGAAGACGCGGCGTGCCGGGTCTTCCATCGTGCCGCGCTTGCGGCGGCGGCGCTTTTCGGTGGCGCAGGTCTGGTCGTAGATCAGGATGGTGCAGCCCGGCACTTCGCGCAGCTCGCGCTGCACGCTGTCGAGCTGGTCACGGTGATGGATGTCGATGCCCTGGGGCAGCTTGATCGCCGCGTTGTACTTCTCCGGCTGGTCGCTGACGATGACGATCTTCTTCGCGCCCTCGCTGTGCACCTGCCAGGCGATGTCCTGCACCGACAGCTGCCCGTCGACCGGCTGGCCGCCGGTCATCGCCACCGCGTCGTTGTACAGGATCTTGTAGGTGATGTTGACGCCCGCGGCGATCGACGCGCGGATCGCCAGCAGCCCGGAATGGAAGTAGGTGCCGTCGCCCAGGTTGGCGAACACATGCTTGTCGCCCGCGAACGGCGCCTGGCCGATCCACGCCACGCCTTCGCCGCCCATCTGGCTGAAGGTGCTGGTATTGCGGTCCATCCACACCGTCATGTAGTGGCAGCCGATGCCGGCCAGCGCGCGCGAGCCCTCCGGCACGTTGGTGGAGGTGTTGTGCGGGCAGCCCGAGCAGAACCACGGCTTGCGTTCCGCCGTCACGCGCGGGGTAGCCAACGCCTTTTCCTTGGCCTCGATGATGGCCAGCCGCGCGGTGATGCGCGCGCGCACGTCCATCGGCAGCTCGAACTTGTCCAGCCGCGTGGCGATGGCCTTGGCGATGATCGCGGGCGACAGTTCATAGTGCGCCGGCAGCAGCCAGTTGCTTTGCGGGATCGACCATTCGCCGCCGGCGTTGTCCTTCTCGTCGAACTTGCCGTAGACCCTGGGGCGCACGTCGTCGCGCCAGTTGTACAGCTCTTCCTTGAGCGCGTACTCCATGATCTGGCGCTTTTCTTCGACCACCAGGATTTCCTGCAGGCCCTCGGCAAACGCGCGCGCGCCATGCGCTTCCAGCGGCCAGACGCAGCCGACCTTGTACAGGCGGATGCCGATCTGCGCGCAGGTGGCATCGTCCAGCCCCAGGTCGGCCAGCGCCTGGCGCGTATCCAGGTAGGCCTTGCCGCCGGTCATGATGCCGAAGCGCGCGTGCGGCGAATCGATCTCGATGCGGTCCAGCTTGTTGGCCCGCACATAGGCCAGGCCCGCGTACCACTTGTAGTCGAGCAGGCGCGCTTCCTGTTCCAGCGGCGGATCGGGCCAGCGGATATTCAGGCCGCCCGGCGGCATGATGAAGTCGTCCGGCAGCGCGATCTGCACGCGGTGCGGGTCCAGCTCCACCGAGGCCGACGATTCCACCACGTCGGTCACGCACTTCATCGCCACCCACAGGCCGGAATAGCGGCTCATGGCCCAGCCGTGCAGGCCGTAGTCGAGATATTCCTGCACGTTAGACGGATACAGCACCGGCAGGCCGCAGGCCTTGAAGATGTGCTCGGACTGGTGCGCCAGTGTCGACGACTTGGCCGAATGGTCGTCACCCGCCAGCACCAGCACGCCGCCGTGCTTCGACGAGCCGGCCGAGTTGGCGTGCTTGAACACGTCGCCGGTGCGGTCCACGCCCGGCCCCTTGCCGTACCACATGCCGAATACGCCATCGAATTTGGCGTCGGGGTACATATTGACCTGCTGCGAGCCCCACACCGAGGTCGCGGCGAGATCCTCGTTCAGCCCCGCCTGGAACACGATGTTGTGCGCGGCCAGGTGCTTCTTGGCCTTCCATAGCGACTGGTCCAGCGCGCCCAGCGGCGACCCCCGGTAGCCGGAGATAAAACCGGCGGTGTTCAGCCCGGCGGCGCGATCGCGCTCCTGCTGCAGCATGGGCAGGCGTACCAGCGCCTGCGTGCCGCTGATGTAGATGCGGCCACGCTCCAGCGTGTATTTGTCGTCGAGGGAAACATTAGCGAGCGCGCGGTGGATGGCGTCGCTGACCGGCGGGGTCAGGGGGGCATTCATAGGTGCTCCTCTATGGGGCGTGTTGTCGGGATCACCGACACCTGCAGTTGTGGGCAGTCGCCTCGCGGCCTCTTGTGGAAGCGTTGGGCGGCTGTGTCTCTGCGCGGCATGGTAGCACCGCCGTGCGGTCGGCGGTACCTTGCAGCGCAGCACGAAACGTGCCCATGGCAACGGTGATTTCCCGTATGGACGGGGCTTCGCGTGTACACTGCGTTGCATCGAGAACGCCGGCGATGCCGCCCGCGATCCTCGACGCACCACATCTGCCGCGCCAGCCTGGTGCAACCTGATTTTCGATTGCCCGTCTCATGCACGGGCAAACCAGCGAATACCCGAACATGACCAATTCCCCCCGCCAGGGCACCGCGACCCTGGCCGTGCTGATCGACGCCGACAACGCGGCGCCCGCCATCGTCGAAGGCCTGCTGGCCGAAGTCGCCAAGTACGGCGTCGCGGCCGTCAAACGCATCTACGGCGACTGGACCCGTCCCAACCTGGCCGGCTGGAAAGAGCGGCTGCTGTCGCATTCGATCCAGCCGATCCAGCAGTTCCGCTACACCGTCGGCAAGAACGCCACCGACAGCGCCATGATCATCGACGCCATGGACCTGCTGTACACCGGGCGTTTCGACGGCTTCTGCATCGTCTCCAGCGACAGCGACTTCACCCGGCTGGCCTCGCGCATCCGCGAGCAGGGGCTGATCGTCTACGGCTTCGGCGAGCGCAAGACGCCCAAGCCCTTTGTCACCGCCTGCGACAAGTTCATCTACTCCGACGTGCTGCGCGCCGAAGCCGATACCGAAGGTGCTGACGAAGCCGCCGCGCCGACGCGCAAGCGCAGCACCGGCGAACTGCGCCAGGATTCGCGCCTGGTGCGCCTGCTGCAGAGCGCGGCGCAGGCCGTGTCCGACGAGGACGGCTGGCTGACGCTGGGCAGCATGGGCAACCACATCGCCAAGCAGGCGCCGGAATTCGACTCGCGCAACTATGGCTACGGCAAGCTCTCGGAGCTGGTGGCGGCCACTGGCCTGTTCGAGGTGGAAACGCGCAACGGCGGCAACAACAAGACCATCTGGATCCGGCTGAAGAAGCGCGGCAGGGGCGGCGGCGAGCAGCAACAGCGGCCGTCGCAGCAGCAACCCGCGCCTCAGCCCGAAGCGGCGCGCCGCAATCCCATCCCGGCGCCGGTGGAAAGCCCCGAGCCGGCCCCGGAACCGGCGGCTGTCCAGCCGGCATTCCTGGCCGACGACGCGCCCCCGTTCGTTGCTGCGGATGTCGTGCAGCCCGAGCCGGAACCGGTGCCACCGCTCGAAGCCGCGCCCCAGCCCGATCCCGAGCCCAAGCCCGATGCGGAACCCAAGTCGCGCAGCCGCAAACGCCCGGCGCGCCGTCCGGAAGTGACGCTCAACGAGACGCCGTGGCCGATCGACCAGTCGGTGTTTGCGGCGCCGGGAGCGACGGTGTTGACGGCGACGGTGGGGACGGAGCCGGACGTGGCGGCGGAACAGGAAGGAGTCGTCGAAGTGGTAGCCGAGGCGGTGGCCGAAGCCGCAGCTGCACCGGCGCCGGCACGGAAGCCGCGCAAGCGGCCTAGCAAGAAGACTGCACAAGCCGCGGAGTAACTGAGCGCGGCGGTTTGCTCCCCTCTCCCGCTTCGCAGGGTAGGGGAGCCTGTGCGAGCGGCGTCAGGCAAACAGACGCCACTGCCATATCCCACTTACCGCACCAGCTGATTGATCTCGATAATCGGCATCAACACCGCCAGCACGATCAACAGCACCACCACCCCCATCGTCAGGATCAGCAGCGGCTCCAGCAGGCTGGTCAGGAACAGCGTGCGCCGTTCCAGTTCCTGCGCCTCGCCCTGCGCAGCGCGGTCCAGCATTACCGGCAGATTGCCGGTCGCCTCGCCTGACCGGATCAAATGCACCAGCACCGGCGGAAACTGGTTCTGCGCCGCCAGCGCGCGCGCCAGCGACGCCCCTTCACGCACGCGCGTATTGGCATCCTCCACATTGGCACGCAGCGCCTCGTTGGTCAGTGTCTCGCCGGCCGCCTGCAGGCTGCGCAGGATCGGCACGCCCGCCGACACCAGGATCGCCAGCGTGCCGGCAAAGCGTGCGGTGTTATAGCCGCGGATCAGCTTGCCGAACAGGGGCGCGGTCAGCAGCCACCGGTGCCATTCCAGCCGCACCGCCGGCTGCTTCAGCAGGCTGCGGATCGCCAGCGCAACCACGGCGATGAACGCCAGCGCGGCCCACCACCAGTTGCGCACGAAATCCGACAGCCACAGCATGATGATGGTGAGCGTCGGCAGCTTCTGCTTGGTGTTCGCAAACACGCTCACCACCTGCGGCACCACGTATGACAGCAGGAAGATCACGATCGCGAATGCGACCACCGTGACGATAGCCGGATAGGTGAACGCGAGCCGGATCTTCGACGTCAGCGTATTGCGCGACTCGATATATCCCGCCAGCCGTTCCAGCACCAGCCCGAGATGGCCCGAATGCTCGCCAGCCGAAACCAGCGCGCGGTAGATATCGGGAAAGTCGCGCGGATGCTGCGCCAGCGCCACCGACAGCGAGCTGCCGCCCATCACCTCGGCGCGGATGCCGGCCAGCAGTTCGTGCACATACGGCCGTTCGGCCTGGTCGGCCAGCGCGCCGAGCGCTTCGTCCAGCGGCAGGCCGGCCACGATCAGGCTGGCGAGCTGGCGCGTGAACAACGCCTGCTCCTGCGTCGACAGCTTGCGCGCGAACAGCTGGCTGCCGCTGCGCGGGGCCAGCCCGGCACCGGCCAGCGCATCGACGGTCAGCGGCGTCAGCCCGCGCGCGCGCAGTTGCGAGCGCGCCTGGCGCGGGCTGTCGGCCTCGATGACGCCGCGGTCGGTCTTGCCGGCGGCGTCGGCGGCTTCATAGCGGAAGGCTGGCATCCGGTGTCTGCTCCGCCTCAGTCGCGCGTCACGCGCAACACTTCCTCAAGCGAGGTCGCGCCGCTGTCGATCCAGCGCTGCGCGTCGCTGCGCATGGTGTGCATGCCATGCGCCAGCGCTACCTGCTTGATCTCCGATTCCGGCGCCTGCCGGTGGATCATGGTGCGGATCTCGTCGCCGACGGTCAGCAGCTCGTAGACGCCCATGCGCCCCTGGTAACCCGACTGTCCGCACTTGTCGCAGCCGACCGGATGCCACACATGCTGCAGCGGCTTGCCCTGCGCCTGCAGCGCTTCGGCATCGGCAGCGGCTACTCCCTCAGGCAGCTCGATCACTTCCTCGCGCTTGCAGTGCGGGCACAGGCGCCGTACCAGCCGCTGCGCCAGCACGCCCAGCAGCGACGACGAGAGCAGGAACGGCTCGATCCCCATGTCGACCAGCCGCGTCACCGCCGAGGCCGAGTCGTTGGTGTGCAGCGTCGCCAGAACCAGGTGGCCGGTCAGCGAGGCCTGCACCGCGATCTGCGCGGTCTCCAGGTCGCGGATCTCGCCGATCATCACCACGTCCGGGTCCTGGCGCAGGATCGCGCGCAGGGCCTTGCCGAAGGTCATGTCGATACGCGCATTGACCTGGGTCTGGCCGATGCCGTCGAGGTCGTACTCGACCGGGTCTTCCACCGTCATGATGTTGGTGGTGCGCGCATCCAGCCGCGACAGCGCGGCATACAGCGTGGTGGTCTTGCCCGAGCCGGTCGGCCCGGTCACCAGCACGATGCCGTGTGGCTGCCGGATCAGGTGGTCGAAGCCGCGCAGCGTGTCGGGCGCCATGCCCAGCCTGGCCAGGTCGAGCCGGCCGGCTTCCTTGTCGAGCAGGCGCAGCACCGCGCGCTCGCCGTGGCCGGTGGGCAGCGTCGACACGCGCACATCCACCGGCCGCCCGCCCACGCGCAGCGTGATGCGGCCGTCCTGCGGCAGGCGCTTCTCGGCGATGTCGAGCTGCGCCATGATCTTGATGCGCGAGATCAGCGCGCCGTGCAGGGCCTTCTTCGGCCGCACCACGTCGCGCAGCGTGCCGTCCACGCGGAAGCGCACCACCGACGACGACTCGAACGGCTCGATGTGGATATCCGATGCGCCTTCGCGCGCCGCCTGCGTCAGCAGCGCGTTGATCATGCGGATGATCGGCGCGTCGTCCTCGGACTCGAGCAGGTCTTCCACGGCGGGAATGTCCTGCATCAGGCGCGACAGGTCGACCTCGCCCTCGACTTCGCCCACCACCTGCGCGGCGCTGCCGTCCTGGCGGTTATAGGCATCGGACATGGCGCGCTCGAGCGCCTCGGGCTCCAGCACGCGCAGCCGCAGCGCGCCGTGTACCCGGGCGATTTCCGCCAGGGCGGTCGGGGAGGTGGCGCGGCTGACCCATACCTCCAGTCCGTCGGGGCGCTGGTGCGCGATCAGCAGTGGCGCTTCGCGCGCAAAGCCGTACGGGACCAGCCGCGCCGCCATCGGCGAGGGCGGTTCGAGTGTATCGAGGAGAGGGGTCTGGACTTCGCTCGCCATGGCAGGCCTCAGTTCTGGACAGCGCCCGGCGTGGCGGCTTCGCCGCGCTGGCTCAGCGGCTGCTGCAAGGCCGCGGGCGGCGGCACCGCTTGCGGCTGTGCCGGCACGCCGGGCTGCTGCGGATTCTGCGGCAGCGTTTGCGGCAGAGGCAGCGGCGCCGGCACCGGGCCGTTTGCGCGCGGATCGACGAACGGCGTGGTCGGCGCGTCGGCCGGCGGCAGCAGCGGCGTGTTGGTGTCGCGCACCATGATGTTAGGCGATACAAAGCCCTGCTGCTGCGCGCGCATGTAGTCGTAGCGGTCCGCGGTCAGGCGGTCGGCTGCGCCCGTCGTGCGCATCACATACGGGCGCAGGAACACCAGCAGGTTGGTCTTGGAGCGGTTCTTGTTCTCGTAGCGGAACAGCCCGCCGATCAGCGGGATGTCGCCCAGCAGCGGCACCTTCTGCACGCCGTCGCCATACGAATCCTCGATCAGGCCGCCGAGCACGATGATCTGGCCGTCGTCGACCAGCACATTGGTTTCGATCGAGCGCACATTGGTGGTCGGGCCCTGCACCTGCGTCAGCGTGCCAGCCACCACCGACGACGATTCCTGGAAGATCTGCATCTTGACCAGCCCGCCGTCGGTGATCTGCGGCTTCACGCGCAGCGTGATGCCGACGTCCTTGCGGTCGAAAGTCTGGAACGGCGTCACCGAGGCCGCGCCGCCGGTCTGCGCATACGAGCCGGTGGTGATCGGGATGTTCTGGCCGATCAGGATCTTGGCTTCCTCGTTCTCCAGCGTGATCAGGTTCGGCGTGGACAGCAGGTTGACGCTGCCATTGGTGCCGAGCGCGCGCAGCAGCGCGCCCAGCCCCATCGCCTTGTTGACGATGCCCAGGTTCAGGCCGCCCACGTCCGGCACCAGCTGCTGCGCCGCGGCGATGCCGGCGGTGCGGTTGCTGTCGAACAGCGCACCGGCCAGGGTCAGGTTCAGGATGTTCTGCCCGCCGGTACCGAAGTTGGTGCCGGCAAAGACGTTGTTGTTGCCGCTCGAGGAACTGATCAGGCCCTGCCACTGGATGCCGAGCTCGCTCGCCTGCGTGGCGGTGACCTCAACGATCATCGACTCGATGTAGACCTGCGCGCGGCGCGCGTCGAGGTCGTCGATCACCCCGCGCAGGTTGCGGTAGACCGGCTCGCTGGCGGTGATGATCAGCGAGTTGGTCGACGGATCGGCCTGGATGATGCCGCCGGTGGTCGGTTGCGTACTGGTGCCAAACGACGCGGCAAAGGCCGAGTTGCCATAAGCGCCGCCGCCCGTGCCCGACGTGCCGCCGCGCATGCCGGTCTGCGTGCCGGTGGTGCCGCCGGTGAACTGGCCGCCGGCCGGCGTCGAGACATTGGTCAGGCCGCCCCCGCCGGCGATGCCGCCCGCGGCACCGGCGCCACCGGGCTGGGTCGCGGAGGCAAAGCTGCTGTCGGCCGCGACGATGGCGCGCAGCGTGGCGGCCAGCTTGACCGCATCGGCATTGCGCAGCGGCACCACCCAGATATTGCCGGGGCGGGCGTAGGGCTGGTCGAGCTTCTCGATCAGCTGGCGCGCCTGCTGCAGCCGCGCGCGGCTGGAGGCGCGGATCATCAGCGCGTTGCTGCGCGGCTCGGCCACCACGGAGGTGCGCAGCGTGGCGTCGACGCCTGGCGCGCCGCCACCGCCGGCCGCACCCGCGGCGCCGGGGTCGAGCAGCTTCTGCAGCACCTGCGCGGTGTCGCTGGCCAGCGCATGGCGCAGCGGTACCAGTTCGACCTCGCCCGAAGCGGGCGCGTCGATCGCGGCGATGATGCGCGCCAGCCGGCGCAGGTTGTCGGCGTAGTCGGTGATGACCAGCGTGTTGTTGGCCGGATAGGCGGTGATGGTGTTGTTGGGCGCGATCATCGGCCGCAGCACCGGCACCAGGTTGTTGGCCGACTCGTAGTTGAGCCGGAACACCTGCGTCACCACCTGGTCGCCGCGGCTCGGCGCCGCGCCGATCACCGTGGGCGAGCCCTGCAGCTTGGCGTCCGCTTCGGGCACGACCTTGGTGAAGCCGTTGCTCTCGACCATCGCATAGCCCTGCATGCGCAGCACCGAGCCCAGGGTCTGCAACGCCTGCGCGCGCGACACCGGCTGCTCGGTGACCAGGTTCACCGTGCCCTTCACGCGCGGGTCGATCACGAAGTTCTTGCCGGTGGCCTGCCCGACCGCCTTGATCACCGAGTCCAGGTCGGCATTGACGAAGTTGAGCACCACCTGATCGCGGTTGGCCGGCGTGACATCGGGCGGCGCCGGCGGCGTGCCCTGGGTGCGTGCGCCCGGCGCACCGGGCTGGGCCCACAGCGGCGCGGGCACCAGCAGCGAGAGCCCGCACAGCAGGGCCACGGCGCGGGCGCAGGCGGTCTGGAAAACAGGTCGGGTGGCATGGGTTGTCATAGTCATTTCCGTACGCTCCTGGCGCTGCCTGGCATCAGAAGCGCAGCCTTGTCACGTTGTTGTCTCGTCGTCCCAGCAGGCTCAGCAAGCTGGTCAGTTGCGTTTCCGCATCGGGCTCGGCATGCGCGGTGCCCTCGAAGCGCGCCTGCCGGCCAAGCGTGCCGCTGCCCTCCAGGTACAGCGGCCCGGCGATAGTACTCAGTTGCAGCTTGCCGCCGCCGGCGCCGCTCCAGTCGATCTCGGCGCGGTAGCTGCCCAGCGGGCGCAGCCGGCTGACCGCGGACGACACCTGCTCGATGCGCAGCGTGACATGGCCGCGCATGCCATTGCCATTTCCGCTGCCATTTCCGGCGTTATTTCCGCCACCTTTCTGGCCGGAAAAGCTGCCTTGCAGCGTCGACCAGTCCGCGCGCATCAGGCCATCCGGGCGCAGCGTATTGAACGGCGCGCCGATGCCTTCCAGCAGCGATGCCGGCAGCCGCATCGCGCCGGACTGCACGGTCCAGCCGCCCGGCGTCGCGGTGATCGTCACCGGCGCGGCCATGGCTTCGGTGTGCGTCACCACCGCGCGCGCGGTGCCGGCCAGCAGCGGCCAGAAGGCCAGCGTCCACTGCAGCCTGCCCGGCAGCACCGTGGCGGTCTGGCTGCCGGCGCCGGCCGACAGCGCCAGCGTGGCGCTGCCGCGCCACAGCGAGCCGCTGGCATCGGCCAGCAGCACCCGTCCCTGCGTCTGCGTGGCCACGCGCTCGGCGATCCACGTGGCCGGCAACATCGCCACCACCGTTGCCGCGGCGCTGGCCAGTCCCAGCGCGAGCCAGCGCAGGCCCCGCCATGCACCCGGCTGGCGCAGCTTGCGGCGCGGCAGCCGCAGCGTTTCCAGCCGTACCATCAGCTGCGGCCGCCCGGACCCTGCAGGGTCGCGCTGACATTGACCAGCGCCGTGGCGCCGACATAGACGATGCGGGCGTCGATCACTTTCATGCGCTGCTGCTGGCGCACGTCCTGCAGCCAGCTGCTGAACGCGCCGAAGGGCACCTTGTCGAGCTGCACCTGGACATTGTTGTCGGCGCCGGCGGCAAGCCGGGCCGCCTTCAGGCCATGCTGGCCCAGGCTGTCCTGCAGCGCCTGCGTCAGCGCGTCGCCGCGCAGCGCCGGTGCCGGCGTGGCCTTGAGGCCGCGCGCTTCCTGCGCCAGCGTTTCCATTTCGGCCAGGTCGGCGCGCATCTGCGGCAGGTTGCGCGCCAGGCGCTGGCGGCCTTCGGCGGCCGGCTCCCACAGCAGCGTGTAGCCGATCACCAGCACCATCACCGCGGCGCCGCCGGCCAGGATGGCCTGCTCGCGCGGGTTGCGCGCCGCCCAGAACGCGTTGAAGCGATCCTGCCAGGCTTGCGGCACGCGCGGACGCAGCCGCGCCAGGCGCGCGCGCAGGGCGGTAGTGCTTGCGGACCGGGCGGGGCGGGACGTGTGGTTTCGGGCGGAGTCTTTCATGGCATCCATGCGTATCGTGCTGCCGCGCTCACAGGCCCGGCCTGACGGTCCAGCGCGAGCCCGGCGTCACCGGCGTGGCGCCGCCCGTCGCGCCGCCCGCCGCACTGCCTGGTGCGCTACCTGCGCCGCCTGCCGCGCCACCGGTCTTGTCCTCTTCCATCTGCAGGCCGGCCTGGCGCGCGGCATTGCGCAGGCCGGCAATGTCCGTGCCCGGCTTGAGCGTCACCACCAGCATGCGGCCGCGGTATTCCAGCGCCTGCAGCGCATCCGGCGGCAGCCGGTGCGCGGCCTGGGCAAAGCGGTCGGCCAGCGGCAGGAAGTCTTCCGGCGTGCTGCGGCCGCTGGCGATGCGCAGCTGCTCGACCTGGCGCCGCATCTGCAGCGGCGCGTCCAGGATGGCCTGGGTCTGCGGGAAGGCGCTGCGCAAGGTCTGCTGCTGCGCGGCTTCCACGCGCTGCTGCTCGTTGCGCAGCAGCAGCCAGTGGATGTTCATGCCCAGCACCTGCACCAGGACGATGCCGGCCAGCAGCGCCAGCGGCACCCGCCATGCAGCCAGGTTCCAGCGGTCGGCGCGGCCTTGCGCGAACTCGAACTGCGCCAGGTCCAGTGCCGGATCGCGCAGGCACGCCTGCGCGCCCTCGATCCACAGCGGCCAGCCGGCGCGGGCGGCGCCGCGCAATGCGGGAACCGGCGCCGCGGCGGCGGCATCGGCGTCGGCGTACCAGTTGCCTTCGGGCGCCAGCGCCTGCCAGGCCGCGAGGGCGTCGTCGCCCAGCAGCAGGCCGTAGCCGGCGTGTGCGCCGGTGCGCACCGTCAGCTGCCACCGGCTGGCCAGTGCAGGGCCGGGCTCGGGGCCGCCGAGGGTGGCGCTGTCGAGCAGTTCGCCGCCGTCAGCCAGAGCGCTGGCGGCTGCCTCGACCACCAGCGTGGCCGGCTCGTCCGGTGCGGTGTTCTCCGCCGGCCGCAGTGTGGGCTCGGCACCGGGCGCCTCGGCGGCGGCAACCTCCGCCGCTGCCAGCGGCACGCACAACTGCGCCGGCAACACATGGCGGCGGCGATGGCGGTGTTCGGCAAAGGCGTCGAGCACGGCCCGCAGCCAGGCGCGGTCGGCCACCATCAGCAGCCGCCGGCGTGGGCCGCGAATTGCGGCGCTGCCGTCGAGCGCGGGCCCCACGCCGATATGGCAGGGCTGGGCGTCGGTGGCGAGCGCGTCTTCGATCAGGTTGGGCAGCGCCTGCTTCAAACGCGCCGGCGGCAGCGGCGGCACGCTAGCGGTGGTCAGCAGTACGTCGCTGGCCGCCAGGATCAGCACCAGGCGTTCGGCGGCGGGCAGGTCGGCGATGCGGGTGTGGCCTTCACGCAACACTTCAAAGGCCGTGCTGCCGGCCGCGCGCCGTGCGGCGTCGGTGCCGGTGCGCACCAGCGCGAACGGCAGGGCGCCGAACTGCCAGGGTTGCGGCTGATCGTGCGGCCGGTGCGGCAGGCGGACATAGAGGGTGGTGCTCAATTTTTCCTTAACGTGGCGTCAGTGGCGCCAATGGCGGGACGTGGGGGAAAAACCCGGGAAGGCGCATTGCCGCGTGGCGCCTCGCTCGCGCCAGCGTCGCAGCATACCTTGCCTGTGTGACTAAACCGCGTCAATACCGTTCCTCCCCGGTTGCCAATGCCTGCAAGCCGCGCCGACCGTGGATGCTCGGTACGCCTTGTATCAGACATTCAGCGCAGGTCCGGCAGCCGGTCGGCGTCCTGTATCCAGACCACCCGTGTCGTATTGGTGGCACCCAGCGGCTCGCCGCGGTAGATCAGCGAGACCTGCAGCCGGCTGGCGCGTTCGTGGCGAACCAGTCCGTAGACCAGGAAATAGTGCGAGCGTACGTCGATCATATTGGCCAGGCTGGCGCTGTCGGCCTGGGGCGCGACCGCGGCCAGCTGGGTCTGCACGTTGCCGACGTTGTTGAAGTAGGCGCGGTCGCGCTGGCGTACCAGTTCGCGGGCGCGTTCCAGCGGCAGCTTGTCGATCACGGCGGCCAGCACCTCGGCCTCGGCGGTATTGGCGTTGACCAGGGTGCGCTCGGGCAGCACGGTGACGAATGGCTCCAGCACGGCGATCATTTCCGGCGTATAGCCGGGCAGGGACAGCAGCCCCTGCACGCTGTCGAGCGGGCGCGGCGCCGCGCGGCCGCCGTCGCTGCCGCCTTGCGCCGCCTGCAGCATGGCGCGCGCGGTGGACTCGGCCAGTTGCGGGTTCAGGCCCACGGTCTGCAGCAAACGGCGGTAGGCGGCCTGGGCAGCGGGATCGACCGAAGCGGCGCGCCCCTGGCCGCCGGCGGTGGCGGTCCAGATCACCAGGTTGGCGAGATTGAAGCGCGCCTGCGCATCGAGAATGCGGCCGGACAGGAACGAGGTCTCGCCGGCCACGTCGGTGCGCAGCGAGGCCCCAAGGAAATCCGACAGCCGGGTTTCGGCGATCGGCACCGCCCAGGGCTCCCCGAGCTGGTCGACGTTGGTGCGGCGCTGGTCGTCACGCAGGATCAGCCGCGCCCAGTCGACCGCGGCGCGCTCGATCCAGGTCGCCTGCGCCAGCAGCCGCTGGTTCTCGATCGCACGGATCTGCACCTGCTGGCGCCACAGCATGCCGGACACCACCACCACGGCCAGCGTCACTATCAGCAGCGCGGTGACCACGGCGGCGCCGCGGGCGCGGCGCCTAGCGAAGGCCGGGCGGGAGCGGACGGGGGCGCGCCTCATAGCCCGGTCATGCAGATCTTCTGGAACTGCCGCGGCGCATCGCCGTCGCCCATGCGCGCGAACACGGTCAGTTCGACCGCGCGCACCGCGGTGTTGGGCAGCGCCGTGCCGACGTCCGAGGCGGCCACAGCACTGGCGGCATTGCCGGAGAACAGCACGTTGCGGATGCGCCCGGTATCGGCCTGCCAGCCGGCAGGCTCCACCCAGGCGCGCACGCTCATGCCGGCGACGTCGGGCAGCACGCGCCGCACCTGCGCCGCATTGTTGCCGCCCTGGCGCAGCGACAGCAGCGCCGACTGTAGCCCGGCCCGGTCCGCCACCGGCGGCGCGGCCACCCGCACCAGCGTATTGCCGTCGATCTGGTACGACAGCACCTGCCACGCCGGCGGCTGCCCCTCGTCGCGGCGGTCGCGCACCAGCAGCAGCCGGTCCTGGCCGACCTCGACCGGGCTGCCCTGCAGCAGCGCGGGGCTGGCCAGGTGCTCGCAGTCGGCCTGGAACTGCCCGTAGAGAATCTTCAACGCATCCAGGCGCGCATCGTGGTCGGTCAGGCGCTCGCGGCTGCGCGTCAGGCTGTCGAGCGCGCGCCAGCCGATCACCGCCATCACCGCCAGCAGCGTGATCGCGACCAGCATCTCCAGCAGCGTGAAGCCGCGGGTGCGCCGGCCTGGGCGTTGACGCTCAGAGCACGTTGCGGGCTTCATTGGGAACGATGGTGACCAGCCACGCCAGCCGCACTGACTTGTCGGTGGCGGACGGGTAGACCGCGATCTCGACGCGGCGGAAAACCGGATTGGGCGTGCCCGACACCGACTGCTCGCAGTACAGCGGGGTGCCGCCTTGCGGGCAGGCATAACCGCTGACGCCGGGCTCGGGCCAGGTCTTTGAAAGGCGCAGCGCGGCCAGGTGGTTCTCGGCGCTCCATTCGGCCAGCATGCGGGTCTGCAGCGCCGCGCCGGCATCGAGCATCGAGCCCATGGCGCGCATGGCCGCGGTGAGCGCGACCGCCAGGATGGTCAGCGCGACCAGCACCTCGATCAGCGTGAAGCCGGCGCGGCGGCGGCCATGCAAGGGGATGCGGGTCATGGCGTGCTGGCGAAGTAACGGCCGCTGCCGTCGCCGGCAACGTCCACGCGGATATCGCCGCGCACCAGCACCAGCCGCTGCGGCATATCGATCAGCTCGCGCCCGAATACCAGCCGCAGCGGGCCGCCGGTGCCGGTGGGCCGGCCGCCTTCGGCAACCACTACCTGGTCCAGCGCCAGCCGCCAGCGGCCCGGCGCGAACACGTCGGTACGCATGGGGATCCAGCCGTACGGGGTCGCTTCCAGGAAGCGCCAGCCGCCGGCGTCGCCTTCCCAGGCGATCGGGCGGGCGCCGAGCTGTGCCTCTTCCTGCGCCAGCTCGAACAGCCGCGCGATGCGCTGGCCGTCATCCAGCACGCGGCCGCGCTCGTTGGGCGAGGCGTTGATCGCCACCAGCGAAATCACGATGCCGGCGATCACCATGACCACCAGCAGCTCGAGCAGGGTAAAGCCCCGGCGCCGCAAGGGCGCGCTGTGGCGCGGCGCCGTGGTCATGGTCAGGGGATGCGGGCGCGCCGGGATTTATTCCCAGTTGCCGATATCGGCGTCGTTGCCGTTGCCGCCGGCCTGGCCGTCGGCGCCGAAGCTGAACACGTCGATCTCGCCGCGCACGCCCGGGTTCAGGTACTGGTACGGATGGCCCCAGGGATCCTTGGGCAGCTTCTCCAGGTAGCCGCCCCCCTTCCAGTTGTTCGGCACCGGCTCGGTGGCGGGCTTGGTCACCAGCGCGGCCAGGCCTTGCTCGGTGGTCGGGTAGCGGCTGTTATCGAGCCGGTACAGCTTGAGCGCCTGCATGATCGACGAGATGTCCTGGCGTGCCGCGACGATGCGCGCTTCGTCCGGACGGCTCATGATCTTGGGCACTACCAGCGCCGCCAGCACGCCAAGGATCACGATCACCACCATGATTTCGATCAGGGTGAAGCCGCGCGCGCGGCGGGCGCGTGCGGGCCGGGAACGGGCGGGGCTGGCGGTAGTGAAAATGCGCATCGTCTGTGAACCTCGTTGCTGGAATGGCTGAGCCCACGGCCGGGCTGGCGGCGGGCCGGTTTCGCCAGTCAGTATAACCGGCGCCACATGACTGTTTTATGGGGGTGGCGTCGGCGCCGCTGCAATGTGTGATGCAAAGCACAGCTGGTGCGCCAGGCCGGATTTAACTTGCATCCTGGATGCATATTTTTTAAGATGTCGCCACGATGCAACTGACCCGCTTTTCCGACTATGCACTGCGCCTGCTGATGTACGTCGCCCGTGGCGACGGCAGCCGGCCCATCACCATTGCGGAAGTGGGGCAGCAGTTCGATATCTCGCACAACCACCTGGTCAAGGTGGCGGCGCGGTTGTCGAAGCTGGGCTGGATCACCGCCACGCGCGGCCGCCACGGCGGGCTGCAGCTTGGGCCTGGTGCCGAACAGCTGACTATCGGCACGATCCTGCGCGAGCTGGAAGGCCACAAGGCCATCATCGACTGCGACAACCCGCCCTGTGCGCTGAACGGCAACTGCCGCCTGAAGCGCGCGCTGGACGTGGCCGAGCAGGCGTTCTACCGCGCGCTGGACGAGGTCACGCTGGCCGACGTCACCGGCAGCAAGACCGCCGAGTCGATCATCCAGCTGCATCGCGATTTCCTGAACCGGCGTTCGGCCTGAGTGGACGTAGTCCGCGCAGGCGCCGACGAGCGCCGGTTTTATTGTGCGATAAAACATGCATATAACATGCATGAATGAAACGGAGTGTTATTTGATGCTGTCCGCCGCTTCCCGCCCCTATATCGATGCGAGCGTCCCGGTGCTGCGCGAGCATGGCCTGGCCATCACCACCCACTTTTACCGCGAGATGTTCGCCGACCGGCCTGAACTCACGCAGATGTTCAACATGGGCAACCAGGCCAACGGCAGCCAGCAGCAATCGCTGGCGTCGGCCGTGTTCGCCTACGCCGCCAATATCGACAATGGCGCCGCGCTGGCGCCGGTGGTCGACCGCATCGTGCACAAGCATGCGGCAGTAGGCCTGACCGCCTCGCATTACCCGATCGTCGGCCGCCACCTGCTGGGCGCGATCAAGGCGGTGCTGGGCGATGCGGCCACGCCGCCGCTGATCGCCGCCTGGGACGAAGCCTACTGGCTGCTGGCCGGCGAGCTGATCGCCGCCGAGGCACGGCTGTACCAGCGCACCGGCGTTGCTGCCGGCGAGCTGACGGCGGTGCGCGTGGTGCGCCGCGAAGCGCAGGGCGAGCAGGTGGTGTCGCTGACGCTGGCCGCCGCCGACGGCGGCCCGCTGCGCGACTTCCGTCCCGGCCAGTACATCAGCGTCGAGGCGCATCTCGACAACGGCACGCGCCAGCTGCGCCAGTATTCGCTGTCGGGCGAGACCAGCCTGCCGACCTGGCGCATTTCGGTCAAGCGCGAAGACGGCGACCAGTCGACGCCGGCCGGCGCGGTCTCCAACTGGCTGCATGCCAACGCGCAGGAAGGCACCGAGCTGAAGGTGAGCGCGCCGTTCGGCGATTTCACCCCGGCGCTCGACGGCCATCGCCCGCTGGTGCTGCTGTCGGGCGGCATCGGCATCACGCCGATGCTGTCGGTGCTGCGCACGCTGGCCGCACAGGGTTCGCAGCGTCCGATCCTGTTCGCCCACGCCGCCCGCAACGGCCGCCACCATGCGCACCGCGCGGACCTGCAGTGGGCGCGCGAGCGGTTGCCGCAACTGGTGACGCATATCAGCTACGAAGCGCCCGAGGCCGCCGACGCCATCGGCCGCGACTACGACCATGCCGGCACCATGCCGATGGCCGAGTTGCTGGCGCGGCCGGAGCTGCAGCGCTTCATCGATGGCCGCTTCTACCTGTGCGGGCCGCTGGGCTTCATGCAGGCGCAGCGCCATGCGCTGGTCAGCGCCGGCGTGCCGGTGGCGCACATCGAGCGCGAAGTCTTCGGCCCGGACCTGCTCGACCACCTGCTCTGAGCCCGGCCAGCCGGGGGAGTGGCGACAGTGTCATGTGGCTCTGGTACGCTTGGCGCGATCGTTCATTTGCGTCAGGGGTACCGTTCCCGTGCAACTCTCCCTCCGGCCTGTCCTTCGCTTTAATGCCGCTGCGCCGTGGCTGCCGCGCCTGGCAGGCGTGGTGCTGTTTGTCGCGCTGTGCGCGCTGGCCACGTACTGGGCGCTGACCTTCAGCGCGATGCGCACCTTGCCGGTGCCGCAGAGCGCACGGGTTGCCCAGACCGAGGCGGTCGAGACCGGCGCCGTGGCGACGCTGTTCGGCGGCTCGGCCCAGGGCGGTCCGCGCGACGTGCAACTGCTCGGCGTGGTGGCCGAGGTCGATGGCGGCGCCGGCGCGGCGATCGTGTCGCTGGACGGCGGGCCGCCCAAGGCGGTGCGGTCCGGTGCTGAACTGTCGCAGCAGATCCGGCTGGTGGAGATCCGCCAGCGCTCGGTGGTGATCGAACGCAGCGGCGTGCGCCAGGAAATCGCATTGCCGGTGCAGCCGGGCGCCGCGCGCGCACCTGCCGCTGGTGCGCCGGCTCCCGCGCTGCCGACGCCGCCCGCTGGCGCCGCCGCGCCGATGGCGACGCCGATGCCGCCGCCGGCCCCACCGGCCCCGGTGACCAGCCAGCCGGCCCAACCGATCCAGCCGGCTCCGGGCCAGCCCCCGCAGGCGCAAATCCAGCCCCAGGTCCAGGCCCAACCCCAGGCCCAACCCCAGGCGCAGCCTGCCGCACCGCACCAGCCCATGATGGCGCCGCCACCCAGCCAGGACGGGATGCTGGTCCCCAAGAATTGAGCTGGCAAGGCCGCAAATATTCGCGTCCCGTTGCGTTCCCTTACGGGGCGCCAGCCTTTCTGTGAGGCGGGTAACATCGTATTAAAAGCGCCAACCCCCCTGCATCGTCTGCGTTCTAATCCGTACATGCCAACGTGATGACAAGGAGCAAGACATGCAACGCAATCACAAGCAGCAGATCCTGAAGCAATTCCTGGCCGCCTCGGCCGCCTTGCTGGTTGCCGGCGGCGCCTTCGCCCAGGCCAGCGCGCCCGCTGCACCGGCCGGCAAGGCCGGCCCCGGCCACCACCATATGGGCCATGGCGGCGGCTGGATGAAGGCGGTCGATACCGACAACGATGGTGCCATCTCGAAGGCGGAGGCCGACGCCTACTTCAACAAGCTCGACACCAACCGCGACGGCAAGATCGACAAGGCCGAGATGGACGCGCACCGCAAGGCCGTCATTGCCGAGCGCCACGCCCGTATGCAGGCCGCCTTCGATGAGAAATTCAAGGCCGCCGACAAGAACGGCGACGGCGCCCTGACCAAGGCCGAGGCCAATGCCGGCATGCCGCGGCTGGCCAAGCGCTTCGACCAGCTCGACGCCAACCGCGACGCCAAGCTGACCCGTGACGAAATCCGCGCCGGCATGGAGAAGATGGACCGCGACCACCATCGCCGTGGCCCGCAGGGCCAGGGTGCTCCGGGCGGCCAGCCTGCGCCCGCGAACCCGTCTGCACCGGGGGCCCCGTCCAGTAGCGGCGGCTGATGCCGCCGCAGGACGGCCATGGCCGTCCTGCCTGAAACCGCTGTTCAGCGCGCGTGCCTGCCGGCCGCGCGCTTTTGCTTTGGCGCGGTCCGTCATTGCGTCGGAGCGCGCGTTGACCAGGAAGTATCTGACCCCGGCGGCAAACGCCCGTAGAATGCCGCTTCCCTGTGCGGCCGGCCTTGGCACCATCCTTGCCTTCTCCCGGTCGCCGCGGGCGCGGCCGCAACCCCCGCAGCCGTGCCACCAGACAGGTTGCCCAGCCCGACCGGCTGCAGCACGAGTGACCTAAAAGGCTGTCGATTCGTCGGGAATCCGGCCTTCAGCGGGCGCAATTACACAAAAAATTGCGTATTTGTGCACGGCTTGCTAAATTTGCGCAAAAAAATTGCCAATAAACATATTGCGGAGCAACAATATCGTGAGCAAGGTGGAGTTGGACAAGATCGACCGGAAGATCCTGGAAGTGCTGCAGACCAACGGCCGGTTGACCAACCTGGAGGTGGCCGAGCGCGTCAACCTGTCGCCCAGCCCCTGCCTGCGCCGCATCCGGCGGCTGGAGGAGATCGGCGTGATCCGGCAGTACGCGGCGCTGCTGGAGCCGAACAAGATCGGGCTCGGCCTGCTGGCCTATATCAATGTCCGGCTGGAGAAGCATGGCGGCGCGCCCAAGGGCAAGGCGCCGCTGGACCTGTTCCGCGCCTCCATCGCGGTCTGGCCAGAGGTGGCGGCATGCCATGCCATGACCGGCGAGATGGACCTGCTGCTCAAGGTCTACGTCGAGGACATGGAGCATTTCGCGCGCTTCATGCAGGAGCAGCTGCTGGCCCATCCGTCGGTGATCGACGTGCGCTCCAGCTTTGCGCTGGAAAGCATCAAGGACACCACGGCGCTGCCGGTCGGCGGCGCGGCCTGAGCGGTCCGGGGGCGCATGCAAAAACGGCGCATCTTGCGATGCGCCGTGGCGGCCGTGGGCGGCGAAGCGGGCGAGCAGCCCGCTCAGGCGGTGTGTTTTTGCGGCACCATGGAGCGCCAGAAGCGCAGGCCGAAGCGGCGTGCGTCGCGCAGGTTGCGGCGCACCGCGTAGTCGAGGTCGGCCATCTGTTCGTCCAGCGCCTCGGTCAGGCGGCTGACGGTGTCCGCCGGCGGCAGTTCCAGGTAGGCGTCGGCCTCGCCATAGGCGTACTGGACCTTCATGCCGGCTTTCTTGGCGATGTGCATCATCGCGGCGTTGCGCGACAGGCAGTGCATGTACAGCGTGCGCACGCTGGTGTTGCGGCCATGCATGGCCGCACGCTCGAACAGCGCGCTGCCGATACCGCGGCCGCGGGCGCTGCGCGACACCGACACGCCGAATTCGGCCACCCGGCCCTGGGCATTGTCGCGCAGGTTGGCAAAGTGGCCCACGCCGATCAGCTCGAGCTTGTCGTCGTAGACGCCAAACACGGTGTCGTGGTCGAAGTCGATGCTGTCCACGTAGGCTTCGATCACGTGGTCGCCCACCGACTGGCCGAAACGGAGCAGGCGATCGTCCTCGCCCAGGGCGAGGAAATGCTTCAGCAAGCGCGAGCGATGATGGGCGGCCAGCTCGCGCACCAGAACGGTGGCACGGTGGGCGGCCTGCGTCGCTGCAGCTGCCTTGCGCAGATCTTCGTCGGTCAGTGCGCCGACAGCCTTGCTCAGTTCGAGCGGGTTCACGTTAAATCCTTCCTGGTGCAGTAACAGATAAAAATAGGCACTGCGGTGGTGTTTCGCCAGGCACTTTTTCCCTGGCTCGGTGCGAGATTCGGGGAAACACCATCTTGATGCAGCGTGAAAAGTATTGTAGTGGAATTGCCAGTCTGGCGTAAGCTTCCTGCGCCGCAGCAGCCGGCCGCACCGCCACATCGCTTTGAAAAATGCAATAAAATCAATAGCCTAAGAAAATGTGATGAATTGTTGCGCGACATCAACTGTGGATATGCTGCAACGCCGCAACCGGCCCATGCCCGCCACGATCCCGCCCGCCCTCGCCAAGCCGCCCCGTCTTCGATGACCGAGTCTCCCATTGCAGTGATCTACGCGCATCCCACGCCCAGCCGATCGCGCGTCAACCGGCCGCTGGCCGACGCCCTGGCCTCATTGCCGCAGGTACAGGTACGCGATCTTTACCGTTCCTATGTCGATTACGACATCGATGTCGTCGCCGAGCAGCGCGTGCTGGCGGTCGCGGACACCGTCGTGTTGCAGTTTCCGGTGCGCTGGTACAGCGTCCCCGCGTTGCTAAAGCTATGGCTGGATGAGGTGCTAGAGCACGGGTGGGCCTACGGCCCAGGCGGCACGGCACTGCGCGGCAAGTCGATGCTGGCGGTGGTCAGTACCGGCGGCAGCGCCGATGCCTACGGCCCCGACGGCAACCATGGCCATCCGATCAGTGAATTCCTGTTGCCGCTGGAGCAGACCGCGCTCCTGTGCGGCATGAACTGGCTGCCGCCGGTGGTGCTGCATGACGCCGACAACGCCGATGCGCAGGCGCTGGCCGACCATATTGCGCACGTCTGCGGGCGCCTGGGTGCCGACGCCATGCCCGCGGAGGTGCGCGCATGAACCAGCATGACTTCCTGATTGCGCTGCTGGTGTTCCTGGTTGCGGCGGTGGTGGCGGTGCCGCTGGCGCGGCGCAGCGGCCTGGGCGCCGTGCTGGGCTACCTGCTGGCGGGCGCGGCGATCGGCCCGTTTGCGCTGCGCCTGGTTACCGACGTCGAGTCGATCCTGCATTTCTCCGAGTTCGGCGTGGTGCTGATGATGTTCGTCATCGGCCTGGAACTGGAGCCGCGCAAGCTATGGGCGTTGCGGCGGAGCATCTTCGGCTACGGTGGCGCCCAGCTTGCCGCCTGCGCGCTGGTGATCGGCGGTGCGGCGGCGCTGGCGGGTGCGTCGTGGCAGGTGGCGCTGGTCGCGGGCCTGGGCCTGGCGCTGTCGTCCACCGCGATCGCGCTGGCGACGCTGACCGAGCGCAACCTGTTTGGCACGCCGGCCGGCGCCGCCAGCTTCGGCATCCTGCTGTTCCAGGATATTGCGGCCATCCCGATGATCGCGCTGTTGCCGCTGCTCGCCGTCGAGAGCGCCGAAGGCGCCGGTGCGGGCGCCGCCGGCTGGATGGCCGGCGTGAAGGCGGTGGCGGTGATCGGCGCTGTGGTGGTCGGCGGCCGCTACCTGGTGCGGCCGGCGCTGCGCTTTATCGCGCGCACCGACATGCGCGAGATGTTCACCGCGTTTGCGCTGCTGCTGGTGGTCGGCATCGCGCTGATGATGGACGCGGTCGGGCTGTCGATGGCGCTGGGCACCTTCCTCGCCGGCGTGCTGCTGGCCGATTCGGAATACCGCCATGCGCTGGAGGCCGACCTGGAGCCGTTCAAGGGGCTGCTGCTGGGCCTGTTCTTCATGGCGGTCGGGATGTCGATCGACTTTGCCGTGCTGGCACGCTCGCCGGGGCTGGTGCTCGGCCTGGTGGTTGCCTTCGTTGTGGCCAAGACCGGCGTGCTGGTGCTGCTGGCGCGCAGGTTCGCTATTGCGCGCGGCCAGCGGCTGCTGTTTGCGCTGCTGATCTCGCAGGGCGGCGAGTTCGCCTTCGTGGTGTTCGGTGTCGCCGGCGGCGCGGGCCTGCTGCCGCGCGAGACCGAGGCGTTGCTGGTGCTGGTGGTGGCGCTGTCGATGGTGGCCACGCCGTTGCTGCTGCTCGCCTATGACCAGCTGGTGGCGCCGCGGCTGGGCCGCGCCAGGGCGCGGCCGGACGAGGCCATCACGCCGCAGGACAACCCGGTGCTGATCGCCGGCTTCGGCCGGTTCGGGCAGATCATCGGGCGGCTGCTGTACAGCCAGGGCATCGGCGTCACGGTGCTCGATCACGATCCGGACCAGATCGAGTTCCTGCGCCAGTACGGCTTCAAGATCTTCTATGGCGATGCCACGCGGCTGGACCTGCTGGAAGCCGCCGGTATCGCCCGCGCGCGCATTTTGGTGGTGGCAATCGACGGCATGGACGACAGCCTGCAACTGATCGACCGTGTGCGCGAGCGCTATCCGGAGTTGCGGATCTATGCGCGGGCGCGGCATGTGTCGCATATCTACCAGCTCAAGGACCGCGGCGTGCAATTGTTCGAGCGCGAGATGTTCGAGGGTTCGCTGAGGATGGGACGGAGTGTCCTGGAAGGGCTGGGCTTCGACCCGGCCGAGGCGCGCAACGTGGCGCTGCGCTTCCGGCGGCACAATATCCAGGCGATCGACCGCTTCTACCCGCACTACACCGACCAGAAGAAGCTGGTCTCGCTGGCGCGCCAGGCCCGCGACGAGCTGGAGGAAATGTTCAGGCAAGACCGCGAGCAGCGCCGGCAGCGCGAAGAGGCAGAGTGGACCTGACGATGGCGGGGGCAGGCCGGGGCGGGTCCGCCTTCGTCAGCGGATCGCGGCGGCGCGGCCCGGCAGCCCGCCTTCGAGGAGGTCGAGCACCGTCTCGGCAAAGTCGGCGTACGAAAGCCGTCCGCCCGGCTTGAGCCAGGTGAAGGTCCAGTTGATCATGCCGAACACGGTCATGGTCAGCGCGGTCTGGTTATCGCGCGTGACACGCTCCGGGTAGGCCCGGCGCAGCAGGCGCGAGAAGGCCGCCACCACATCGCGCTCGCGGCCGAGGATCACGTCGCGCTGGCCTTCGGCGAGGAACTTGACGTCGTTGATCAGCGCGATATGGCGGGTCTGCGAGGTTTCGTACTCGGCCAGGAAGGCGCGGATCAGGTTGGCAAACGCGTCCTTGTCGGTGCGTGCGTGGCGCTCGGCGTCGGCTTCGACCTCGGTGACCAGCAGCATCAGCCGCCGCGTGTAGCGGTCCAGCAGGTCGAACAGGATCGCTTCCTTGCTCTCGTAATAGTGGTAGAGGCGCGCCTTGGACGTGCCGCAGGCGGCGGCCAGGTCGGCCATCGAGGTGCTGGGGTAGCTGCTGTTGGCGAAGGCAGCCGCGGCCAGGTCCAGGATCTGTTCGCGCTGCGCCTCGAAATCGGGTGCCTTGGTACGGGCCATGTGTATCGGGGTTACTCGCCACTGCCGCCGGCGCGGCGGCGCAGCTCGCAGGTCTCGAGCGAATCGGAGTTGCCGCGCAGCACCATCAGGCCCGAGGCGATCAGCTCGCGGCAGCGCCAGAACACGAACCAGTCGCTGGCCAGCAGGCCTTCGATCGCGCCCATCACGCTGCCCACCACCTGCACCGCGGGGGTCCATTCCGCCGGCGCGCGATCCATGATGATGTCGTCGATGGTGTGGTAGGCGGCCGGAACCAGCGTATTGCCCTTCCACAGGCGGACGTCGGCGTTCTCCTTGACGTTCTGCTGCCACTCGTAGCCGAGCCGTCCCAGCCGAAGCACCGAAACCGGCGCGATGGTGGAGAAGCGCCGCGCCAGCCGCGCCGGTGAATACATGCCGATGGCGGCCAGGTTGCCTTGCGCGGGCATCTCCAGCTCGCGCAGGTCCATCGCGACTTCATTGATCCGTTGCGGCGCCTGATACAGGTGGAACACAACCCGGCGCAGCATCAGCTGGTCGGCCGCGCTCTGGCCGTGCCAGATGGCTATTTCCAGTTCGTCCTGGCGCAGCCGCTGTAGCTGGTCCAGCGCCTGGCGCATCTCGGCGGCGAAATCGATGTCGGTGTGCGGGGCGACCCGCTGCCAGAAGCCGGAACGGATCAGCCCGGTGCTGTCGATGTCGGCCAGAGGCCCCACTGCCAGGTCGTCGCGCAGCACCACGACAGGGTCCGGCCGCGCGGCCTGCGCCAGCGCCTGGCGCAGGGTCGTGCCTGCTACATCACCGTTGACGACGTGGATATATTGCATGGCCGTGATTGTATATGGGTGGGACGGTTCGCTGGCACCGCGCGGCGCTGGCGCGACAGTCGGCGGGCGCCGCTGTGCAAGGCTGTGCGCCACCGCTGCCTATCGCCGCCGCAGCCCGCGCAATGCCCCTGCAAGCATCGCGCCAGGCCGCTGCCGGCCTGCCGCCATTGTAATCACGGCCCGGCCTGGCCAATCGCTGCGAGTGTCGGCACGCGTACGCGCCGCTGGCCGTCCCCGCGCGGCGTACCCGGATCAGCGCTCGTCGTAGCTGACCACTACCCGCGGCGTCAGCGCGCGCGCCTGGCAGGTGAGCACGAAGCCCTTTTCCATCTCCCACGGCTCGAGCGTGTAGTTCTTCTCCATCTCGACCTGGCCTTCCAGCACCTTGGCGCGGCAGGTGCAACAGACGCCGCCCTTGCAGGCGTACGGCAGGTCGAGCCCGGCGGCCAGCGCGGTATCGAGCACGTTGGCGTCTTCCATCGGCAGGCGCATGCTGTGCTGCTTGCCGTCGAGCACGACCACCAGCTCGGCGGTGCCCGCATGGTCGGCATGCGCGTGCGACGGCTTGGGCCTGGCCTGCGCGAGCGGCACGCCGAAGCGCTCGGCGTGGATACGGTGCGGATCCACGCCAGCGTCGCGCAGCGCCGCCTCGGCTTCGTCGATCATCGACGCAGGCCCGCAGATGAAGGCCGCATCGATGTCGTCCACCGGGATCAGGGTCCGCAGGAAGGCGGTGACGCGGTCGTGGTCAACCCGGCCGTGCAGCAGGTCGACCTCCTGCGGCTGGCGCGACAGCACGTGGTACAGCGTGAAGCGCGACAGGTACTGGTTTTTCAGGTCTTCCAGTGCCTCGGAAAAGATGATGCTGTCGACATTGCGGTTGCCGTAGACCAGCGTGAAGCGGCTGCGCGGCTCGGCCTGCAGCGTGGTGCGGATCAGCGACAGCACCGGCGTGATGCCGCTGCCCGCGGCAAAGGCGACATAGTGGCGCGCCGCCGCAGGATCCAGCGGCACGTTGAAGCGGCCATCTGGCGTCATCACGTCGATCACCTGGCCGGGTGCGATGGTGTCGTGGAGATGGGACGAAAACAGCCCGTCCTCGACCAGCTTCACCGCCACGCGCAGCTCGCCTTGTGCGTCATAGTCCTGCACCGCCGAGCAGATCGAATACGAGCGCCGCAAGTCCTTGCCGTCGACCGGCGCCTTCAGCGTCAGGAACTGGCCCTGGGTGAAGCGGTAGGCGTCGCGCAGCGTTTCCGGCACCTCGAACGCGATCGAGATGGTGTCGGCAGTCTCGGGGCGCACCTGCGCCACGCGCAGCGGGTGGAACTGTGGGGTCATGGCAGCCTGGCTTCGGCCCGGCGGGGCTCAGTAGGGTTTGAAATAATCGAACGGCTCGCGGCAGTCCAGGCAGCGGTACAGTGCCTTGCACGCCGTCGAGGCGAAGCGCGAGATTTCCTGCGTGTGCACGCTGCCGCAGCGCGGGCAGGCGACGCGGTCCGGGGCGCCGGCGCGCGCGGCACGCGGGACGAAGTGCAATGGTCGCGCCGTGGCTGGCGCGCCGCACTGGCCGGGCGGCGCGATGCCGAATTCGCGCAATCGCTCACGCGCGGCGGGGGTGATCCAGTCGGTGGTCCACGCCGGCGCCAGCACGGTGCGCAGGCGCCACGGTGCCAGGCCGGCGGCGTCGAGCGCATGGCCGATGTCCTCGGCGATCTGCGACATCGCCGGGCAGCCGGAGTAGGTGGGCGTGATGGTCACCTCCAGCGTGCCGTCGGCATCGGCGCTGATCCCGCGCAGGATGCCGAGGTCGCGGATCGACACCACCGGGATCTCCGGGTCGGGGACCGCTTCCAGCGCCGCCCATGCCTGCGCGACGCGCGCATCGGCGGCAGTGTTCGCCGGGCGGGGCAGGGTGGTGACGTTCATGCCAGTCATTCCTTTGCGGCGAAGCGGGCAATTACCATTGCGCGCCCGGATGGGCCCGCGCCAGCCCTTGCATCTCGCCCAGCAGGTAGCTCATGTGTTCAGAATGCACGCCGAGTTTGCCGGTGGAGACAAAGCTGCTCGCCGGCGGCAGCGCCAGCGTGGCGGCTTGCAGGGTTTCGGCGACGGTCGCGTCCCACGCAGTTCGCAGCGAAGCGGTGACGACGCCAATGCCCTGCGCAGCGGCTTCGGTTTCCACCGGGTCATCGGCAAAGCACTCATTCATATAGGGCAGCAGGTGGTCCAGGGCCCGCTGCATGCGGGCATGCGACGCTTCGGTGCCGTCGCCCAGGCGCACCACCCAGCCGGCGGCATGGTGCAGGTGGTAGCTCGCCTCCTTGACCGACTTGGCGGCGATGGCGGCGAGCTGCGCATCGCTGCTGGACTTCAGCGCTTGCCACAGCTCGACCATCAGCGCGCTGTACAGGAAGTTGCGCATGATGGTGACCGCGTAGTCGCGTTCCGCGGCGGCGGTGCCGGCCAGCGGGCCGCGGTGGGGCAGTTCCGCCAGCGTCCAGTTGCGGAAGTCGCGCTCGGCGCGCCAGTAGGCATAGTCGTCTTCATGCCGTGGCAGGCCGGTCAGCTCGCCTTCCAGTTCGCCGGCGCGCCCGTACAGCAGGCGTGCCTGGCCGATCAGGTCGAGGCTGATGTTGGCCAGCGCAATGTCTTCTTCCAGCACGGGGCCGTGGCCGCACCATTCGGCATTGCGCTGGCCGAGCACCAGCGCGTTGTCGGCCAGGCGCAGCACATAGCGCAGCGCGGCGGTGCGGGCCGGCGGCAAGTGATCCAGGGAAGCGGGTTGCGGGGACGCGGTCATCGTGCGTGGCCCTTACATATGGTTGACTTCGTCGGGCAGCTGGTAGAACGTCGGGTGCCGGTAGATCTTGTCGGCCATGGGGTCGAACAGTTCCGGCTTTTCCTCCGGCACGCTCGCCGTGATGGCGGCGGACGGCACTACCCAGATCGACACGCCTTCCTGGCGCCGCGTGTAGACATCGCGCGCCATGTGCAGCGCCTGCTGCGCGTCGGCGGCGTGCAGGCTGCCGCAGTGTTTGTGCTCCAGGCCTTGCTTGCTGCGCACGAACACCTCCCACAGCGGCCATTCCTTGCGGTTCATCGTTGTCTCCTCAGTCCTTGCGTGCTGGCTGCGGTTTGGGTTCAAGCAGGGATCAGGCAGCCGCGCGGCGCTCGCCCGCTTCGCGCTCGGCCTGCTTGGCCGCGTGGGCCAGTGCGGCTTCGCGGACCCAGGCGCCGTCCTCGTGCGCCTTGACGCGTGTGGCCAGGCGCTCCCGGTTGCAGGGGCCGTCGCCGTTGATCACGCGCCAGAACTCGTCCCAATCCAGCGGGCTGCAGTCATAGTGGGCGCGCTCGGCGTTCCATTGCAGTCCCGGGTCGGGCAGGGTCACGCCCAGTACCCGCGCCTGTTCCACCGTGGCATCGACGAACTTCTGGCGCAGGTCGTCATTCGAGATGCGCTTGATGCCCCAGGCCATGGTCTGCGCGCTGTTGGTCGAGGCCGCATCGGGCGGGCCGAACATCATCAGCACCGGGAACCACCAGCGGTTGACCGCGTCCTGCACCATCTCGCGCTGGGCGTCGGTGCCGCGCATCATCGCCAGCAGCGCGTCGAATCCCTGGCGTTGGTGAAACGACTCTTCCTTGCAGATGCGGATCATGGCGCGCGCATACGGGCCATACGAGCAGCGGCACAGCGGGATCTGGTTCATGATCGCCGCGCCGTCCACCAGCCAGCCGATCACGCCCACGTCGGCCCAGGTCAGCGTCGGGTAGTTGAAGATGGACGAGTACTTGGCCTTGCCGCTGTGCAGCGCGTCGACCAGCTCGTCGCGCGAAGCATCCAGCGTTTCGGCCGCGGAGTAGAGGTACAGGCCGTGGCCGCCTTCGTCCTGCACCTTGGCCAGCAGGATCGCCTTGCGCTTGAGTGACGGTGCGCGGCTGATCCAGTTGCCCTCGGGCAGCATGCCGACAATCTCGGAATGCGCGTGCTGGGAAATCTGCCGCACCAGTGTCTTGCGGTAGGCCGCCGGCATCCAGTCCTGCGGCTCGATCTTGCCGTCGGCGGACACGCGCGCGTCAAAAGCGGCCTGGCGGACCTCATCGTCCTGAGGGTCCTGAGGGGCAGCGATCTGGGCGGAGTCAGCTTGGCCGGGAACGTCCAGGCTTTGGGTGTACATAGCGCCTCCTCTGGCGGGGGGCCGCGGCTGGGTGGGTGACCGTTGGTGCGGCGGCTGGCCCTATTATATATAAGCCGACCGGTCGGTCAATTTAAGCCGCGCCGGGTTTGTGTTGGTCGTCGCCGGGGCAGCGACATCACGTGACGGCCGGGGCACGTGTAGTATCAGAGACGGAACGGCCTCGTGCTGTCCAACCCTTATTCCCTTTGTCTACGGAGGTAACGCAAATGGCAAGCGCGGCATACAGCAAGATCGTGGTGGCGGTGGATGGCAGCAACACGTCCGGACTGGCACTGGCCGAAGCCATCCGCGTAGCGGCGCCGGGCGGTGCCACGGTGCTGGCGCTCTATGTCGTCGACACGGGTACGCCGATGTTCGACGTGGGCTACTACGATCCGAGCCAGCTGCAGAAGGCATTCGAGGAAAGCGGCCAACGCGCGCTGCAGGACGCCGCGCAGCAACTGTCAGCGGCCGGCGTGCCGCATGAAACCCGGCTGGTCACCGAGGCGCCGGTGCCCGGCGATATCGGTGCATCGATCAACGAAGCCGCGCGTCAGTGGGGTGCGGACCTGCTGGTAATCGGCACGCACGGGCGGCGGGGTGTGCGCCGGCTGGTGCTGGGCAGCGTGGCGGAAGCGGTGATCCGGCAGTCGACTACGCCGGTGCTGCTGGTGCGCGGCGAAGCCAAGGCCGACTAAGCATGCGAAAGACGCCGGACTGGCCCGGCGTCTCGGTTTGGACGCGGTCGTCAATCGCGACAGGGGTCATCCGGCGAAGCGGAAATGGCCGCTGCGCAGCACGATCTCGCGCGCCTGGGTCAGCTCGAACAGGCTTTCGGCGAGGCTTTCGATGCGCTGGCGATTACTGGTGAAGGCGGCAACCAGATCTTCCTCGCGCGGCGAGCGCGCACCGAAGTGGGCCTCAAGGGCTTCCGCGGTGACGGAATACTGAGTCGGACTGCCATTGACCGTAGCGGGGCAGGACAGCGTGAGGCTGGCTGCGCAGTAGGTCGGGACGCTGCGAGGGAACGTGATCTCAGGCATGGCGTGCCTCGTGCTGGCGACGGACGTATTCAATCATTCTAGGTCACCACGGCCTGCCGTAAAGGGTCCGGAAAGGACTTCGGCGCACCGATTGCCGATGCCATATGGCGCCTGGCTGGCGTCACCAATGCGTTGCCACTCTGCAACATGGATGTTGCAATGCAGCAAAGAAGGGCGAGTAACCGCGCTTCCATGCGATCCCCTGCTCGGGCGCAACAAAAGACTTCTGTGCTGCGCCATGGCCAAGGTGTAGCCCTTGCCAGGGCTTGGTGTGCAACGGGTGTTGCAATGGCCGGCATCAGGGCAAAAAAAAAACCCACGCAGGTTGTGCGTGGGTTGGAATCCACCGAGGTGGTGGAGGAGACAGACTTCACTATACATGGCTTGTTGCGTCGCACCAAGTGCAGTTGTGTCAATGTCTTGCGATGCGCACAATGCTGTTGTGTGGGTACAACAAAAAATCGAAATGCTGCCCTAGCGGAATAGATAAGCGGCGCCAACAGCACAAAAAATACCGGCAGCATCTGCAACCAGGGCGCAGCCCAGCGCGTGCCGCGTATTTCGCACATTGATGCTGCCGAAGTAGACCGCCAACACATAGAAAGTAGTTTCCGTCGACCCCTGAATGATGGCCGCAAGGCGACCCTGGAACGAGTCGACCCCATAAGTCGTCATCACATCGACCATCAACCCGCGCGCACCGGCGCCTGACAGGATCTTCATCAGGCCCACCGGCAGGGCCGGGACAAAATCGGTATTGATGCCGAGATGCGCAAAGCCCAGCGTCAGCCAGCCCATCAGCACGTCCATGCACCCGGTCGCCCGGAACAAGCCGATCGCAACCAGGATGGCGACAAGATAAGGAATGATCTGCACGGCCACGCCGAAGCCTTCCTTGGCGCCATCGATAAAGGCTTCGTAGACGTTGACCCGCCGCAGGGCACCGCAGGCCAGGAACAGCGTGATAAGCGACAGGATGACGCCCGCGCCCGCCAATGCCGTCACGCTGCCGACCTGCCCGGGCGGCGCATGCTTCAGCCAGGCGAACATGCCGCCGAGCGCCGCGGCAGCCATGCCGAATGCGGCCAGCACCGCGGGCCGCAGCAGATTGAGCCGCTGTACCCAGGCGACAGCCAGCAGGCCGGCAAGGCACGAGCCACCGGTAGCCAGCAGCGTCGGCAGGAAAATATCTGCCGCATTGAAGCCCACCAGCCCCTGCTTGACGGCGATTGCCTGTCGGATCGCGATGACCGAGGTCGGGATCAAAGTCAGCCCGGCCGTATTCAGCACGATGAACATGATCTGCGCATCGGTGGCCACGTCCGGGCGACGGTTCAGCGTCTGCAGCTCGCGCATCGCATTCAGCCCGAGAGGCGTCGCGGCGTTATCCAGGCCCAGCAGGTTGGCCGACACGTTCATCATCATGGCGCCTTGCGCCGGATGGCCCTGCGGCACGCCGGGAAAGAAATGTCGCAACAACGGGTTCACCAGCCGGGCAAAGGCGTCGACGACTCCGGCGCGTTCGCCGATGCGCATGATGCCCAGCCACAGGCTCATCACGCCCGCCAGCCCTAGTGCAATTTCGAAGGCTGTGCGGGCGCTGTCGAACAGGCTCGACAGCATGGCGGGGAAGACGGCCAGGTCGCCGCTGGCGAGGCGGAAGCATGCGGCGACAAAGGAAACCAGAAAAAAACCGAGCCAGACAACGTTCAGGGCCATCGGATTGCGCAAGCAAAAAGGTCAAGGCGGAACTCTCCCGCCGGGCAGGGGCGGCTCAACCGATCTTGGCGCCGCGCTCGGCCAGCAGTTCGCGCAGCACCGACCTGTGGCAGTGCGCTTCGTCTTCGCAATAGCAGCCAAGTGAGAAATTGGTCTGGTGCGACAGCGCAGCCAGCAGGTCGAGCGTGCGGCTGCGCTCCGGCTCGGCCATTTCCTTGCGGAAATGCCGGACGAATGCTCGCCATGCCTTGTCGTCAGCCGCGCCCTGCGCCTGCGCAACCAGTTCTGGGGTAGGGGACAGGTCGGGGTACCAGACGTCGTAGTAGTCACGGCTGGCGAACTCGGACTTGG
Source organism: Cupriavidus oxalaticus (assembly GCF_004768545.1). Classification (NCBI taxonomy): domain Bacteria; kingdom Pseudomonadati; phylum Pseudomonadota; class Betaproteobacteria; order Burkholderiales; family Burkholderiaceae; genus Cupriavidus; species Cupriavidus oxalaticus. The sequence goes on along the minus strand of NZ_CP038635.1, from coordinate 3,436,288 downwards.
GCACGCCGCGTGGCGGCCGCCGCACAGTACCGATACGCAGTCCTTCGTCAGCTGCGCGTGGCGTTCCCAGTCTTACGATTCGGATGGTCATGGAGGATCCCGCGTTCCGGACTGCCCGCGCGACTGCGCCAGGCTGAAGCCCAGATCATGAATCAACGGGTCGTGCATGACAAACATCTGCACCTTTCTGTGACATCCCTACCCTATAAGTAGAAGAGGGCGCTGGCGCCGCCAGAAAAGAGCGGTTTGCGTTATTTTTAGGCTGGATCCGAATTATTTCCGGAAACCTCTTGCCAAGCACCTCCGGGTCCCTTAATATTCGCCCCCTCGCAACACAACGCGGCGCTGTAAAGCAGGCGCAGCAAGGGTTGCGGGGTCGACCGCAAGGTTGGCGCAGCGAAGTTGGCAGCGCTGGCCGCAGCAAAAAAAGATTGCTGCAACGGTTGACGAAACGAAGAAAGCTCTGCATAATCTCGTTTCTCTGCTGCAGACAACGCAGCGCGCTGAACGGCAAAGCCGGGAAGCGAAGTTCTTTAACAAACAAACAACCGATAAGTGTGGGCGCTGGGTAGCGGACGCCGCTGTCTTCGGACAGTGTTGCTTCACAAGTTATACAGTGCTCGCACAGCAAAACGTGACCGGGTCTTCGGATCTGGTCAGTCAGTTTTCTGAGAGTGAGCGACCGCTCGAAAGAGCGAGGGTCTTCGGACCCATACAGAGATTGAACTGAAGAGTTTGATCCTGGCTCAGATTGAACGCTGGCGGCATGCCTTACACATGCAAGTCGAACGGCAGCACGGGCTTCGGCCTGGTGGCGAGTGGCGAACGGGTGAGTAATACATCGGAACGTGCCCTGTAGTGGGGGATAACTAGTCGAAAGATTAGCTAATACCGCATACGACCTGAGGGTGAAAGCGGGGGACCGTAAGGCCTCGCGCTACAGGAGCGGCCGATGTCTGATTAGCTAGTTGGTGGGGTAAGAGCCTACCAAGGCGACGATCAGTAGCTGGTCTGAGAGGACGATCAGCCACACTGGGACTGAGACACGGCCCAGACTCCTACGGGAGGCAGCAGTGGGGAATTTTGGACAATGGGGGCAACCCTGATCCAGCAATGCCGCGTGTGTGAAGAAGGCCTTCGGGTTGTAAAGCACTTTTGTCCGGAAAGAAATCGCGCTGGTTAATACCTGGCGTGGATGACGGTACCGGAAGAATAAGCACCGGCTAACTACGTGCCAGCAGCCGCGGTAATACGTAGGGTGCGAGCGTTAATCGGAATTACTGGGCGTAAAGCGTGCGCAGGCGGTTTGATAAGACAGGCGTGAAATCCCCGAGCTTAACTTGGGAATGGCGCTTGTGACTGTCAGGCTAGAGTATGTCAGAGGGGGGTAGAATTCCACGTGTAGCAGTGAAATGCGTAGAGATGTGGAGGAATACCGATGGCGAAGGCAGCCCCCTGGGACGTCACTGACGCTCATGCACGAAAGCGTGGGGAGCAAACAGGATTAGATACCCTGGTAGTCCACGCCCTAAACGATGTCAACTAGTTGTTGGGGATTCATTTCTTCAGTAACGTAGCTAACGCGTGAAGTTGACCGCCTGGGGAGTACGGTCGCAAGATTAAAACTCAAAGGAATTGACGGGGACCCGCACAAGCGGTGGATGATGTGGATTAATTCGATGCAACGCGAAAAACCTTACCTACCCTTGACATGCCACTAACGAAGCAGAGATGCCTTAGGTGCCCGAAAGGGAAAGTGGACACAGGTGCTGCATGGCTGTCGTCAGCTCGTGTCGTGAGATGTTGGGTTAAGTCCCGCAACGAGCGCAACCCTTGTCTCTAGTTGCTACGCAAGAGCACTCTAGAGAGACTGCCGGTGACAAACCGGAGGAAGGTGGGGATGACGTCAAGTCCTCATGGCCCTTATGGGTAGGGCTTCACACGTCATACAATGGTGCGTACAGAGGGTTGCCAACCCGCGAGGGGGAGCTAATCCCAGAAAACGCATCGTAGTCCGGATCGTAGTCTGCAACTCGACTACGTGAAGCTGGAATCGCTAGTAATCGCGGATCAGCATGCCGCGGTGAATACGTTCCCGGGTCTTGTACACACCGCCCGTCACACCATGGGAGTGGGTTTTGCCAGAAGTAGTTAGCCTAACCGCAAGGAGGGCGATTACCACGGCAGGGTTCATGACTGGGGTGAAGTCGTAACAAGGTAGCCGTATCGGAAGGTGCGGCTGGATCACCTCCTTTCCAGAGGCTTGTGTCTCAAGCCTAGCGTTCACACTTATCGGTTTGTTTGCTGTTACAGCCAAGGGTCTGTAGCTCAGGTGGTTAGAGCACCGTCTTGATAAGGCGGGGGTCGTAGGTTCAAGTCCTACCAGACCCACCAAGTTATCCGAGGGGGGATTAGCTCAGCTGGGAGAGCACCTGCTTTGCAAGCAGGGGGTCGTCGGTTCGATCCCGTCATCCTCCACCATCACCTGGTACCTTGGATTGGTTGTCAAATGAAAGCGCATCGCGACGATGAGGTGGCGAGTGTTTTCATTTGGCATTGCCAAGCGATCGCAAGATCGGCTGTTCTTTAACAATATGGGATGTAGTAAAGGTGTCGCGCGAGCGTTGATGAGACGCTGCAGTAGCAAACGCGATACCGGGTTGTGATTGTATCAACCAAAATGTATTTAAAGTGATCGAAAGATGACTTGGAATACGGCACAAATGCGAGAACTCAACCTGTAGTGAGCGGTGTCATGAGCGCAAGCTTGAGACACACTTGTTATAGGGTCAAGCGAACAAGTGCATGTGGTGGATGCCTTGGCGATCACAGGCGATGAAGGACGCGGTAGCCTGCGAAAAGCTTCGGGGAGCTGGCAAACAAGCTTTGATCCGGAGATGTCCGAATGGGGAAACCCGGCCCGTATGGGTCATCCCACACTGAATCCATAGGTGTGGGAAGCGAACGCGGCGAACTGAAACATCTAAGTAGCTGCAGGAACAGAAATCAACCGAGATTCCCAAAGTAGTGGCGAACGAAATGGGAACAGCCTTGTACTCTTTAGCAGTGTTGTTAGCAGAACGGGATGGAAAGCCCGGCCCTAGCAGGTGATAGCCCTGTATGCGAAAACAGCGTTGTGGAACTAGGTGTACGACAAGTAGGGCGGGACACGTGAAATCCTGTCTGAAGATGGGGGGACCATCCTCCAAGGCTAAATACTCGTGATCGACCGATAGTGAACCAGTACCGTGAGGGAAAGGCGAAAAGAACCCCGGGAGGGGAGTGAAATAGATCCTGAAACCGCATGCATACAAACAGTCGGAGCCTGGAAACGGGTGACGGCGTACCTTTTGTATAATGGGTCAGCGACTTACATTCAGTGGCAAGCTTAACCGATTAGGGCAGGCGTAGCGAAAGCGAGTCCGAACAGGGCGTTGAGTCGCTGGGTGTAGACCCGAAACCAGATGATCTATCCATGGCCAGGTTGAAGGTGCGGTAACACGTACTGGAGGACCGAACCCACTAACGTTGAAAAGTTAGGGGATGAGCTGTGGATAGGGGTGAAAGGCTAAACAAATCTGGAAATAGCTGGTTCTCTCCGAAAACTATTTAGGTAGTGCCTCGTGTCTCACCTTCGGGGGTAGAGCACTGTCATGGTTGGGGGGTCTATTGCTGATTACCCCGCCATAGCAAACTCCGAATACCGAAGAGTGCAATCACGGGAGACAGACATCGGGTGCTAACGTCCGGTGTCAAGAGGGAAACAACCCAGACCGCCAGCTAAGGTCCCCAAATATAGCTAAGTGGGAAACGAAGTGGGAAGGCTAAAACAGTCAGGAGGTTGGCTTAGAAGCAGCCACCCTTTAAAGAAAGCGTAATAGCTCACTGATCGAGTCGTCCTGCGCGGAAGATGTAACGGGGCTAAGCTATATACCGAAGCTGCGGACGCACGCAAGTGCGTGGTAGGAGAGCGTTCTGTAAGCCTGTGAAGGCGTCTTGTAAAGGATGCTGGAGGTATCAGAAGTGCGAATGCTGACATGAGTAGCGATAAAGGGGGTGAAAGGCCCCCTCGCCGTAAGCCCAAGGTTTCCTACGCAACGTTCATCGGCGTAGGGTGAGTCGGCCCCTAAGGCGAGGCAGAGATGCGTAGCTGATGGGAAGCAGGTTAATATTCCTGCACCGTCGTATGATGCGATGGGGGGACGGATCGCGGAAGGTTGTCCGGGTGTTGGAAGTCCCGGTCCCTGCATTGGAGAAGGCGCTCAGGCAAATCCGGGCGCGGGATTCAAGGATGTGGGGCGAGCGGCCTAGTGCTGCGAAGCAATTGGAAGTGGTTCCAAGAAAAGCCTCTAAGCTTCAGTCATACGAGACCGTACCGCAAACCGACACAGGTGGGCGAGATGAGTATTCTAAGGCGCTTGAGAGAACTCGGGAGAAGGAACTCGGCAAATTGGTACCGTAACTTCGGGATAAGGTACGCCCTGGTAGCTTGACTGGCCTGCGCCAGAAGGGTGAAGGGGTTGCAATAAAATGGTGGCTGCGACTGTTTAATAAAAACACAGCACTCTGCAAACACGAAAGTGGACGTATAGGGTGTGACGCCTGCCCGGTGCCGGAAGATTAAATGATGGGGTGCAAGCTCTTGATTGAAGTCCCGGTAAACGGCGGCCGTAACTATAACGGTCCTAAGGTAGCGAAATTCCTTGTCGGGTAAGTTCCGACCTGCACGAATGGCGTAACGATGGCCACACTGTCTCCTCCCGAGACTCAGCGAAGTTGAAGTGTTTGTGATGATGCAATCTCCCCGCGGCTAGACGGAAAGACCCCATGAACCTTTACTGTAGCTTTGCATTGGACTTTGAACCGATCTGTGTAGGATAGGTGGGAGGCTTTGAAGCGTGGACGCCAGTTCACGTGGAGCCGTCCTTGAAATACCACCCTGGTTTGTTTGAGGTTCTAACCTTGGCCCGTGAATCCGGGTCGGGGACAGTGCATGGTAGGCAGTTTGACTGGGGCGGTCTCCTCCCAAAGTGTAACGGAGGAGTTCGAAGGTACGCTTGGTACGGTCGGACATCGTACCTAAAGTGCAATGGCAAAAGCGTGCTTAACTGCGAGACCGACAAGTCGAGCAGGTGCGAAAGCAGGACATAGTGATCCGGTGGTTCTGAATGGAAGGGCCATCGCTCAACGGATAAAAGGTACTCTGGGGATAACAGGCTGATACCGCCCAAGAGTTCATATCGACGGCGGTGTTTGGCACCTCGATGTCGGCTCATCTCATCCTGGGGCTGTAGCCGGTCCCAAGGGTATGGCTGTTCGCCATTTAAAGAGGTACGTGAGCTGGGTTTAAAACGTCGTGAGACAGTTTGGTCCCTATCTGCCGTGGGCGTTGGAATCTTGACGGGGGCTGCTCCTAGTACGAGAGGACCGGAGTGGACGTACCGCTGGTGTACCTGTTGTCTCGCCAGAGGCATCGCAGGGTAGCTATGTACGGAAGAGATAACCGCTGAAAGCATCTAAGCGGGAAACTCGCCTGAAGATGAGGATTCCCTGGAGGCTTGACCTCCTTGAAGGGTCGTTCGAGACCAGGACGTTGATAGGCTGGGTGTGGAAGCGCAGTAATGCGTTAAGCTAACCAGTACTAATTGCCCGTAAGGCTTGATCCTATAACCAGTGTGTTTCACCTGGTGTGTGTGATCGTGTCTGTGCCAGATACGCACAACCCCAACTACATCCCGATTCGTGACGCTGGCTTGAACCCCAGCGCCACAACCCCTCATGCCTGGTGACCATAGCGAGCTGGAACCACCCCTTCCCATCCCGAACAGGACCGTGAAACAGCTCCGCGCCGATGATAGTGCGGATTACCCGTGTGAAAGTAGGTCATCGCCAGGCTCTTATTGTGCAAAACCCCTCGACAGCGTGTGCTGCGAGGGGTTTTTGCTTTTCCGCTCGGCTGATTGCGTGTCGCCCCACAGCGCGACGAGGCAGCTCCAGAGCCTCCAGGAGCCGTTTTGCGAAGCCCCTATAGGGTGAGAACGTAGAAATCTAATCTACGCTTGTGGGAGCGATCAGGCGGCATCAAGCGCCACGCTGGAACGCCTTCCCTGGCCTGAAACAAGTACAGCATCCGCAACGGAAAGTGCTTGACAGGCGAGGTGAACAGCCCCATAATCGATAGTTCTCTGCGGAGAGGTGCCCGAGTGGCTAAAGGGGGCAGACTGTAAATCTGTTGGCTTACGCCTACGCTGGTTCGAATCCAGCCCTCTCCACCAGAATGCAAGACAGCAGCCGGCAATGCCGGTGAAGAAGCAGGAAAGAACCGGGCGGGTGTAGCTCAATGGTAGAGCAGAAGCCTTCCAAGCTTACGACGAGGGTTCGATTCCCTTCACCCGCTCCAGTCGCGCGGTTGTTGTCATAAAGTAGTACGTCTAGTTTCGCCCATGTGGCTCAGTGGTAGAGCACTCCCTTGGTAAGGGAGAGGTCGGCAGTTCGATCCTGCCCATGGGCACCAAACACCACCGCACTGGCATCATCGCTACCGAGACAGGAGTCGCGCAATGGCAAAGGAAAAGTTCGAGCGGACCAAGCCGCACGTGAACGTTGGTACGATTGGTCACGTTGACCATGGCAAGACCACGCTGACCGCAGCGATCGCCACGGTGCTGGCTGCCAAGTTCGGCGGTGCCGCCAAGAAGTACGACGAAATCGACGCAGCGCCGGAAGAGAAGGCACGCGGTATTACCATCAATACCGCCCACGTCGAGTACGAGACGGCCAACCGCCACTACGCGCACGTTGACTGCCCGGGCCACGCCGACTACGTGAAGAACATGATCACGGGTGCCGCCCAGATGGACGGCGCGATCCTGGTGTGCTCGGCCGCTGACGGCCCGATGCCGCAGACGCGCGAGCACATCCTGCTGGCCCGTCAGGTTGGCGTGCCGTACATCATCGTGTTCCTGAACAAGTGCGACATGGTGGACGACGCTGAACTGCTCGAGCTGGTCGAGATGGAAGTTCGCGAGCTGCTGAGCAAGTACGAGTTCCCCGGCGACGACACCCCGATCATCAAGGGTTCGGCCAAGCTGGCCCTGGAAGGCGACAAGGGCGACCTGGGCGAAGAAGCCATCATGCGCCTGGCCGACGCGCTGGACACCTACATCCCGACGCCGGAGCGTGCCGTTGACGGTACCTTCCTGATGCCGGTGGAAGACGTGTTCTCGATCTCGGGTCGCGGCACCGTGGTGACCGGCCGTATCGAGCGCGGCATCATCAAGGTCGGCGAAGAAATCGAAATCGTCGGTATCCGCCCGACCGTGAAGACCACCTGCACCGGCGTGGAAATGTTCCGCAAGCTGCTGGACCAGGGCCAGGCTGGCGACAACGTCGGTCTGCTGCTGCGCGGCACCAAGCGTGAAGACGTCGAGCGCGGCCAGGTGCTGTGCAAGCCGGGTTCGATCAAGCCGCACACGCACTTCACCGGCGAGGTGTACATCCTGTCGAAGGACGAAGGCGGCCGTCACACCCCGTTCTTCAACAACTACCGCCCGCAGTTCTACTTCCGTACGACCGACGTGACCGGCTCGATCGAGCTGCCGAAGGACAAGGAAATGGTCATGCCGGGTGACAACGTGTCGATCACCGTCAAGCTGATCGCCCCGATCGCCATGGAAGAAGGCCTGCGCTTCGCTATCCGCGAAGGTGGCCGTACCGTCGGCGCCGGCGTCGTGGCAAAGATCCTCGACTAAGTTGTTCGATTGCGAACGCGGCACCAACCGGCCGCGTTCGTTGCCAGAAAGGGTTGGCGCTAGCGTCAGCTCTCAGTAGTTTTAGGGGTATAGCTCAACTGGCAGAGCGTCGGTCTCCAAAACCGAAGGTTGGGGGTTCGATTCCCTCTGCCCCTGCCAAATCAATCAGCCGCGTCGCGAGGAGCAATCGTGACGCGGCTTAGTCTCGTTTGCGAAACATGGCCAATCCCAATGTTGAAACCGTGAACGCCAACAGCGGCAAGTGGATGCTCGGCGTCGCGGTGCTGCTGGTGGTTGCCGGCGTCATCGGTTTCTATGCACTCGCACAGCAACCGTCTTATGTACGTGGCGCTGCGCTGTTCGGCGGTATTGCACTGGGTGTCGTCGTTGCACTGGTGTCGGCACCGGGCAAGGACTTCATTGGGTTCGCCAAGGAATCGTATCGGGAAGTTCGCAAGGTCGTCTGGCCGACGCGCAAGGAAGCCGGACAGATGACGGGCCTGGTGTTTGTCTTCGTCGTAGTGATGGCACTGTTCTTGTGGTCGGCGGACAAGCTCATCGAGTGGGTTGTGTTCTCGCTCGTGCTGGGCTGGAAATAAGAGGTAGCACATGACCGATAACGCTCAGCAGGAAACCACCGCGCCGGAATCGCCTTCGTCGAAGAAGCGCTGGTATGTCGTGCATGCCTACTCCGGCATGGAGAAGAGCGTGCAGCGCGCGCTGCAGGAGCGCATCGAGCGCGCCGAGATGCAGGACAAGTTTGGCCGCATCCTGGTGCCGTCCGAAGAAGTCGTGGAAATCAAGGGCGGCCACAAGTCGGTCACCGAGCGTCGTTTCTTCCCGGGCTACGTGCTGGTGGAAATGGAAATGACCGACGAAACCTGGCACCTGGTGAAGAACACCAGCAAGGTCACTGGTTTCGTGGGCGGCGCACGCAACCGCCCGAGCCCGATTTCGCAGCGCGAAGTCGACAAGATCATGACCCAGATGCAGGAAGGGGTCGAGAAGCCGCGTCCCAAGACGCTGTTCGAAGTGGGCGAAATGGTGCGCGTCAAGGACGGCCCGTTCACCGATTTCAACGGCAACGTGGAAGAAGTGAACTACGAGAAATCGCGCCTGCGCGTCTCGGTCACCATCTTCGGACGTGCAACGCCGGTCGAACTCGAATTCGGCCAGGTCGAGAAGGTTTAAGGAATTTGCCGGTTGTCGGCCGAGAGGGCGGCAACTGGCAACGGCAGTGTCCCAGGGCGTTGCCAAAGAGGAGCGTGAGGCCGTGCCACCGGTGCGGCGACAGCGCGTTACGACTCAACAGGATCGTCTTCCCCGAGTGGAGCGATCCGGATTGGAGTAGAGATGGCCAAGAAGATCATTGGCTTTATCAAGCTGCAGATTCCGGCTGGTAAGGCAAATCCCTCCCCGCCCGTTGGTCCCGCACTGGGTCAGCGTGGTCTGAACATCATGGAGTTCTGCAAGGCGTTCAATGCCCAGACCCAAGGCATGGAGCCTGGTCTGCCGGTGCCGGTGGTGATTACCGCCTTCGCCGACAAGAGCTTCACCTTCGTGATGAAGTCGCCGCCTGCGACCGTGCTGATCAAGAAGGCAGCCGGCATCACCAAGGGTTCGCCGAAGCCCCATACCGATAAGGTTGGCAAGATCACCCGCGCCCAAGCTGAAGAAATCGCCAAGGCCAAGAACGCTGACCTGACCGCCGCCGACCTGGACGCCGCCGTGCGTACCATCGCCGGTTCGGCTCGTTCGATGGGCATCACCGTGGAGGGTCTGTAAATGGCTAAGGTTTCCAAGCGCGTCGCCGCCAACAAGGCGAAGATCGAGCGTACCAAGTTCTACCCGATCGACGAGGCCCTGGGCCTGGTGAAGGGCTGCGCCTCGGCGAAGTTCGACGAGTCGATCGACGTGGCCGTGCAACTGGGTATCGACGCCAAAAAGTCGGACCAGGTGGTTCGTGGTTCCGTGGTGCTGCCCGCCGGTACCGGCAAGTCGGTGCGCGTGGCTGTGTTCGCCCAGGGCGACAAGGCCGAGGCCGCCAAGGCCGCCGGTGCCGATATCGTCGGCATGGAAGATCTGGCCGAGCAAGTCAAGGCTGGCAACCTGAACTTCGACGTCGTGATCGCTTCGCCGGACACGATGCGTATCGTCGGTACGCTGGGCCAGATCCTGGGCCCGCGCGGCCTGATGCCGAACCCGAAGGTCGGTACCGTGACCCCCGACGTGGCCCAGGCCGTGAAGAACGCCAAGGCCGGTCAGGTCCAGTTCCGTGTCGACAAGGCCGGTATCATCCACGCCACCATCGGCCGCCGTTCGTTCGAAGACGCCGCGCTGAAGAGCAACCTGTCGGCGCTGCTGGACGCGCTGGTCAAGGCCAAGCCGGCCACCAGCAAGGGCGTGTACCTGCGCAAGATCGCTGTTTCGTCGACCATGGGCGTCGGCGTGCGTGTCGACCAGGCTACGCTGGCTGCCTGAGCTGACGGCAAATTGCTGACCGGCACCCGATAACACCGGTCGGCAAAAAGAATTGAAGACCCTGGCCAATGGCGAGGGTCGTCTCCGGACCGCAAGGGATGGAGCATGGCTTTGGGCAGCGGTGCTCGCTGGATGCGCAAGCATCGGCAGGCATCGCTGGTTATCAAAGACCGCTGGTGTCCTTGTCCGCGGCAGTGATGCGGAAAGGGCTTAATCGGTCGGAACGTGCGGCAAGGCTTCATGCCTGAGCGACGTCTTCCGGCCAGCCAGCGCAGATGGCGCACCCGAAGGGATTGAAGCAACCGGGCACTGACCCGGGTGATTCGGGCCAATCGGACGCCGTTCGTTTGTGCTGACGTGAAGGCTCCGGTATAGCCGGAGACCCAGCGTCATTTTGGAGCTTAACCGTGCCACTCAATATTGAAGATAAGAAGGCCGTCGTTGCTGAGGTCTCGGCGCAAGTCGCCAAGGCCCAGACCATCGTCGTCGCCGAATATCGCGGCATTGCGGTTGGCGATCTGACCAAGCTGCGTGCTGCCGCTCGCCAGCAAGGCGTGTACCTGCGTGTTCTGAAGAACACGCTGGCTCGCCGTGCCGTCGAAGGTACGCCGTTTGCAGGCCTCGCAGAGCAGATGACCGGTCCGCTGATCTACGGTATTTCCGAAGATGCAGTGGCCTCGGCCAAGGTTCTGAACGACTTCGCCAAGACCAACGACAAGCTGGTCCTGCGCGCCGGGTCGTATGACGGCAAGGTTCTCGACGCTGCCGCCGTGAAGGCGCTGGCCTCGATCCCGACCCGCGACGAACTGATTGCTCAGCTGCTGGGCGTGATGCAGGCACCGGTGTCGGGCTTCGCCCGTCTGCTGGCTGCCCTGGCCGCCAAGAAGGAAGAAGGCGCTCCCGCGGAAGCGGAAGCCGCCGGCGCCTAAGGCAATCCAGGCCGCGCATCGAAAGATCGCATTACCGATACCGAATCAAATCTAGTAGGAGTATTTCAAATGGCAATCACCAAAGACGACATCCTGGAAGCCGTTGGCGCGATGTCCGTGATGGAACTGAACGACCTGGTCAAGGCGTTCGAAGAGAAGTTTGGCGTGTCGGCTGCTGCCATGGCCGTGGCTGCTGCTCCGGGCGCTGGCGGTGCCGCCGCTGCTGAAGAGCAGACCGAGTTCAACGTGATCCTGGCCGAAGTCGGCGCCAACAAGGTTGGCGTGATCAAGGCCGTTCGCGAAATCACCGGTCTGGGCCTGAAGGAAGCCAAGGACCTGGTCGATGGCGCACCGAAGCCCGTCAAGGAAGGCGTGGACAAGGCCGCTGCTGCCGAAGCCAAGAAGAAGCTGGAAGACGCCGGCGCCAAGGTCGACGTCAAGTAATGTTGTACTCGCGTGCCCTTGCGGCACGCGAATGGGGCTGGCAAAGGGAAATTCCCGGCGCCAGCCTTTTTGCGCTTGTGCGATTGTGTTTTAGTCACCACTCGGCACAGCGGCAAAGTTACAAAATGTGATGTTTGCGGGTCCCGGCACCACTTCATTTGCCGGCAACTCAGCAGAGGCCAAACATCAGTGGCACACTAAGTGGTTGCTGCTGATGTTTGTCTTCTGAACCGACTGCAGAAGACAAGTTTGGTCGGGTGTCCCCCGGGCGAGTGCAGGCGTTGCGCTGATGCGACGACCACACCGCCCGCAGCGTGCGGACACCGTCAGCCAGAGGTTGGTAGCGGCCAACCGCCAAATCCCCTCCCAGTCGCTGAACACCTCAGGCGCGGCCAGGTCCAGCCGTCCTGCGATGATTCGGAGATCCCATGGCGTACAGCTTCACCGAAAAGAAGCGCATTCGCAAAAGTTTTGCGAAGCGCGCGACGGTACATCAGGTTCCATTCCTGCTTGCCACTCAGATTGAATCCTACACCCAGTTCTTGCAAGCGGAAACGCCGACCGCGCGTCGCAAGAGCGAAGGCCTCCAGGCCGCATTCAACGCAATCTTCCCGATCTCTTCGCATAACGGGCTCGCCCGTATGGAGTTCGTCTCGTATCACCTGTCCAACCCGCCGTTCGACGTCAAGGAATGTCAGCAGCGTGGCCTGACCTTCCACTCGGCCCTGCGCGCCAAGGTTCGCCTGATCATCAACGATCGCGAGAACCCGGGCAAGGTCAAGGAAGTGAAGGAGCAGGAAGTCTACATGGGTGAGATCCCCCTGATGACTTCCACCGGTTCGTTCGTGATCAACGGCACCGAGCGTGTCATCGTCTCGCAGCTGCACCGCTCGCCGGGCGTGTTCTTCGAGCACGACAAGGGCAAGACCCACAGCTCGGGCAAGCTGCTGTTCTCGGCCCGTATCATCCCCTACCGCGGTTCGTGGCTGGACTTCGAGTTCGACCCGAAGGACATCCTGTACTTCCGCGTCGACCGCCGCCGCAAGATGCCGGTGACGATCCTGCTGAAGTCGATCGGCCTGACCCCGGAACAGATCCTCGCGCACTTCTTCGTGTTCGACAACTTCACGCTGCAGTCGGAAGGCGCGCAGCTGGAGTTCGTGCCCGAGCGCCTGCGCGGTGAAGTCGCGCGCTTCGACATCGCCGACAAGAACGGCCGCGTGGTGGTCGAGAAGGACAAGCGGATCAACGCCAAGCATATCCGCGACCTGGACTCGGCCGGCACCAAGCTGATCAGCGTGCCGGAAGACTACCTGCTGGGCCGCGTGCTGGCCAAGAACATCATCGACCCGGATACCGGCGAGGTGATTGCCAACGCCAACGACGAGCTGACCGAAACGCTGCTGGAAAACCTGCGCGAAGCCGGTGTCAAGCAGATCCAGACCCTGTACACCAACGATCTGGACCAGGGCCCGTACATGTCGCAGACCCTGCGCGTGGACGAGACCGCCGACCAGACCGCTGCGCGTATCGCGATCTACCGCATGATGCGCCCGGGCGAGCCGCCGACCGAAGAAGCCGTGGAAGCGCTGTTCCAGCGCCTGTTCTACAGCGAAGAATCGTACGACCTGTCGCGCGTTGGCCGCATGAAGGTCAACAGCCGCCTGGGCCGCCCCAGCGGTGAAGGCGCCATGGTGCTGCAGGACGAGGACATCCTCGAGACCATCAAGATCCTGGTCAACCTGCGCAACGGCAAGGGCGAGGTCGATGACATCGACCACCTGGGCAACCGTCGCGTGCGTTGCGTCGGCGAACTGGCCGAAAACCAGTTCCGCGCCGGCCTGTCGCGTGTGGAGCGCGCCGTCAAGGAACGTCTGGGCCAGGCCGAGACCGAGAACCTGATGCCGCACGACCTGATCAACTCGAAGCCGATCTCGTCGGCGATCCGCGAGTTCTTCGGTTCGTCGCAGCTGTCACAGTTCATGGACCAGACCAACCCGCTGTCCGAGATCACGCACAAGCGCCGTGTCTCCGCACTGGGCCCGGGCGGTCTGACCCGCGAGCGCGCAGGCTTTGAAGTCCGCGACGTGCACCCGACCCACTACGGCCGCGTGTGCCCGATCGAAACGCCGGAAGGTCCGAACATTGGCCTGATCAACTCGCTGGCACTTTACGCGCGCCTGAACGAGTATGGCTTCCTGGAAACCCCGTACCGCAAGGTCGAGAACAGCAAGCTGACCGACCAGGTCGACTACCTGTCCGCGATCGAGGAAGGCAAGTACGTGGTGGCGCAGGCCAACGCGACCGTCGACGCCGACGGCAACCTGACCGACGAACTGGTGTCGGCGCGCGAAGGCTCCGAGCGTGAAACCCGTATGGTGACGCCGGACCGCGTGCAGTACATCGACGTGGCGCCGTCGCAGATCGTGTCGGCCGCTGCCTCGCTGGTGCCGTTCCTGGAACACGATGACGCGAACCGTGCACTGATGGGCGCGAACATGCAGCGTCAGGCCGTGCCTTGCCTGCGTCCGGACAAGCCGCTGGTCGGTACCGGTATCGAGCGCACCGTGGCGGTCGACTCGGGTACGGCCGTGCAGGCGATGCGTGGCGGCGTGGTCGACTACGTCGACGCGATGCGTATCGTGATCCGCGTGAACGACGACGAAGCCGTGGCCGGTGAAGTCGGCGTGGACATCTACAACCTGATCAAGTACACGCGCTCGAACCAGAACACCAACATCAACCAGCGTCCGATGGTGAAGGTCGGCGACCACGTTGCCCGCGGCGACGTGATTGCCGACGGCGCCTCGACCGACCTGGGCGAGCTGGCACTGGGCCAGAACATGCTGGTGGCGTTCATGCCGTGGAACGGCTACAACTTCGAGGATTCGATCCTGATCTCGGAGCGTGTGGTGGCCGAAGACCGCTATACCTCGATCCACATCGAGGAACTGTCGGTCGTTGCCCGCGACACCAAGCTGGGACCTGAGGAAATCACGCGCGATATCTCGAACCTGGCCGAAGCCCAGCTGGCTCGCCTGGACGAGTCGGGCATCACCTACATCGGCGCCGAGGTTGAAGCCGGCGACGTGCTGGTGGGCAAGGTCACGCCGAAGGGCGAGACCCAGCTGACCCCGGAAGAGAAGCTGCTGCGCGCGATCTTCGGCGAGAAGGCATCGGACGTGAAGGACACCTCGCTGCGCGTGCCGTCGGGCATGAGCGGCATCGTGATCGACGTCCAGGTGTTCACCCGCGAAGGCGTGACCCGCGACAAGCGCGCCCAGTCGATCATCGACGACGAGCTGAAGCGCTACCGCCTGGACCTGAACGACCAGCTGCGTATCGTGGAAGGCGATGCCTTCCAGCGTCTGGAGCGCCTGCTGATCGACAAGACCGTCAACGGCGGTCCGAAGAAGCTGGCCAAGGGCGCCAAGATCACCAAGGAATACCTGGCTGACGTCGACAAGTACCACTGGTTCGACATCCGTCCGGCCGACGAGGAACTGGCTGCCCAGCTGGAAGCCGTCAAGGAAGCCATCGAGCAGAAGCGCCACGAGTTCGACCTGGCCTTCGAAGAGAAGCGCAAGAAGCTGACGCAGGGCGACGAACTGCCGCCGGGCGTGATCAAGATGGTCAAGGTCTACCTGGCCGTCAAGCGCCGCCTGCAGCCTGGCGACAAGATGGCAGGCCGTCACGGTAACAAGGGTGTGGTGTCGAAGATCGTCCCGATCGAAGACATGCCGTACATGGCGGACGGTACCCCGGCCGACATCGTGCTGAACCCGCTGGGCGTGCCGTCGCGGATGAACGTGGGCCAGATCCTGGAAACCCACCTGGGCTGGGCCGCGCGCGGCCTGGGCCAGCGCATCGGCGACATGCTCAAGGCCTCGGCCAAGGCGCAGGAACTGCGCACGCTGCTCTCGCAGATCTACAACGAGAGCGGCAAGCCGGAAGACCTGGACAGCCTGAGCGACGCCGAAGTGCTGGAACTGGCGCACAACCTGAAGAAGGGCGTGCCGTTCGCGACGCCGGTGTTCGACGGTGCGCACGAGAAGGAAATCAAGCGCATGCTCGACCTGGCCTACCCGGACGAGATCGCCGCCGAGAAGGGCCTGACGGCTTCCAAGCAGCAGGTCACGCTGCACGACGGCCGCACCGGCGAAGCGTTCGAGCGTCCGGTCACGCTGGGTGTGATGCACATGCTGAAGCTGCACCACCTGGTCGACGACAAGATGCACGCACGTTCCACCGGCCCGTACTCGCTGGTGACGCAGCAGCCGCTGGGCGGTAAGGCCCAGTTCGGTGGCCAGCGTTTCGGTGAGATGGAAGTGTGGGCACTGGAAGCCTACGGCGCGTCCTACGTGCTGCAGGAAATGCTGACGGTCAAGTCCGATGACGTGAACGGCCGTACCAAGGTGTACGAGAACATCGTCAAGGGCGAGCACTCGATCGATGCCGGCATGCCGGAATCGTTCAACGTGCTGGTGAAGGAAATTCGCTCGCTGGGTATCGACATCGACCTCGATCGCTACTGATCGAGACGATGCGGGTGCCAGCCACGGCGGGCACCCACCAGCGCAGGATTTCCCACAGGATTGAATGCCGCGGCACCGGACAGACTCCGGAGCGGCGGCGAAACAAGGAGTTGCAATGAAAGCATTGCTCGATCTCTTTAAGCAGGTACAGCAGGAAGAGCAGTTCGACGCGATCAAGATCGGCCTGGCCTCGCCCGAGAAGATCCGTTCGTGGTCGTACGGCGAAGTGAAGAAGCCGGAAACGATCAACTACCGTACGTTCAAGCCGGAACGCGACGGCTTGTTCTGCGCCAAGATCTTTGGCCCGATCAAGGACTACGAGTGCCTGTGCGGCAAGTACAAGCGCCTGAAGCACCGCGGCGTGATCTGCGAGAAGTGCGGCGTTGAAGTGACGCTGGCCAAGGTGCGCCGCGAGCGCATGGGCCACATCGAACTGGCCGCGCCGACCGCGCACATCTGGTTCCTGAAGTCGCTGCCGTCGCGCCTGGGCATGGTCCTGGACATGACGCTGCGCGACATCGAGCGCGTACTGTACTTCGAAGCATTCGTGGTGCTCGAGCCCGGCATGACCCCGCTCAAGAAGAGCCAGATCATGTCGGAAGACGACTACCTGGCGAAGTGCGACGAGTACGGCGAGGGCGAGTTCGTCGCCATGATGGGTGCCGAGGGCATCCGTGAACTGCTGCGCGGCATCGACATCGAGAAGCAGATCGAACAGATCCGCGCCGAGCTGCAGGCCACCGGTTCCGAAGCCAAGATCAAGAAATTCGCCAAGCGCCTGAAGGTGCTCGAGGCCTTCCAGCGTTCGGGCATCAAGCCCGAGTGGATGATCCTCGAAGTGCTGCCGGTGCTGCCGCCCGAGCTGCGTCCGCTGGTGCCGCTGGACGGCGGCCGCTTCGCGACCTCGGACCTGAACGACCTGTATCGCCGCGTCATCAACCGTAACAACCGCCTGAAGCGCCTGCTGGAGCTGAAGGCGCCTGAGATCATCGTGCGCAACGAAAAGCGCATGCTGCAGGAAGCGGTTGACTCGCTGCTGGACAACGGCCGTCGCGGCAAGGCGATGACCGGCGCCAACAAGCGTCCGCTGAAGTCCCTGGCCGAAATGATCAAGGGCAAGGGCGGCCGTTTCCGTCAGAACCTGCTGGGCAAGCGCGTCGACTACTCGGGCCGTTCGGTCATCGTGGTGGGCCCGACGCTCAAGCTGCACCAGTGCGGCCTGCCCAAGCTGATGGCGCTCGAGCTGTTCAAGCCCTTCATCTTCCACAAGCTGGAAACGATGGGCATCGCCACCACCATCAAGGCGGCGAAGAAGGAAGTCGAAAGCCAGACCCCGGTGGTGTGGGACATCCTCGAAGAGGTGATCCGCGAGCACCCGGTGATGCTGAACCGGGCGCCGACGCTGCACCGCCTGGGTATCCAGGCGTTCGAGCCGGTGCTGATCGAAGGCAAGGCCATCCAGCTGCACCCGCTGGTCTGCGCGGCGTTCAACGCTGACTTCGACGGTGACCAGATGGCTGTCCACGTCCCGCTGTCGCTGGAAGCGCAGATGGAAGCCCGCACCCTGATGCTGGCCTCCAACAACGTGCTGTTCCCGGCCAACGGCGACCCGTCGATCGTGCCGTCGCAAGACGTGGTGCTGGGTCTGTACTACACGACCCGCGACAAGATCAACGGCCGCGGCGAGGGCATGACCTTTGCCGACATCAGCGAAGTGATCCGCGCCTACGAGAACAAGGAAGTCGAGCTGGCTTCCCGCGTGAACGTGCGTATCACCGAGTATGAGCTTGTCGACAAGGACGCCGAAGGCGACGCCCGTTTCGCACCCAAGATCACGCTGCAGGCCACCACGGTCGGCCGCGCGATCCTGTCCGAGATCCTGCCGAAGGGCCTGCCGTTCTCGGTGCTGAACAAGCCGCTCAAGAAGAAGGAAATCTCGCGCCTGATCAACACGGCGTTCCGCAAGTGCGGCCTGCGCGAGACCGTGATCTTCGCCGACAAGCTGCTGCAGTCGGGCTTCCGCCTGGCAACCCGCGCCGGTATCTCGATCGCGATCGACGACATGCTGGTGCCGCCCGCCAAGGAGAAGATCATCGCCGAGGCCTCGGCCAAGGTGAAGGAATACGACAAGCAGTACATGTCGGGTCTGGTGACCGACCAGGAACGCTACAACAACGTCGTGGACATCTGGGGCGCCGCCGGCGACCAGGTGGGCAAGGCGATGATGGAGCAGCTCCAGCACGAAGACGTGGTCGACCGCGATGGCAAGACCGTGAAGCAAGAGTCGTTCAACTCCATCTACATGATGGCCGACTCGGGCGCACGGGGTTCCGCGGCGCAGATCCGCCAGCTGGCCGGTATGCGTGGCCTGATGGCCAAGCCGGATGGCTCGATCATTGAAACGCCGATTACGGCGAACTTCCGTGAAGGCCTGAACGTTCTGCAGTACTTCATCTCGACCCACGGTGCCCGTAAGGGTCTGGCGGATACGGCACTGAAGACCGCGAACTCGGGTTACCTGACCCGTCGTCTGGTCGACGTGACCCAGGATCTGGTCGTGGTGGAAGACGATTGCGGCACCTCCAACGGCGTGGCCATGAAGGCCCTGGTCGAAGGCGGTGAAGTGATCGAAGCCCTGCGCGACCGTATCCTCGGCCGTGTGACCGTGGCCGACGTGGTGAACCCGGAAACCCAGGAAACCGCGATCGAATCCGGCACGCTGCTGGACGAAGACCTGGTCGAGCTGATCGACAACATCGGCGTGGACGAAGTCAAGGTCCGCACCCCGCTGTCGTGCGACACGCGCTACGGCCTGTGCGCCAAGTGCTACGGCCGCGACCTCGGCCGCGGCGTGATGGTGAACTCCGGCGAAGCGGTTGGCGTGATTGCCGCCCAGTCGATCGGTGAGCCGGGCACGCAGCTGACCATGCGTACGTTCCACATCGGTGGTGCGGCATCGCGTGCGGCGGTGGCATCGAGCGTGGAAGCGAAGGCAACCGGTACCGTGCGTTTCACGGCGACCATGCGCTACGTCACCAATGCGAAGGGCGAACTGATCGTCATCTCGCGTTCGGGCGAGGCGCTGATCACCGACGACCACGGCCGCGAGCGCGAGCGCCACAAGATCCCGTACGGCGCGACGCTGCTGGTGCAGGACGGCCAGGCCATCAAGGCTGGCACGCAGCTGGCCACGTGGGATGCACTGACTCGCCCGATCGTCTCGGAATACACCGGTACGACGAAGTTCGAGAACGTCGAAGAAGGCGTGACCGTCGCCAAGCAGATGGACGAAGTGACCGGCCTGTCGACCCTGGTGGTGATCGACGCCAAGCGCCGCACGGCTGCAACCAAGGGCATCCGCCCGCAGGTGAAGCTGCTCGACGCCAACGGCCAGGAAGTGAAGATCCCGGGCACGGACCACTCCGTGACCATCGGCTTCCAGGTCGGCGCGCTGATTACCGTGAAGGACGGCCAGCAGGTGCACGTGGGTGAAGTGCTCGCACGTATCCCGACCGAATCGCAGAAGACCCGCGACATTACCGGTGGTCTGCCGCGTGTGGCCGAGCTGTTCGAAGCGCGTTCGCCGAAGGACGCCGCCGTGCTGGCGGAAGTCACGGGCACGACCTCGTTCGGCAAGGACACCAAGGGCAAGCAGCGCCTGGTCATCACTGACCTGGACGGCAATGCCCACGAGTTCTTGATCGCTAAGGAAAAGCAGGTGCTGGTGCACGACGGCCAGGTGGTGAACAAGGGCGAAATGATCGTGGAAGGTCCGGCGGACCCGCACGACATCCTGCGCCTGAAGGGCATCGAAGAGCTGGCGCACTACATCGTGGACGAAGTGCAGGACGTGTACCGTCTGCAGGGCGTGAAGATCAACGACAAGCACATCGAGGTGATCGTTCGCCAGATGCTGCGTCGTGTGCAGATCGCCGATGTGGGCGACACCAAGTTCATCCCGGGTGAACAGGTGGAGCGCTCGGAACTGCTCGACGAGAACGACCGCGTGATCGCCGAAGGCAAGCGTCCGGCAACCTACGAGAACCTGCTGCTGGGTATTACCAAGGCGTCGCTGTCGACCGACAGCTTCATCTCGGCGGCATCGTTCCAGGAAACCACGCGCGTGCTGACCGAAGCCGCGATCATGGGCAAGACCGATGACCTGCGTGGTCTGAAGGAAAACGTGATCGTGGGTCGTCTGATCCCGGCCGGTACCGGCCTGGCCTACCACCGTGCCCGCAAGGCGCGCGAGGCCTCCGAGCGCGAACGCGCCCAGGCGATCGCCGAAGAAGAGCAGTCGCTCTTCATCGAGCCGCCGCCGGTGGTGCAGGCGACGACCGAGGGTGAAGGCGACAACGCCTGATCTCGCAGTAGTGAATGCCCGCCGCAAGGCGGTCAAAAAGCCCGGCTGATCCAGCCGGGCTTTTTTTTATCCGCGCGTGGCGTGACCTTTCGTGAGAATCGTCGGAGAGTTTGCCCGCGAGGCGCGGTAGCCGGGTCCCTTAGTGGTAAGGTTACGGCTTTTCCGGCTTCAGCAATTCCGCAGTCCATGTCGCAAGCACTGGCGATCCTCAAGGATGTCTTCGGCTACCACGCCTTCCGCGGGCGCCAGGCCGAGATCATCGACCACGTTGCCGAAGGCGGCGACAGCCTGGTGCTGATGCCGACCGGCGGCGGCAAGTCGCTGTGCTACCAGATTCCGGCACTGCTGCGCCAGCGCTCAGGGCAGGGCGTCGGCATCGTGGTATCGCCGCTGATCGCGCTGATGCAGGACCAGGTCGCGGCGCTGACCGAAGCCGGCGTGCGCGCCGCGGTACTGAATTCGACGCTGACCGGTTCGGAAGCGTCCGCCGTCGAGCGCGACCTGCTCGCCGGCAGGGTGGAGATACTCTACGTCGCACCCGAGCGGCTGATGACGCCGCGCTTCCTCGACCTGCTCGAGCGTACCCGCGTCGGGCTGTTCGCCATCGACGAGGCGCATTGCGTATCGCAGTGGGGCCACGATTTCCGGCCGGAGTACATCCAGCTGTCGGTGCTGCACGAACGCTTCCCGTACGTGCCGCGCATCGCGCTGACCGCGACCGCCGACGCGCTGACGCGCAACGAGATCATCGAGCGGCTGGCGCTCGACGACGCCCGCGTTTTCATCTCCAGCTTCGACCGGCCGAATATCCGCTACCGCATCGTCGAGAAGGACAATGCGCGCCAGCAGTTGCTGGCCTTTATCAAGGCCGAGCACACCGCCGCCGACGGCACACACGACAGCGGCATCGTCTACTGCCTGTCACGCAAGAAGGTGGAAGACACCGCGGCGTGGCTGGAAGGGCAGGGCATCAACGCGCTGCCTTACCATGCCGGCATGGACCCCGGCACGCGCCAGCGCCACCAGGCACGCTTCCGCGAAGAAGAAGGGCTGGTGATGGTGGCCACCATTGCCTTCGGCATGGGGATCGACAAGCCGGACGTCCGCTTCGTCGCTCACCTTGACCTGCCCAAGAGCATGGAAGGCTACTACCAGGAGACGGGACGCGCCGGGCGCGACGGATTGCCCGCCAATGCCTGGATGGCCTACGGCCTGGGCGACGTGGTGCAGCAGAAGCGCATGATCGACGAGTCGGAGGCGGACGAGGCGTTCAAGCGCGTGTCGTCGGCCAAGCTCGATGCGCTGCTGGGTTTGTGCGAAACCGCCGGCTGCCGGCGCCAGCGCATCCTCGCGTACTTCGACGAAGCCAGCGAGCCCTGTGGCAACTGCGACACCTGCCTGGAGCCGCCGGCCACCTGGGATGGCACGCGCGAGGCGCAGATGGCGCTGTCTTGCGTGTACCGCACCGCGCAGGCAAGCCGCATCCACTTTGGTGCGACCCACCTGGTCGACGTGCTGCGCGGCAATGCCTCGGAAAAGATCAAGCAGTGGGGCCATGACAAGGTATCGACCTTCGGCATCGGCAAGGACCGATCGGTGCATGAATGGCACACGGTCTTCCGCCAGCTGATCGCCCAGGGTCTGCTGATGATCGACCATGGCGGTCACGGCGCGCTGCTGCTGGGCGAACGCGCGCGCGAGGTGCTCAGGGGCGAGCGCCAGATCATCCTGCGACGCCAGGCTGCCAAGCCGGCCAAGTCCGGCGAGCGCGCGGCGCGCGGCAACCGCATCGACCATACCGCGGACATGGACGCCGATACGCTGGCCAACTGGGAGGCGCTGCGCCGCTGGCGCACCGAGGCCGCGCGCGAGCACGGCGTGCCGGCCTACGTGATTTTCCACGACGCCACGCTGGCCGAACTGGCGCGCACGGCGCCGGACTCGCTGTCGGCGATGCAGGGCATTCCCGGGATTGGTGCATCCAAGCTGGAGCGCTACGGGCAGGGCATCCTCGACACCCTGCGCGGGGTCTAGCCGGCGCTGCTTGTCAGCCGGGTATACGGCTTGACGGTATACGATTCCCCTGCTAGAGTGCCAGATTCGAGTTTTTGGCTTTGGATTTCGCTCGCCCGTCGGATATGTGGCTTTCATGCCGCTGCCGGCAAGCCTTCCGGACCGGTTTTGATGGACCGGTGGCGGCAGATGCGGGATCCGGATGCCGGCTCGCGCTCTTTGGCATGCTGTTACCGCACAGTCCCGTCTCCAGAGCGCGTCCGCTCATCTCTCCCGCCCAAAAACTTGTAGTTGCCTCTCCATCCTGGTTCATGCCGGTGCGAGGGGCGTTTTTCGTAAAACCAAGCTGGATTGAACAATGCCAACTATCAACCAACTGGTTCGCAAGCCGCGCGTCTCTGAAGTCGTCAAGAGCAAGAGCCCGGCGCTTGAGAACTGCCCCCAGCGCCGTGGTGTGTGCACCCGCGTGTACACCACGACGCCGAAGAAGCCGAACTCGGCACTGCGTAAGGTCGCCAAGGTGCGCCTGACCAACGGTTTCGAAGTCATTTCGTACATCGGCGGTGAAGGCCACAACCTGCAGGAACACTCGGTCGTGCTGATCCGCGGCGGCCGTGTGAAGGATCTGCCGGGTGTGCGTTACCACATCGTCCGTGGCTCGCTGGACCTGCAAGGCGTGAAGGACCGCAAGCAGGCCCGTTCGAAGTACGGCGCGAAGCGTCCGAAGGCGGCCTAAGCTTAGGGTGCCTGGGTCCGAAAGACCCACAGCAGCAACAACCGATAGCCTGTGGCGCAAGTCATGGTGCTGTCACCAGGCGGCGGTACAACGGAGCGCCTTTTTGGCAACCGTGCCGTCGAGTAAGTGGTCACCCGGCGAATTTGCTGTCTATTGCATGCAAGCTAGTTGGTGGCCGGAGAGCGGAAACAACTGACCGCGCTCTCAACTGAATCTAAAGGAAAGAAGATGCCACGTCGTCGTGAAGTCCCCAAGCGGGATGTTCTGCCTGATCCGAAGTTCGGCAACGTTGAAGTTGCCAAGTTTATGAACGTGCTGATGCTGGACGGCAAGAAGTCGGTTGCCGAACGTATCGTCTATGGCGCGTTCGACCAGATCGAAAAGAAGGCAGGCAAGGCCCCCATCGAAGTGTTCTCCGTTGCCATCAACAACGTGAAGCCGGTGGTGGAAGTGAAGAGCCGTCGCGTGGGCGGCGCCAACTATCAGGTTCCGGTCGAAGTCCGTCCGTCGCGTCGTCTGGCATTGGCGATGCGTTGGCTGCGCGAGGCCGCGAAGAAACGCAGCGAGAAGTCGATGGCGCTGCGCCTGGCAGGTGAGCTGCTGGAAGCATCGGAAGGCCGTGGCGGCGCGATGAAGAAGCGCGACGAAGTGCACCGCATGGCCGAAGCCAACAAGGCGTTCTCGCACTTCCGCTTCTAAAGCGCGCGAAAACACTGTTGGTT
This sequence comes from Cupriavidus oxalaticus, assembly GCF_004768545.1. Lineage (NCBI taxonomy): Bacteria > Pseudomonadati > Pseudomonadota > Betaproteobacteria > Burkholderiales > Burkholderiaceae > Cupriavidus > Cupriavidus oxalaticus. Next base: position 3,412,314 of record NZ_CP038635.1, on the reverse strand, counting down.
GCCGGGCGGGCTGTGTTTTCACACATCTCGCCCGTTTGTGTTAAGGGCGCAGGTCATGAGATCTCTGCGCCTCATGGACGAATAGAGGATTAAAGTGGCTCGTAAGACTCCTATTGAGCGCTACCGTAACATCGGTATTTCGGCTCACATTGACGCGGGTAAAACCACCACGACCGAGCGGATCCTGTTCTACACCGGTGTGAACCACAAGATCGGTGAAGTGCATGATGGCGCGGCCACCATGGACTGGATGGAGCAGGAGCAGGAGCGCGGCATCACCATCACGTCTGCTGCGACCACCGCCTTCTGGAAGGGCATGGGCGGCAACTACCCCGAGCACCGCTTCAACATCATCGACACCCCGGGCCACGTGGACTTCACCATCGAGGTGGAGCGTTCCATGCGCGTGCTGGACGGCGCCTGCATGGTCTACTGCGCAGTGGGTGGCGTGCAGCCGCAGTCGGAAACCGTCTGGCGTCAGGCCAACAAGTACAAGGTGCCGCGTCTGGCGTTCGTCAACAAGATGGACCGTACCGGCGCGAACTTCTTCAAGGTCTACGACCAGCTGAAGACCCGCCTGAAGGCCAACCCGGTGCCCGTCGTGGTACCGATCGGCGCTGAAGACGGCTTCCAGGGCGTCGTCGATCTGCTGGAAATGAAGGCGATCGTTTGGGACGAAGCCAGCCAGGGCGTGAAGTTCGAATACCAGGACATCCCGGCCGAGCTGCAAGCCACCGCTGACGAATGGCGCGAGAAGATGGTCGAATCCGCCGCCGAAGCCAGCGAAGAGCTGATGGAAAAGTACCTGGGCGGCGAAGAGCTGACCCGCGCCGAGATCGTCAAGGCGCTGCGTGACCGTACCATCGCCTGCGAAATCCAGCCGATGCTGTGCGGCACCGCGTTCAAGAACAAGGGCGTGCAGCGCATGCTCGACGCCGTGATCGACTTCCTGCCGTCGCCGGTCGACATTCCGCCGGTTACGGGCACGGACGAGGACGACAGCGAGAAGAAGCTCGAGCGCAAGGCTGACGACAACGAAAAGTTCTCGGCACTGGCGTTCAAGATCATGACCGACCCGTTCGTTGGCCAGCTGATCTTCTTCCGCGTCTACTCGGGCAAGATCAATTCGGGCGACACCGTGTACAACCCGGTCAAGAGCAAGAAGGAACGCCTCGGCCGTATTCTGCAGATGCATGCCAACCAGCGCGAAGAAATCAAGGAAGTGCTGGCCGGCGACATCGCCGCTGCAGTGGGTCTGAAGGACGCCACCACGGGCGACACGCTGTGCGATCCGGCTGCACCGATCGTGCTCGAGCGCATGGTGTTCCCGGAGCCGGTGATCTCGCAGGCCGTCGAGCCGAAGACCAAGGCTGACCAGGAAAAGATGGGCATCGCCCTGAACCGCCTGGCCGCCGAAGATCCGTCGTTCCGCGTGCGTACCGATGAAGAATCGGGCCAGACCATCATTTCGGGCATGGGCGAGCTCCACCTCGAAATTCTGGTCGACCGCATGAAGCGCGAATTCGGCGTGGAAGCCAACATCGGCGCGCCGCAGGTGGCCTACCGCGAAACCATTCGCAAGACGGCCGAAGGCGTCGAGGGCAAGTTCGTCAAGCAGTCGGGCGGCCGCGGCCAGTACGGTCACGCCGTGATCACGCTGGAACCGCAAGAGCCGGGCAAGGGCTTCGAGTTCATCGACGCCATCAAGGGCGGTGTGATTCCTCGTGAATACATCCCGGCGGTCGAGAAGGGTATCGTCGACACGCTGCCGAACGGTATCCTGGCTGGCTTCCCGGTGGTGGACGTGAAGGTGACGCTGACGTTCGGTTCGTACCACGACGTGGACTCGAACGAAAACGCGTTCCGCATGGCCGGCTCGATGGCTTTCAAGGAAGCCATGCGCAAGGCCAGCCCGGTCCTGCTCGAGCCGATGATGGCCGTGGAAGTGGAAACGCCGGAAGACTACACGGGTACCGTGATGGGCGACCTGTCGTCCCGCCGCGGCATCGTGCAGGGCATGGACGACATGGTGGGTGGCGGCAAGATCATCAAGGCCGAAGTCCCGCTGTCGGAAATGTTTGGTTATTCCACGTCGCTGCGCTCGGCCACGCAAGGCCGCGCCACGTACACCATGGAATTCAAGCACTACGCTGAGGCACCGAAGAACATCGCCGAAGCCGTGATGACGGCCAAGGGCAAGTAATTCGAAGTTTGCCGCCGCGCCTGCCGGTGCGGCGGCGCGATGAAACAACAAGACTGCATTCCTATCAGGAGCTAAGAAATGGCAAAGGAAAAGTTCGAGCGGACCAAGCCGCACGTGAACGTTGGTACGATTGGTCACGTTGACCATGGCAAGACCACGCTGACCGCAGCGATCGCCACGGTGCTGGCTGCCAAGTTCGGCGGTGCCGCCAAGAAGTACGACGAAATCGACGCAGCGCCGGAAGAGAAGGCACGCGGTATTACCATCAATACCGCCCACGTCGAGTACGAGACGGCCAACCGCCACTACGCGCACGTTGACTGCCCGGGCCACGCCGACTACGTGAAGAACATGATCACGGGTGCCGCCCAGATGGACGGCGCGATCCTGGTGTGCTCGGCCGCTGACGGCCCGATGCCGCAGACGCGCGAGCACATCCTGCTGGCCCGTCAGGTTGGCGTGCCGTACATCATCGTGTTCCTGAACAAGTGCGACATGGTGGACGACGCTGAACTGCTCGAGCTGGTCGAGATGGAAGTTCGCGAGCTGCTGAGCAAGTACGAGTTCCCCGGCGACGACACCCCGATCATCAAGGGTTCGGCCAAGCTGGCCCTGGAAGGCGACAAGGGCGACCTGGGCGAAGAAGCCATCATGCGCCTGGCCGACGCGCTGGACACCTACATCCCGACGCCGGAGCGTGCCGTTGACGGTACCTTCCTGATGCCGGTGGAAGACGTGTTCTCGATCTCGGGTCGCGGCACCGTGGTGACCGGCCGTATCGAGCGCGGCATCATCAAGGTCGGCGAAGAAATCGAAATCGTCGGTATCCGCCCGACCGTGAAGACCACCTGCACCGGCGTGGAAATGTTCCGCAAGCTGCTGGACCAGGGCCAGGCTGGCGACAACGTCGGTCTGCTGCTGCGCGGCACCAAGCGTGAAGACGTCGAGCGCGGCCAGGTGCTGTGCAAGCCGGGTTCGATCAAGCCGCACACGCACTTCACCGGCGAGGTGTACATCCTGTCGAAGGACGAAGGCGGCCGTCACACCCCGTTCTTCAACAACTACCGCCCGCAGTTCTACTTCCGTACGACCGACGTGACCGGCTCGATCGAGCTGCCGAAGGACAAGGAAATGGTCATGCCGGGTGACAACGTGTCGATCACCGTCAAGCTGATCGCCCCGATCGCCATGGAAGAAGGCCTGCGCTTCGCTATCCGCGAAGGTGGCCGTACCGTCGGCGCCGGCGTCGTGGCAAAGATCCTCGACTAAGCACTTCCTGGGACATGCCTGCGGGCATGTCCCCATTTAACTGGGCACCTTGCCCAATCGCTCTTTTAAGGAAATATCATGCAGAACCAGAAGATCCGTATCCGCCTGAAGGCTTTCGACTATCGCCTGATCGACCAGTCGGCTGCCGAAATCGTGGATACCGCCAAGCGTACCGGCGCAATCGTCAAGGGCCCGGTGCCCCTGCCGACCCGCATCCAGCGCTTCGACATCCTGCGTTCGCCGCACGTCAACAAGACCAGCCGCGATCAGTTCGAGATCCGCACTCACCAGCGCCTGATGGACATCGTCGATCCGACCGACAAGACGGTTGACGCGCTGATGAAGCTCGACCTGCCGGCCGGCGTGGACGTCGAGATCAAGGTGTAAAGATGCTTTGGGCCGCGTTGGTGGCCTGATGCAGCAAAAACGGCGAACCGCAGGGTTCGCCGTTTTTGTTGGCTGACAAGTTTGAATCGCCGATTGTTTGCTCCCCTCTCCCACTTCGCGGGAGAGGGGAGCCTCTACCAGGGGCGTTGGCTTGCGTTCAGCGCGTGGTGCACGTATGCCGGTACAGATCGGACGTCAACCCGCCCCACGCCGCCGCAGCGTCTGCGCCGGACATTCACCGAATGCCCGCCGATATTCGGCGCTGAAGCGCCCCAGATGCGCAAAACCCCAGCGCAATGCCGCGGCGCTGACCGATGCCACCGATGCATCGTTCAGCAGGTCGTGCCGCACCCGCTCAAGCCGCACGGTGCGCAGGTAGGCCATCGGCCCAGTACCGCGATGCTCGCGAAAGCCGGCAAACAGGCTGCGCACACTGACGCCGGCCACCTCCGCCAGCAAGGCCGGGTTCAACGCCGCATCAGCGTTGGCATGAATGTACTCCTCCACCACCTTGACATGGCGCGGCGCCAGCGGCTTGCCGTGCTCGCGCAGCGCGTCCGACAGGCTGTGCGGCTGTGCGGTCAGCAGCGTACCGATCACCAGTTGCTCGAGCTGGCAGGCGGTGAGGGGATGCCGGGCCGATTCCGGGGCCGTCTCGAGCATCGCGGCGAGGTAGCGCATCAGCTCGTACCAGGCGCCGGTGCGCCACGCCATGCCGAGCGCAAAGCGCAGCGCGCGCTCGGGACGCCGGCCCAGGTGGGCGGCGCAGATCCGGTCGAGCGCACTGCGCTCGATGCGCACGATCAGCTGGTCGCTGTCCGCGCTCCAGCGCATCGCGAGCGCGTCGGCCGGCGTCAGCACCGAGGCGCTGTCCGGCGTGGACAGGATGTGCTGGTCGCCACAGCGGATATCGGCCTGGCCCGACAGCGGCATCTGCACCAGCAGGAAGTCGCCCAGCGGACCGGGATCGATGGTGACGTCGGCGCCGTACGCCAACCGGTTGAACGACACCGCGCCCAGCGGGGCATGGTGCATGCGCGCCTGCAGCCGGGTACCACGCACTTCCAGCCGATGCGGTTTGAACACGCGGCCGACGGCGGCGCGCGTCTCGGCTACGTCGGTCGAGGCAAACACGCACCGCGCGGGGTCGCCGAGCAGGGCGCGCACCAACGGTCCGGCGGCCGTGGCGGCGGGGGGCAGCTGCATTGTCTCGCTCCTCTGGCGTGGACCGCGGTGCTGCCGGGCAGGCTGGGCCTGGCGCCGTGCGCGCCGCATGGTCAGGGACCGGGCCGGCGGTCGAAGTCCGCCCGGCAAACGGTTTCCCACGCGATCCACTATAGCGGATGGGCCCCGGCCGCCGTGTGCCGCCGGCGCCACAGCGTTGACCGGGTCGGCAGTTTCCTGCACTAATCGGATAGCCGCTGCGCCCAGCGGCTAGTTTGCTGCGGTGCGGAGCCACCATGATGGATTCCAGCACGGCAGCCGCCCACAGGTACCGTAAAGCGAAAACGACAAGGAGAGCAGGCCATGGGCCAGACCATCCAGATCCAGACCCCAGAAGGCAGTTTCAGCGGTTATCTCGCCGTCCCGGCGGCAGGCAAGGGCCCGGGCATCGTGCTGTGCCAGGAGATTTTCGGCGTCAACGCCACCATGCGCCAGGTTGCCGACTACTACGCCGAAGAGGGCTACACGGTGCTGGTGCCCGACCTGTTCTGGCGCATCGCCCCGGGCATCGAGCTGATTGATCGCGGCGAAGACTTCCAGCGCGCGCTCGGCCTGTACCAGCAGTTCGACGAGGCCAGGGGCGTGCAGGATGTGGGCGCGGCCCTGGACGCGCTGCGCGCCCGCCCGGAATGCGCCGGCCAGACCGGCGTGCTGGGCTTCTGCCTGGGCGGCAAGCTGGCCTACCTGGCGGCTTGCCGGCTGCCGGACGTGGCTTGCGCAGTGGCCTACTATGGCGTCGGCATCGAGCATGCGCTGGCCGAGGCCGCCAATGTGCGCGGCCGCCTGGTGCTGCATATCGCGGAGAAGGACGGCTTCTGCCCGCCGAAGGCACAGGCCGCGATCCGCGAAGCGCTGGCCGGGCGCGACCACATCGAGGTCTATGTCTACCCGGGCGTCGACCATGCCTTCGCGCGCGTGGGCGGCGAGCATTTCGACAAGCCCTCCGCGCTGATGGCGCACCAGCGCGCGATTGCCGCGCTGCGCCGCGAGATGGGGCCGCACTACGATTTCTCCACGCTGTGGGACAAGCACTGCGAATATGAATTCGCCACGCGCGACGTGGATGCCACCATGGCGACGATGGTGCCGCAGCCCTACGTGAACCATATCCCGACCATGACCGGCGGCGTCGGCTACGCGCAGCTGCGGCGCTTCTACCAGAACCACTTTGTCCACAGCAATCCACCGGATACCACGCTGATTCCGCTGTCGCGAACGATCGGCACCACGCAGATCGTCGACGAACTGCTGTTCTGCTTCACGCATACCTGCGAGATCGACTGGATGCTGCCGGGCGTGCCGCCCACCGGCAAGCGCGTGGAGATCCCGCTGGTCGCCATCGTCAAGTTCCGCGGCGACAAGCTCTATCACGAGCATATCTACTGGGACCAGGCCAGCGTGCTGGTGCAGATCGGCAAGCTCGACCCGGCGGGTCTGCCGGTGGCGGGCGTGGAGACCGCGCGCAAGCTGCTGGATGAAACCTTGCCGTCGAACACGCTGATGGCGCGCTGGCAGGAGAGCGAGGGTAAGTAGCGAGCGCAAGTAGCGAGCACAACAACGATCCGGAGCGGGCCCGCAGAGGCCTGCCCGGAACACGGACACGGATGGCAAACAAGGAGACAACCATGAAGGGATTGCAGGACAAGGTGGCCATCGTCACCGGCGGCGCCACTCTGATCGGCGCTGGCGTGGCGCGGGCCTTCGTCGAGGCTGGTGCGCGCGTGGCGATCTTTGATATCGACGCCGCCAACGGTGAGCGCGTTGCCGCGGAGCTGGGCAAGGACGCGCTTTTTATCGCGGCCGATATCACGCAGGACGAACAGGTCCGCGATGCCGTGGGCCAGGTCGCGCAGCGCTTCGGCGGCGTGGACTTCCTGGTCAACCTGGCCTGCACCTATCTCGACGACGGCTTCCGCTCCAGCCGTGCCGACTGGCTGGCGGCGCTCGACGTCAACGTCGTGTCCGGCGTGATGCTGGCGCAGGCGGTGGCGCCGCTGATGCGCGCGCGCGGCGGTGGCGCCATCGTCAATTTCACCAGCATCTCGGCCAATGTCGCGCAGACCGGGCGCTGGCTATATCCGGTATCCAAGGCGGCCATCGCGCAGCTGACGCGCAATATGGCGATGGATCTGGCGCCCGACCGCATCCGCGTGAATTCGGTGTCGCCGGGCTGGACATGGTGCCGGCTGATGGACGAGGTCAGCGGCGGCAACCGCGCCCGTACCGATGCCGTCGCCGCGCCATTCCACCTGCTGGGCCGCGTGGGCGAGCCCGACGAGGTCGCGCAGGTGGTGCTGTTCCTGTGCTCTGACCATGCCAGCTTCGTCACCGGCGCGGATTACGCCGTCGACGGTGGCTACAGTGCGATGGGCCCGGAGCAGAACGTCCCGGCAATCGGCAAGCTGGCCGGCTGACGCCATCGCCGCACACGCCATCCCCATCCAATCAGGAGACCACATCATGCGCCAACGCATCGCCATCGTAGGGGCCGGGCAATCCGGCCTGCAAATGGCCCTCGGGCTGCAGGCGGCCGGCTACCAGGTCACGCTGCTGTCCAATCGCACGCCGGAGCAAGTCCGCACCGGCAAGGTCATGTCGAGCCAGTGCATGTTCGACCGCGCCTTGCAGACCGAGCGCGACCTCGGCCTCAACTGGTGGGACGAAAACTGCCCGCCGGTCGAAGGCATCGGCCTGGCCGTGCCGCATCCCGAACTACCCGGCGCGAAAGCCATCGATTGGGCCGCGCCGCTGGACCGGCCGGCACAGGCGGTCGACCAGCGGCTGAAGATGCCGGCGTGGATGGAAGCCTTCGCCGCGCGCGGCGGCGACCTGCGCATCGTCGATGTTGGCGTGGACGAACTGGAAGCGCTGACCGGCGAGCACGACCTGGTGCTGCTGGCCGCCGGCAAGGGCGAGATCGTCAGCCGCTTCGAGCGCGACGCGCAGCGCAGCCCGTTCGACAAGCCGCAACGCGCGCTGGCGCTGACCTATGTCACCGGCATGGTACCGCGCGAGCCGTTCTCGCGGGTTTGCTTCAACCTGATCCCGGGTGTCGGCGAATACTTCGTCTTCCCCGCGCTGACGCTGTCGGGGCCGTGCGAGATCATGGTGTTCGAGGGCATCCCCGGCGGCCCGATGGATCGCTGGGCCGAGGCACGCACGCCCGACCAGCACCTCGCAGAGAGCCTGCGCATCCTGCGCACCTATGCGCCGTGGGAGGCCGAGCGCTGCGAGCGGGTGGCGCTGACCGACGACAACGGCATCCTGTCGGGCCGCTTCGCGCCGACGGTGCGCAAGCCGGTGCTGACGCTGCCTTCGGGCCGGCTGGTATTCGGCATGGCCGATGCCGTGGTGGTCAACGACCCGATCACCGGGCAGGGTTCCAACAATGCCGCCAAATGCTGCAAGGTCTACCTCGACGCCATCCTCGCCCATGGCGAGCGGCCGTTCGACCGTGACTGGATGGAGCAGACCTTCGCCCGCTACTGGCAATACGCCGGCGATGTCGTGGCCTGGACCAACTCGCTGCTGACCCCGCCGCCGCCGCATATCCTGGCGCTGCTGGGCGCGGCAGGGCAGGCGCCCGCGCTGGCGGCGCGCATCGCCAACGGCTTCGACAATCCACCGGACTATTTCCCGTGGTGGATGGACGAGCAGGCTTGCCACCAGCTGATCGACCACCACCTGCCGCAGGCTGCCTGACATGGACACCACCAATCATGCCGCGCCCCTGCTCGATCCGCGCGAGTTGCGGCGGGTTTGCGGCCGCTACGCGACCGGCGTGGCGGTCATCGGTGCCTGTACCGCGCAGCTACGGCCGGTCGGCATCACCGTCAACTCGTTCGCGTCGCTGTCGCTGGCGCCGCCGCTGATCCTGTGGAGCCTGGCGTCGCACTCGCCCAACGCCGGGTTGTTCGAGCCAGGCCGGCCGTTCGGTGTCAGCATCCTGCGCGCCGGGCACGGCGACCTGGCGCGCCGCTTCGCGGCGCCGGCTGTAGACAAGTTCGCCGGCGTGCGCCATACGCGCTGCGCCCAGGGCGTGCCTTACCTTGACGAGGCGCTCGCCACGCTCGCGTGCCGCGTCGAGCGTGCCGATCCCGTGGGCGATCACCTGCTGATCGTCGGCGCGGTGGAGTCCATCTCGGCGGAAGAAGGCGAGCCGCTGGTCTTCTATAGTGGCGGCTTCGTGCGCGTCGCCGCCTGAGCCGCATGCCGGCGAGCGGCGTCTGCTGCCCGCCGCGCCGCCTTCGTGCCAGCTTTTGTGCACATCTGCTTGAATCCTGCCTACAACACCCATCGGCAAATCACAATTGCTTATTGCCCTTTCCTCGGGGAAGGGTTATAGTGTAAGGCTACCCGTGTCTCCGGGTAGTGGGTTGGCCGTTTTGGCCAGGCGCAGTCCTCTTTAGCGCAGCCCATCCGCGCACAAGCGCAAACACAGTTTTCGTGTATCAATCAGCCCCGGCCAATCGCAGCTGGGAATGGAGCAAACCATGAGCCTTGGCCTTGTAGGTCGCAAGGTTGGCATGACCCGTATTTTCACGGACGACGGTGAAGCGATTCCCGTGACCGTGGTCGAGGTCGGCGACAACCGCGTGACGCAAATCAAGACGGACGAGACCGACGGTTATACCGCGGTTCAAGTCACCTTCGGCGCACGACGCGCAAGCCGCGTCACCAAGCCGCTGGCGGGTCACCTCGCCAAAGCCGGCGTGGAAGCCGGCGAAATCATCCGCGAATTCCGTATCGATGCAGCCAAGGCTGCCGAACTGCAAGCTGGCGGTTCGCTGTCGGTCGACCTGTTCGAAGTCGGTCAGAAGATCGACGTGCAGGGCGTGACCATCGGTAAGGGCTACGCCGGTACCATCAAGCGCTATCACTTCGCCTCCGGCCGTGCCACCCACGGTAACTCGCGCTCGCACAACGTGCCGGGCTCGATCGGTATGGCGCAGGATCCGGGCCGCGTGTTCCCGGGCAAGCGCATGACCGGTCACCTGGGCGATGTCACCCGCACCGTGCAGAACCTGGAGATCGCCAAGATCGACGCAGAGCGCAAGCTGCTGCTGGTCAAGGGCGCCATCCCTGGCTCCAAGAACGGCAAGGTCATCGTTACCCCGGCCGTCAAGGCCAAAGCCAAAGCTTAAGGAGCGCATGTAATGGAACTCAAGCTCCTCCAGGACAATGGCCAGATCGGCGCGGGCGTTGCCGCTTCGCCCGAAGTGTTCGGCCGTGACTACAACGAAGCCCTCGTTCACCAGATCGTCGTCGCTTACCAGGCCAACGCGCGCAGCGGTAACCGCAAGCAGAAGGATCGTGAAGAGGTCAAGCACACGACCAAGAAGCCGTGGCGCCAGAAGGGTACGGGCCGTGCTCGTGCCGGTATGTCTTCCTCGCCGCTGTGGCGCGGGGGCGGCCGTATCTTCCCGAATTCGCCGGAAGAGAACTTCAGCCAGAAGGTCAACAAGAAGATGTTCCGTGCCGGCATGCGCTCGATTTACTCGCAGCTCGCACGTGAAGGTCGTATCAATGTGGTGGACGGTTTCACCGTCGACGCGCCCAAGACCAAGCTCTTGGCCGACAAGTTCAAGGCCATGGGCCTGGACTCGGTGCTGATCATCACCGACAGCCTCGACGAAAACCTCTACCTGGCTTCGCGCAACCTGCCGCACGTGGCAGTTGTCGAGCCGCGCCAGGCTGATCCGCTGTCGCTCGTGCACTACAAGAAGGTGCTGGTGACCAAGGCAGCCGTCGCGCAGATCGAGGAGTTGCTGAAATGACGCAAGTAGCCAAGAACGATCATCGTTTGATGCAGGTGCTGCTCGCGCCGGTGGTTTCCGAAAAGGCAACCCTGGTCGCCGACAAGAATGAACAAGTCGTGTTCGAAGTGGCCCGCGATGCCAACAAGGCAGAAGTGAAGGCCGCCGTCGAACTGCTGTTCAAGGTCGAGGTGCAGTCCGTTCAGATCCTGAACCAGAAGGGCAAGCAGAAGCGCTTCGGCCGTTTCATGGGCCGTCGCAACCACGTGAAGAAAGCTTACGTGTCGCTGAAGCCGGGTCAGGAAATCAATTTTGAAGCGGAGGCCAAGTAATCATGGCACTCGTCAAGACCAAGCCGACTTCCCCGGGTCGTCGCTCGATGGTGAAGGTCGTCAACAAGGACCTTCACAAGGGCGCCCCGCACGCTCCGCTGCTGGAAAAGCAATTCCAGAAGTCGGGTCGTAACAACAATGGTCATATCACCACCCGCCACAAGGGCGGTGGTCATAAGCACCACTACCGCGTGGTCGACTTCAAGCGCAACGACAAGGACGGCATCCCCGCCAAGGTCGAGCGCCTGGAATACGATCCGAACCGCAGCGCCAACATCGCGCTGGTCGTGTTCGCCGACGGCGAGCGCCGCTACATCATCGCCACCAAGGGCATGGTTGCCGGCCAATCGCTGCTGAATGGCTCGGAAGCGCCGATCAAGGCTGGTAACAACCTGCCGATCCGCAACATTCCGGTCGGTACCACGATCAACAACGTGGAAATGCTGCCGGGCAAGGGCGCCCAGATCGCCCGCGCTGCAGGCGGCTCCGCCGTGCTGCTGGCCCGTGAAGGCCTGTACGCCCAGGTTCGCCTGCGCTCCGGCGAAGTGCGCCGCGTGCACATCGAGTGCCGCGCCACCGTCGGTGAAGTTGGCAACGAAGAGCACAGCCTGCGCGTCATCGGCAAGGCCGGTGCGACCCGTTGGCGCGGTATCCGCCCGACGGTCCGCGGCGTTGTGATGAACCCGGTCGACCACCCGCACGGTGGTGGCGAGGGCAAGACCGCTGCTGGCCGCGATCCGGTGTCGCCGTGGGGTACCCCGACCAAGGGCTACCGCACCCGCAGCAACAAGCGCACGGACAGCATGATCGTCCAGAAGCGCCACAAGCGTTAATCGGTAGGTAGGAGCTAAAGATATGACTCGTTCCGCTAAAAAGGGTCCGTTCTGCGACGCCCACCTGCTGAAGAAGGTGGAAGTTGCAGTCAGCGGCAAGGACAAGAAGCCCATCAAGACTTGGTCGCGCCGCTCGACCATTCTGCCGGAGTTCATTGGCCTGACGATCGCCGTGCACAACGGCCGTCAACACGTGCCGGTGTACGTGACGGAAAACATGGTTGGCCACAAGCTCGGCGAATTTGCGATCACCCGCACGTTCAAGGGCCACGCGGCTGACAAGAAAGCGAAGAGGTAAGGTGCCATCATGGAAGTGAAAGCGATTCATCGCGGTGCCCGCATCTCCGCCCAGAAGACGCGCCTGGTCGCTGACCAGATCCGTGGTCTGCCGATCGAGCGCGCGCTCAATGTCCTGACGTTCAGCCCGAAAAAGGCTGCCGGGATTGTGAAGAAGGTGGTCGAATCGGCCATCGCCAACGCTGAGCACAACGAAGGCGCCGACATCGACGAACTCAAGGTCAAATCGATCTACGTCGACAAGGCGACCTCGCTCAAGCGCTTCACCGCACGGGCGAAGGGCCGCGGCAACCGCATCGAGAAACAAACCTGTCACATCACTGTGACGCTCGGCAACTAAGGAGTCACGATGGGACAGAAGATTCATCCGACTGGCTTCCGTCTGGCTGTCAGCCGTAACTGGGCTTCGCGCTGGTACGCCAGCAACACGAAGTTCGCCGGCATGCTGAAGGAAGACATCGAAGTTCGCGACTTCCTGAAGAAGAAGCTGAAGAACGCATCGGTTGGCCGCGTCGTCATCGAGCGCCCCGCCCGCAATGCCCGCATCACCATTTACAGCTCGCGTCCGGGCGTGGTGATCGGCAAGAAGGGTGAGGACATCGAACTGCTGAAGGCCGAACTGCAGCGTCGCATGGGCGTGCCCGTGCACGTGAACATCGAGGAAATCCGCAAGCCGGAAACCGATGCTCAGCTGATCGCCGACTCGATCACCCAGCAGCTCGAGCGCCGCATCATGTTCCGCCGCGCCATGAAGCGCGCCATGCAGAACGCGATGCGCCTGGGTGCCCAGGGCATCAAGATCATGAGCGCCGGCCGTCTGAACGGTATCGAAATCGCACGTACCGAGTGGTACCGCGAAGGCCGTGTGCCCCTGCACACCCTGCGCGCCGACATCGACTACGGCTTCTCCGAAGCAGAAACCACCTACGGCATCATCGGTGTCAAGGTGTGGGTCTACAAGGGTGATCACCTCGGCCGCAATGAAGCGCCGGTGGTGGAAGAGCCGCAAGACGACCGTCGTCGTCGCCCGGGTCGTCCGGAAGGCCGCCGCCGTGAAGGCGAAGGCCGTCCGGGTGGCAACCGCCGTGGCGGTGCCGGTGCCGGTCGTCGCGCTGCGCCTGGCGCAGATGGGAAGAGTGGAGAATAACGATGCTGCAACCTAAGCGCAGAAAATACCGCAAGGAGCAGAAAGGCCGCAACACGGGTAAGGCTACCCGTGGCAACGCCGTGTCTTTCGGCGAATTCGGCCTGAAGGCCATGGGCCGTGGCCGTCTGACGGCTCGCCAGATCGAGTCGGCACGTCGTGCGATGACCCGTCACATCAAGCGTGGCGGCCGCATCTGGATCCGGATCTTCCCGGACAAGCCGATCTCGAAGAAGCCCGCTGAAGTCCGTATGGGTAACGGTAAGGGCAATCCGGAGTACTACGTGGCTGAAATCCAGCCGGGCAAGATGCTGTACGAAATGGATGGCGTGAGCGAAGAGCTGGCGCGTGAGGCGTTCCGCCTCGCAGCGGCCAAGCTGCCGATCGCCACCAATTTCGTGGTGCGCCAGGTCGGGACGTAAGGAGAGCAGGGATGAAAGCATCCGAACTTCGCGGCAAGGACGCCGCAGGCCTGAACCAGGAGCTCTCCGAGCTGCTGAAGGCCCAATTTAGCCTGCGCATGCAAAAGGCAACCCAACAGCTGCAGAACACCAGCCAGCTGAAGAAGGTTCGCAAGGACATCGCGCGCGTGCAAACCGTGCTGACTGAAAAGGCGAACGCGAAATGACTGAAGCTGCACAAACGGAAAAGTCGCTTCGCCGTACCCTGGTCGGCCGTGTCGTGAGCGACAAGATGGACAAGACCGTTACGGTCTTGGTGGAAAACCGCGTCAAGCATCCCCTGTACGGCAAGTACGTGCTGCGTTCCAAGAAGTACCACGCACACGACGAAGCCAACCAGTACAAGGAAGGCGACAAGGTCGAAATCCAGGAAGGCCGTCCGCTGTCGCGGACCAAGTCCTGGGTGGTTTCCCGGCTGGTAGAGGCTGCACGCGTCATCTAAGAACAACACGTTCTTAGCTTGACTTGCAAGTCCAGGATTATGTAGCTATAATCCTGGACTTCCGCTTTATTGCGTTCGCCTTAGCAGTACCACCCGGGCGGGCCTGTTGAGCGAGCCAGGGCCAAGCGATTCGACATCAGTCAAGTTGCCAGGCTCCTACCGACTTCAAAGTTGATCAACCCATACGGTGCTGGCGCAAGGCCGGAACCGACGGGACCAAGACTGACCGACGGGCGCTATGGCACCTGGCGGATTAAGTTGGGAAGACAAACACCATGATTCAGACAGAAAGCCGGCTCGAAGTGGCCGATAACACTGGTGCGCGCGAAGTGCTGTGCATCAAGGTGCTGGGTGGCTCCAAGCGCCGCTACGCAAGCGTTGGCGACATCATCAAGGTGACCGTCAAGGACGCAGCGCCGCGCGGTCGCGTGAAGAAGGGCGACATCTACAACGCCGTCGTCGTGCGTACCGCCAAGGGCGTGCGCCGCGCTGACGGTTCGCTGATCAAGTTCGACGGCAATGCCGCCGTCCTGCTGAACAACAAGCTCGAGCCGATCGGCACCCGTATTTTCGGGCCGGTGACTCGTGAACTCCGTACCGAGCGCTTCATGAAGATCGTGTCGCTCGCTCCGGAAGTGCTGTAAGGAGCCGACATGAACAAGATTCGCAAAGGCGATGAAGTCATCGTCCTGACCGGCAAGGACAAGGGCAAGCGCGGTACCGTGCAGGCCGTGCTCGGTGACAAGGTTGCGGTGCAGGGCGTGAACATCGCCAAGAAGCATGCGCGCCCGAACCCGATGCTGGGCACCACCGGTGGCGTGGTTGACAAGGTCATGCCGCTGCATATTTCCAACGTTGCGCTCGTGGATGCCAATGGCAAGCCGTCGCGCGTCGGCATCAAGGTGGAAGACGGCAAGCGCGTGCGCGTGCTGAAGACCACCGGCGCCGTCGTGGCAGCTTGATTCTGGGCACGTTTAGGAGTTGAGCATGGCAGCACGTCTGCAAGAGTTTTACAAAGAACAGGTTGTGCCGAAGCTGATCGAACAGTTCGGCTACAAGTCGGTCATGGAAGTGCCGCGCATCACCAAGATCACCCTGAACATGGGCCTTGGCGAAGCGATCAATGACAAGAAGATCATTGAAAACGCCGTCGGCGACCTGACCAAGATCGCCGGTCAGAAGCCGGTCGTGACGAAGGCCAAGAAGGCCATCGCCGGCTTCAAGATCCGCCAGGGCTACCCCATCGGTGCGATGGTGACCCTGCGCGGCGAGCGCATGTTCGAATTCCTCGATCGTTTCGTCACCGTGGCCCTGCCGCGCGTGCGTGACTTCCGTGGTGTGTCGGGCCGTTCGTTTGACGGTCGTGGCAACTACAACATCGGTGTGAAAGAGCAGATCATTTTCCCCGAAATCGAGTACGACAAGATCGACGCACTGCGTGGTCTGAACATCAGCATCACGACGACGGCAAAGAACGACGAGGAAGCCAAGGCACTCCTCGGTGCGTTCAAGTTCCCGTTCCGCAATTAAGGGGTAACCGTGGCTAAACTGGCTCTGATTGAACGTGAGAAGAAGCGCGCCAAGCTGGTGGCGAAGTACGCCGCCAAGCGCGCCAACCTCAAGGCCATTATCGACGACCAAGAGAAGTCGGAAGAAGAGCGTTACAGCGCGCGTCTCGAGCTGCAACAGCTCCCGCGCAACGCGAACCCGACTCGCCAGCGCAATCGCTGCGCGATCACCGGTCGTCCCCGCGGTACCTTCCGCAAGTTTGGCCTGGCGCGTAACAAGATCCGCGAAATCGCCTTCAAGGGCGAAATCCCGGGTCTGACGAAAGCCAGCTGGTAATTACGCACAGGCTACAGGAGAAACAGTATGAGCATGAGCGATCCTATCGCCGATATGCTGACGCGCATCCGCAACGCCCAGGGCGTGCAGAAGGCGTCGGTTGTCATGCCGTCGTCGAAGCTGAAAGTGGCAATCGCCAAGGTCCTGAAGGACGAAGGCTACATCGACGATTACGCCGTCCAGGAAGATGGCGGCAAGGCACAACTGAGCATCGGCCTGAAGTACTACGCCGGCCGTCCGGTGATCGAGCGCATCGAGCGCGTCTCGAAGCCCGGCCTGCGCGTGTACAAGGGCCGCAGCGACATCCCGCAAGTGATGAACGGCCTGGGTGTGGCGATCATCTCGACCCCGCAGGGTCTGATGACCGACCGCAAGGCTCGCGCCACCGGCGTGGGCGGCGAAGTTCTCTGCTACGTCGCTTAAGGAGAGAACCATGTCCCGTGTAGGTAAGGCTCCCATCGCGCTCCCCAAGGGCGCGGAAGTGAACGTGGCAGCTGGCGTGCTCTCCGTGAAGGGTCCGCTGGGTACGCTGTCGCAACCGATTCACAGCCTGGTCAAGGTCAATGTCGAGAACGACACGCTGACCTTCTCGCCGGCTGACGAGTCGCGTGAAGCAAACGCCCTGCAAGGCACCATGCGCGCCCTGGCGGCGAACATGGTCAAGGGCGTGACCACCGGTTTCGAGCGCAAGCTGAACCTCGTTGGCGTGGGCTACCGTGCCCAGCTGCAAGGCGCTGCGCTGAAGCTCCAGCTTGGTTTCTCGCACGACGTGATCCATGAGATGCCGGAAGGCGTGAAGGCGGAAACGCCGACGCAGACCGAGATCATCATCAAGGGTGCGGACAAGCAGAAAGTCGGTCAGGTTGCCGCGGAAGTCCGCGCGTACCGCCCGCCCGAGCCCTACAAGGGCAAGGGTGTGCGCTACAGCGACGAGCGCGTCATCCTGAAGGAAACCAAGAAGAAGTAAGGGGTGCAATGATGAACAAGAAAGACGCTCGTTTGCGCCGTGCACGTCAGACCCGCGCCAAGATCGCGGAGATGAAAGTCAATCGTCTGACCGTGTTCCGTACGAATTCGCATATTTACGCCCAGGTCTTCTCCGAGTGCGGCACCAAGGTGCTGGCTTCGGCTTCGACCGCAGAGGTGGAAGTGCGCAAGGAACTGGATGGCAAGGGCGCTACCGCCGCTGCCGCCACCGTGGTTGGCAAGCGCATCGCCGAGAAGGCGAAGGCTGCCGGCGTGGAAACCGTCGCGTTCGATCGCGCCGGCTTCCGTTTCCATGGCCGCGTGAAGGCCCTGGCAGACGCCGCCCGCGAAGCCGGCCTGAAGTTCTAAGCGCATAGAGAGAGATACGTCATGGCAAAGATGCAAGCAAAAGTCCAACAGGACGAACGCGACGACGGCCTCCGCGAGAAGATGATCTCGGTCAACCGTGTCACCAAGGTGGTGAAGGGTGGCCGGATTCTCGGTTTCGCAGCGCTGACCGTGGTTGGTGACGGCGATGGCCGCATCGGCATGGGCAAGGGCAAGGCCAAGGAAGTGCCGGTTGCTGTTCAGAAGGCAATGGACGAAGCCCGTCGCAAGATGGTCAAGGTCTCGCTGAAGAACGGCACGCTGCAACACGAAGTCGTTGGCAAGCACGGCGCCGCCAAGGTGCTGATGATGCCCGCCAAGGAAGGTACCGGCGTGATCGCCGGCGGCCCGATGCGCGCGATCTTCGAAGTGATGGGCGTCACCAACGTGGTGACCAAGTCGCACGGCTCCACCAACCCGTACAACATGGTTCGCGCCACGCTGGACGGCCTTCAGAAGATGAGCACGCCGGGCGAAATCGCCGCGAAGCGTGGCAAGTCGGTCGAAGACATCCTGGGTTAAGGTGAACGCAATGTCGCAGAAAACCGTAAAAGTGCAACTCGTGCGCAGCCTGATCGGCACGCGCGAGGATCATCGCGCCACCGTTCGTGGCCTGGGCCTGCGCCGCATCAACTCGGTGTCGGAGCTGCAGGACACGCCCGCCGTGCGCGGCATGATCAACAAGGTCTCGTACCTGGTGAAGGTTCTGGCCTGATCGGGACTTGGAGAGCAAGATGCAACTGAACAACCTGAAACCGGCTGCCGGTTCGAAGCACGCCAAGCGTCGCGTCGGCCGCGGTATCGGCTCCGGCCTGGGCAAGACTGCCGGTCGCGGTCACAAGGGTCAGAAGTCGCGTTCGGGCGGCTTCCACAAGGTGGGTTTCGAAGGCGGTCAAATGCCGCTGTATCGTCGCCTGCCGAAGCGCGGCTTCACCTCGCTGACCAAGGCGTTCACCGCCGAAGTCACGCTGCGTGACATCGAGCGCCTGGAAGCGGCCGAAGTCGACCTGCTGGTTCTGAAGCAGGCTGGCCTGGTCAGCGACCTGGTCAAGAGCGCCAAGGTCATCAAGGCCGGCGAGCTGACCCGCAAGGTGACGATCAAGGGTCTGGGCGCCACCGCTGGCGCCAAGGCCGCGATCGAAGCCGCTGGCGGCCAGATCGCAGCCTGACAAGGCATTTATCGCAGCATAGGCAGTTATAGTCGGAGCATCGTTTGGCCACGGCGAAACCCAATGCAAGCGCGCAAGCCAGGAACACGGCGAAGTACGGCGACCTCAAGCGCCGGCTGATGTTTCTGGTGCTGGCCCTGATCGTGTACCGCATCGGCGCTCATATTCCGGTGCCCGGTATCGATCCGGAGCAGCTTGCGAAGCTTTTCCAGAGTCAGTCGGGTGGCATCCTCGGGATGTTCAACCTGTTCTCGGGCGGGGCGCTGTCGCGCTTTACCGTCTTCGCGCTCGGCATCATGCCGTACATCTCGGCGTCGATCATCATGCAGTTGCTGACGATCGTGCTGCCGCAGCTGGAGTCGCTGAAGAAGGAAGGGCAGGCAGGCCAGCGCAAGATCACGCAGTACACGCGCTACGGCACCGTGGTCCTGGCCACGTTCCAGGCGCTGTCGATTGCGGTGGCGCTGGAGTCGCAGCCGGGGCTGGTGCTGGATCCTGGCCTGATGTTCCGGGCCACGGCGGTGATCACGCTGGTGACCGGTACGATGTTCCTGATGTGGCTGGGTGAGCAGATCACCGAGCGGGGTCTGGGCAACGGCATCTCGATCATCATCTTCGGCGGTATCGCGGCGGGCCTGCCCAACGCGATCGGCGGACTGTTCGAACTGGTCCGCACGGGTTCCATGAGCATCATCGCGGCGATCTTCATCGTGGCGATCGTGATCGGTGTGACCTTCGCAGTGGTGTTCGTCGAGCGTGGCCAGCGCAAGATCCTGGTGAACTATGCCAAGCGTCAGGTCGGCAACAAGGTGTACGGCGGACAGTCGTCGCACCTGCCGCTGAAGCTGAACATGGCAGGGGTGATTCCGCCGATCTTCGCGTCGTCGATCATCCTGTTCCCGGCAACGATCGCGGGCTGGTTCACGTCTGACGCGACTGGATCGGTGGGCGGGTTCATCAAGGACCTGGCTGCCACGCTGTCGCCGGGCCAGCCGGTCTACATCCTGCTGTACGCTGCTGCGATTGTATTTTTCTGCTTCTTCTACACGGCCCTGGTCTACAACAGCCGTGAAGTGGCAGACAACCTGAAGAAAAGCGGTGCCTTCATTCCGGGCATTCGTCCGGGCGAGCAGACGACGCGCTATATCGACAAGATCCTGGTGCGTTTGACGCTGGCTGGTGCGATCTACATCACACTGGTCTGCCTGTTGCCGGAATTCCTGGTGCTGCGCTGGAACGTTCCGTTCTATTTCGGCGGAACCTCCCTGCTGATCATCGTGGTCGTCACGATGGACTTCATGGCCCAGGTTCAGTCCTATGTCATGTCGCAGCAGTATGAGTCGCTGCTGAAGAAGGCGAATTTCAAGGGTAATCTGACCTTGCGCTGACTTCGGATCGGTACAGGCTAGGTATGGCAAAAGACGACGTCATCCAGATGCAGGGCCAGGTCCTGGAGAACCTGCCCAATGCGACGTTCCGAGTCAAGCTGGAGAATGGCCATGTAGTGCTGGGCCACATCTCCGGCAAGATGAGAATGAACTACATCCGGATTCTTCCGGGTGACAAGGTGACGGTCGAGCTGACCCCATATGATCTGTCGCGCGCACGAATCGTCTTCCGGACGAAGTGAGCGAACAGGAATTGAAGGAAGAGGAAAATTATGAAAGTGCTGGCTTCTGTTAAGCGCATTTGCCGCAACTGCAAAATCATCAAGCGCAACGGTGTCGTGCGCGTGATCTGCTCGTCGGATCCCCGCCACAAGCAACGCCAAGGCTAATCGGAAAGAGGATTGACGAATGGCACGTATCGCAGGGGTTAACATCCCGAACCACAAGCATACCGAAATCGGCCTGACCGCCATTTACGGTATCGGCCGCTCGCGCGCCCGCAAGATTTGCGAGGCCACCGGTGTACCGTTTGACAAGAAGGTCAAGGATCTGACCGACGCCGACCTGGAAAAGCTTCGTGACGAAGTGGGCAAGGTCACGGTCGAGGGTGACCTGCGTCGTGAAACCACGATGAACATCAAGCGTCTGATGGACCTTGGTTGCTATCGTGGCATGCGTCACCGCAAGGGCCTGCCCATGCGCGGTCAGCGTACCCGTACCAACGCACGTACCCGCAAGGGTCCGCGCAAGGCCGGCGTGGCTCTGAAGAAGTAAAGCCGAAGGCAGAGGAAGAAACTAATGGCAAAAGGTCCGAATAACGCCGCTCGCGCGCGTAAGAAGGTCAAGAAGAACGTTGCCGACGGCATTGCGCACGTCCACGCCTCGTTCAACAACACCATCATCACGATCACCGACCGTCAGGGCAATGCCCTGTCGTGGGCGACCGCCGGTGGCCAGGGCTTCAAGGGTTCGCGCAAGTCGACCCCGTTCGCTGCCCAGGTTGCTGCCGAGAACGCCGGCCGCGTGGCGCAAGACCAGGGCATCAAGAACCTGGAAGTGCGCATCAAGGGCCCTGGCCCTGGCCGTGAGTCGGCTGTCCGCGCGCTGAACGCGCTGGGCATCAAGATCGCGATCATCGAAGACGTCACGCCGATTCCGCACAACGGCTGCCGTCCGCCGAAGCGCCGCCGCATCTAAGCGATGGCGTGTCCGAGCTCGGTGGGTTTACCTGCCGGTTTCGGATATGGTAGTATCGTGCGTTGACCTGCTGCATTTGATGCGGCAGGTTTTCGTTTTGCATCGAGGGAATGTCGCATAAAGCACATTTCGGTGTCGATGCACTGTAAATGCTTTCAGCGTCGTATCCCGGCCCCAACAGGCCAGGTCGCGCTTCATAAGCCCACCGTCCGTCACGGTCTTCCCGGGTTTCCGGGAGGTACTGCGTTGGCGGACTCGCGGCGCGTCAAGAAGGCGCCGTGATCGATCAAAGGAAGACAACGTGGCACGTTATACCGGCCCGAAGGCCAAACTTTCCCGCCGTGAAGGCACCGACCTGTTCCTGAAGAGCTCGCGCCGCTCGCTGGCCGACAAGTGCAAGCTGGACAGCAAGCCGGGCCAGCATGGCCGCACCTCGGGTGCACGCACCTCGGACTACGGCAACCAGCTGCGCGAAAAGCAGAAGGTCAAGCGCATCTACGGCGTGCTCGAGCGCCAGTTCCGCCGCTACTTCGCCGAAGCCGATCGCCGCAAGGGCAACACCGGCGAAAACCTGCTGCAACTGCTGGAATCGCGCCTGGACAACGTGGTGTACCGCATGGGCTTCGGCTCGACCCGCGCTGAAGCGCGCCAGCTGGTTTCGCACAAGGCGATCCTGGTGAACGGTCAGACCCTGAACGTGCCGTCGGCCCAGATCAAGTCGGGCGACATCATCGCCATCCGCGAGCAGTCGAAGAAGCAAGTCCGTATCGCCGAAGCGCTGTCGCTGGCCGAGCAGTCGGGCTTCCCGACCTGGGTTGCCGTGGATGCCAAGAAATTCGAAGGTACCTTCAAGCAAGTTCCGGATCGCGCCGATATCTCTGGCGACATCAACGAAAGCCTGATCGTCGAACTGTACTCGCGTTAATCCGCGAGGCAGACGGCCCAGCGCTTGCGTTCTCCGCAAAGCTTCTCTTTCAGCCCGACGCGCGCTACGCGCGGTCGGGCTTCGCCCATCGTTACGATGGGTATTTTCAGGTTCCAAACGTCAGCCTTATCGGTGTAACGAGCCGAGGGTATTGAAAAGGACAACCTAATGCAAACAGCACTCCTCAAGCCAAAAATCATCGCCGTCGAGCCTCTGGGCGACCATCACGCCAAAGTCGTGATGGAGCCGTTCGAGCGCGGCTACGGCCATACGCTCGGTAACGCCCTGCGTCGCGTGCTGCTGTCGTCGATGGTCGGCTATGCCCCGACCGAAGTCACGATCGCTGGGGTGGTCCACGAGTATTCCACCATCGACGGCGTGCAGGAAGATGTCGTCAACCTGCTGCTCAACCTGAAGGGCGTGGTGTTCAAGCTGCACAACCGTGATGAAGTCACGGTGTCGCTGCGCAAGGATGGCGAAGGCGTTGTCACGGCTGCCGATATCGAGCTGCCGCACGACGTCGAGATCATCAACCCGAACCACGTGATCGCCCACCTGTCGGCCGGCGGCAAGCTGGACATGCAGATCAAGGTCGAGCAGGGCCGTGGCTACGTGCCGGGCAACGTGCGCAAGTTCGGCGACGAGTCGGGCAAGGTCATCGGCCGCATCGTGCTGGACGCCTCGTTCTCGCCGGTGCGCCGCGTGTCGTACGCCGTTGAATCCGCTCGCGTGGAGCAGCGTACCGATCTGGACAAGCTGGTGATGAACATCGAAACCGATGGCGTGATCTCGCCCGAGGAAGCGATCCGCCAGTCGGCCCGCATCCTGGTCGACCAGCTGTCCGTGTTCGCCGCGCTGGAAGGCACCGAGTCGGCAGCCGAGGCTGCTTCGAGCCGCACGCCGCAGATCGATCCGATCCTGCTGCGCCCGGTCGACGACCTGGAGCTGACAGTGCGTTCGGCCAACTGCCTGAAGGCCGAGAACATCTACTACATCGGCGACCTGATCCAGCGTACCGAGAACGAGCTGCTGAAGACCCCGAACCTGGGTCGCAAGTCGCTCAACGAGATCAAGGAAGTCCTCGCCTCGCGTGGCCTGACCCTCGGCATGAAGCTCGAGAACTGGCCGCCCGCAGGTCTGGAAAAGTAATTGTGGCGCGGGGGCGTTAGCCCCTGCACCGCGGTAACCGCCCTGGCTTCGGCCGGGGCTCGTATGACTACCGGCCCGCGTCCGCCCGTATCGGACGATAGAAGAGCTGGTCAAACACTTAACTGAAAGGAATCATCATGCGTCACCGTCATGGTCTGCGGAAACTGAACCGCACCTCGTCGCACCGCCTCGCGATGCTGCGCAACATGTCCAACTCGCTGTTCCAGCACGAGCTGATCAAGACCACCGTGCCCAAGGCCAAGGAACTGCGCAAGGTCGTCGAGCCGCTGATCACGCTGGCCAAGAAGGACACCGTTGCCAACCGCCGCCTGGCCTTCGCCCGCCTGCGCGACCGCGACATGGTCACCAAGCTGTTCACCGAACTGGGCCCGCGCTACGCCACCCGCCCGGGCGGCTACACGCGTATCCTGAAGTTCGGCTTCCGTCAGGGCGACAATGCGCCGATGGCGCTGGTCGAACTGGTGGATCGCCCGGAAATCACCGAAGCCCCGGCCGAAGAAGCCGCGGAATAAGTGCGTTTCCTGCCCGCTGCCGTCGTGAGACGGTTCCGGGCACACCGCTTACAATCGAGCCAGGCATCCGCCTGGCTCTTTTGTTTTGGGCGCCAGCCGCCCGTGCCACCCTTGCCAGCCGTACCAGGAGAGTGCCGATGCCCGATGCCAGCAAGTCACCCGACCCCGCGGAGGTGCTCGTGGTGATCACCAATACCCCTGATGCCGAGACGGCAGCGCGGCTGTCCCGGACAGTGCTGGAGGCGCGCGCGGCGGCCTGCGTGAACCGTCTGGCCCCGGTGGAATCCGAGTACTGGTGGCAAGGCGTGCTGGAGCAGGCGCGCGAATGGCCGCTGCTGATCAAGACCACGCGCGCGCGCTACGCTGCACTCGAGGCCGTGATCCGGCAACATCACCCCTATGACGTGCCGGAGATCATCGCCGTGCCGGTGACGGCGGGCTTTGCACCGTACCTGGCGTGGGTTGGCAGCGAGACGGATACCGGCGCGCAGGCGGCGGGATAATGGACGAAGGGGGCTGCCGCGCAGCAGTGGGTACGGCAGGGCCCATCGGCCAGGACAGACAGGAAACAGCTTCATGAACATCGGTTTGGCACTTCCGGAGCGGGCACGCGGGCTGGTTCAGGCGCGGCATATTGCCGCAGGCCTGCTGGCGGTACTGGCCTGGCTTTGCCTGGCTGGTGCGGCGCTGGCGGCAACGGAGGACGACTTCCTGCCGCCGGAGCAAGCCTTCCGCTTCGCCGCGCGCCAGATCGACGACAACACCGTGGAGGTGCGTTTCGATGTCGCGCCCGGCTACTACATGTACCGGGAGCGATTCGCCTTTGCGACGGAGCCTGCCGCCGTGAAGCTCGGCACGCCGGACCTCCCGCACGGCAAGGTCAAGTTCGACGACACCTTCGGCAAGGAGATGGAGACGTACCGGGACAGCGTGACCATCCGCGTGCCGGTGGCGGCGGCGCCGGCGGACGGCAAGTGGACGCTGACGGTCACCTCGCAGGGCTGCGCCGACAAGGGCCTGTGCTATCCACCGATGGAAAGCGTCTACAAGGTCGGTGGCACCGGCCTGGCCGACCTGTTCGGCAAGCGCGGGCGCTCCGATGCGACCGCTGCCGCCCCGCTGCAGGCCCAGCCAGCCCAGCCGGCTGCCGCCGCATCGCTGCGTGCCGACGACTCCGACCGCATCGCCGGCGCGCTGGCGAGCCGCAACATGGGCCTGATCGCGGCGCTCTTCTTCGGCCTGGGCCTGCTGCTGACCTTCACGCCGTGCGTGCTGCCGATGGTGCCGATCCTGTCGTCGATCGTCATCGGCGAGCATGTCACGCGCAGCCGTGCGCTGGTGGTGTCGCTGGCCTATGTACTGGGCATGGCGGTGGTGTACACCGCCGTCGGCGTGGCTGCAGGGCTGCTGGGCGAAGGCCTGTCGGCCGCGCTGCAGACGCCATGGGTGCTGGGCCTGTTCGCCGCGCTGATGGTGGCGCTGGCACTGTCGATGTTCGGCCTGTACGAGCTGCAGCTGCCGCAGCGCTGGCAGGCGCGGCTGACGGAATCGTCCAACCGCCGCCAGGGTGGTCAGGTGGCTGGCGCGGCAGCGATGGGCGCGATCTCCGCGCTGATCGTCGGGCCCTGCGTGACCGCGCCGCTGGCGGGGGCGCTGGCCTATATCGCGCAGACGCGCGATGCGGTCATCGGTGGCGCAGCGCTGTTTGCGATGGCGATCGGCATGGGCGTGCCGCTGGTGCTGGTGGGCGTGGGTGCGGGCAACCTGCTGCCGCGCGCAGGCCGCTGGATGGAGGTGACCAAGCGCTTCTTCGGCTTCCTGCTGCTGGGGGTGGCGTTGTGGATGCTCGGGCCGGTGCTGCCGGCATGGACGACGATGCTGCTTTTGGCGGCATTGCTGCTGGTGGCCGCGGTGTTCCTCGGCGCCTTTGACGGGCTCGGGGCCGATCCGCGCAACCTGGCGCGCGTGGGCAAGGGGCTTGGTGTCTTGTTCGCGATCGCCGCGGCCATCGTGCTGATCGGCGTGGCGTCGGGCGGGCGCGATCCGCTGCAGCCGTTGTCGCACCTGAGCGCAGGCCGCGGTGGTGTGGAAAGCGCGGGCGCCGCTCAGGCGGTGCGCTTCGAGCGCGTGCGCAGCGTCGCGGAACTGGATGCCCGCGTGGCGCAGGCCGCCGCGGCCGGCAAGCCGGTGCTGCTCGATTTTTATGCCGACTGGTGCGTCAGCTGCAAGGAAATGGAGCGCATGACCTTCGTCGACCCGCGCGTGCGCGCGCGGCTGTCCGAGATCGTGCTGCTGCAGGCGGATGTGACCGCCAACAATGCCGACGACAAGGCGCTGCTCAAGCGCTTCGGGCTGTTCGGGCCGCCGGGGATCATCCTGTTCGGATCGGATGGACGCGAGCGGCCGGTGCGGGTGATTGGCTACCAGTCGGCCAACCGCTTCCTGGAGAGCCTGGAGCGCGCCTTCGGCAAGCGCACCAGCACCTGAGGCGTACCTGCGCCTGCGCTAGTGCTCCAGCTGCCGCGCCACGGCCCACAGCGCGCCCAGCACCACCACCACCGCCCCCATCAGGCCGATCGACCACCAGAATCCGTCCGGCGCCTGCAGCCAGGGCATGCGCTCGAAATTCATGCCGAAGATGCCGGTGATCAGCGTCAGCGGCATGAACAGCGCCGTGATCAGCGTCAGCATGCGCATGGTGCGGTTGGTGCGGTGGGCCACCGCCGAAAAGTGGATCTGCACCGCCGACTCGATTGAATCCTCCAGCCGCCGCGCATGCGCGAGCACGCGCTGGATATGTTCCATCACGTCGTTGATGCGCACCAGCAACAGTTCGTCGCGACCCGGGACATCTACCGGGGTGCCGTGCTGGTCGCTGCTGTAGCGGTTGTCGAGCAGGCTGTCGCGGAATTCCTGCAGCGCGTCGCGCTGTTCCTCGCTCAGGTGCTCCAGCTTGCGCAGCTGGATGCGCGCGTCGAGCAGCCCCTCCCAACTGGAAAAACTGCGGCGCGAGTTCAGCAGCGCGCGCTGCCAGCGGTCGAGCTGGCGCGTCAGCGGGGCGCGCAGTTCCAGATAGCGGTCCACCATCGCATTGAGCAGGCGCAGCATCAGATCCTCGGGCCGGTTGGGCGGGCGCACGCCGTGCAGCAGCGTCTGGCCGTTGCCGCGCGCGGGCGACGCCTGCGGCCGCGGCGCCTGGCAGAGCTCGAGCAGGCGCTGGCGCACCTGGTCGACGGTGCGCGACGGGCCGTTGCGTACCGTGACCAGCAGCGTATCGAAGACGAAGAACGTGACCGGCTGCGTATCGATTTTGGCCAGTGCGGGCAGGAAGCCGGGCGGATACCGGCGCGCACGCGCCGTCGTCGCATCGCCAGACGCTCTGGGCGCATTGGCCGGCGTTGCCTCCTGCGGCTCGGCCTCGGCGATCGCGCGGCTGGTCTCGAAGGTCAGCTTGCGGAAGATCACCATGTCATACGCGTTGGTCGTGTCGAAATACGACGGATGCGCGGCATTGGTGGCGTCGGCCAGGTGCAGGTCGAGGACCGAAGCGCCGGCGAGCTGGCGCACGTTCTCGCGCCAGGCGTCCGGGGCAGCCGTGACTTCCTCGGTGGAAAAGTCCGCCCAGACGAACAGCGCGGCGGCATTGCCGCCGAGGAAGCTGGCCGCTTCGGTCAGCGAGGCGAGCGGGTGTACCTGGCTGGCCGAGAAGCCGAGCAGTTCCATAGGCGCTTGGGTTCCCACAGAGCGATAGAGCGATCGTGCGATGCAGGTCAGGCGGCCAGCAGGCGCGCGGCGTCGCGTGCGAAATAGGTCAGGATGCCGTCGGCGCCGGCGCGGCGGAAGGCCAGCAGCGATTCCATCATGACCTTGTCGTGGTCGAGCCAGCCGTTCTGCGCGGCGGCCTTCAGCATCGCGTACTCGCCGCTGACCTGGTAGACGTAGGTCGGGAAGCGGAACTCGTCCTTCACGCGGCGCACGATATCGAGGTAAGGCATGCCGGGCTTGACCATCACCATGTCGGCGCCTTCGAGGATGTCCTGCGCCACTTCGCGCAGCGCTTCGTCGGTGTTGGCCGGGTCCATCTGGTAGGTCATCTTGTTGCCCTTGCCCAGGTTGGCGGCCGAGCCCACTGCATCGCGGAAGGGGCCGTAGAAGGCCGATGCGTACTTGGCCGAGTAGGCCATGATGCGGGTATGGATGTGGCCGTTGTCTTCCAGCGCCGTGCGCACCGCGCCGATGCGGCCGTCCATCATGTCGGACGGGGCCACGATATCGACGCCCGCGTCGGCCTGGGCCAGCGCCTGGCGCACCAGGATCTCCACGGTGGTGTCGTTGATGACGTAGCCGTTTTCATCCAGCACGCCGTCCTGGCCGTGGCTGGTGTAGGGGTCGAGCGCAACGTCGCAGAGCACGCCGAGTTCGGGAAAGCGGTCTTTCAGCGCCCGCACCGCGCGCGGCACCAGGCCGTCGGGATTGATGGCCTCGATGCCATCGGGCGTTTTCAGCGAGGGGTCGATCACCGGGAACAGCGCGAGCACCGGGATGCCGAGCTTGACGCAATCTTCGGCCACCGGCATCAGCAGGTCCACGGAGACCCGCTCGACGCCCGGCATCGACGCCACGGACTGGCGCTGGTTCTGGCCGTCGAGGATGAACACCGGGTAGATCAGGTTGTCCGGCGACAGGCGATGTTCGCGCATCATGCGGCGGGAGAAATCGTCGCGGCGCATGCGGCGCGGGCGGTACTCGGGGAAGGTCGACATGGCAGGCTTCTTGTGCTGGAGACGGGACAGAAATGTCCAATTTGCCAGCCGGCAAGCACTGCGCGCGCGGCGCAAAGTTGCCGGCTGAAGAAAAACTAAACTTTTATGCGTGCCCGCCATCATACTCGCGGACACTATGTGCGTTGCGCTTGCGTGGCGCGGTGTCCCCCGCTACTCCTCCCTGAGCGGGTACCCGCCCCAGCGGCGGGAAAGTTCGCCCCCGTTGCTTGCAACGGGGCTTTTTTTGCGCGCTGGCTACGCTGCGGCGTTATGCCGCAGGGTCTGTGGTGGCAGGAGGTTCAGCCGCCGTTGGTGCCGTGGCACCGTCCTGCGCCGCGTTCTTCTGCGCTTCCGGCAGGTTGAGCCAGCCGGCGATCACGCCCTGCGCTTCTTCGATGCCGCGACGCTTGAGGCTCGAAAACAGCTGTGCGGTCAGGGGCACCGGCGTTTCCAGCTGCTCTGCGTAGCCCTGCAGCATCTTGCGCGTCTCGCGCAGCGCCTTGGCGTTCTCGCTGTTGGTGAGCTTGTCGGCTTTGGTCAGCAGAACGTGGATCGGCTTGCCGGTGGGCAGGAACCACTCGACCATCTGGCAATCGAGATCGGTGAACGGACGGCGCGCATCCATCATCAGGATCAGTCCCGAGAGTTGCGGCCGCGTCTGCACGTAGTCGCTGAGCAGGCCCTGCCAGTGGTATTTGGCCGAGCCCGACACCTCTGCATAACCGTAGCCCGGCAGGTCGACCAGGAATGCCTGCGGGTCCGGTGCCTTGACCGGGGCCACCGTGAAATAGTTGATGTGCTGCGTGCGCCCGGGCGTGCGCGAGGAAAACGCCAGCCGCTTCTGGTTGCACAGGATGTTGATGGCGGTGGACTTGCCGGCGTTGGAGCGGCCGGCGAACGCTACTTCGGGCACGGCCGTGGCGGGCAGGTCGCGCAGGTGGTTGACGGTAATGAAGAAGCGGGCCTGGTGGAGTAGGGACATGCGCTGGAGAGGTAGGGCGGGGCGCCGCGCGGCGCGCATTGGCGCGGCCGTGGCCGGGGTACCGCCAGGGGTGGGCAGGGCTGCGGCCGGGGCCGCTCGCCGGGCTTTGATCTGGCGCAGCCCGCGGCCGGTTCAACACGGCACAGCAGGGCGCAAGGCATCAATCCGGCACATAACTTATTGTACAATACGCCGGTTTACGGTCTCCTGACCGGGTGACGCGCGACATCCTTTGCCGCGTGGCTCGGCTGCCGTTGTCCGGACGGGAAGCCTCGTTGTGTCGTCCTATCGTGGGCACGGCCTTGTTTCGCATCACGCGTTGCACCTCGGGTGCCGCGGCGGCGGAGCAGGGGCTGGCGGAGGTCTGCCGCCAGGCAAACCGCAGCGGATCGGTCATCCGCGCGGGTCGCCCCGATGTCAGGCCTTTGCCCCGGCGCGTCCTCACCGCCGGCAGAGTGCCGGTCGGCATGCATCACGGTATCCAAAACAATTCAGAGAAGGTGTGCGAATGAACCGCATTGCGAAGATTCTGGGTGTCCTGGCACTGGCCGTTCCTGCAGCCGCCCTTTCCGGACTGGCATCTGCCGCAGAGCAGGCCGCCGCGAAGGCCGACCCGGCCAAGGGTGAGACGCTGTACACGCAAGGCGCCCCCGATCGCAATGTGCCTGCCTGCCTGAGCTGCCACGGCGCAGCCGGCAACAGCGCGGCCGCCGCCAACCCCAAGCTGGCCGCCCAGCATCCGGAATACGTCCACAAGCAACTGGCCGATTTCAAGTCCAAGGCGCGCAACAACGCGATCATGGTGCCGATGGCATCGGTGCTGACCGACGACGAAATGCGCAACATCGGCGCCTACCTGGCCAAGCAGCCGATCAAGCCGGCCACCGCCAAGAACAAGAACACGATCGAGGAAGGCCAGAAGATCTACCGTGGCGGCATCGCCGCCAAGGGCGTGCCGGCCTGCGCCGCCTGCCATGGCCCCACCGGCGCCGGCATTCCGGCCCAGTATCCGCGTATCGGCGGACAGTGGTCGGAATACACCGAGGCACAGCTGGTGGCGTTCCGCCAGGGCACCCGCAAGAATAATTCGGTCATGACGACCATCGCTGCCAAGATGTCGGATGCCGAGATCAAGGCGGTGGCGGACTACGTCGCCGGCGTCCGGTAACGACGTTAGCGCAGTACGCTGGCGCCGCCGGGCGCCGGCGCTTCGGCGTGCAGCCCGCGCGGCATGCAACCGAACGCGCCTGTCAAAATCGAAAAGGGTGGCCTGCTCGTTCAAGCAAGTCCACCCTTTTTCATTTCAAAGCAGCATGTTGTCTTAGGTGTCACTGCACATGTCGACCGCTTCCACTTCAGGGCTGCACCTGAAGACCTCTCACCGCGTGTTGCGCGACGTGGTCGAATTGTTGTCCTCGATGCGCTTCGCGATCGCGCTACTGACGGTGATCTCCATCGCCAGCGTGATCGGTACCGTGCTCAAGCAGAATGAGCCGTATCCGAACTACGTCAACCAGTTCGGTCCGTTCTGGGCCGATGTGTTCCATACGCTATCGCTGCAGAAGGTCTACGGCTCGTGGTGGTTCCTGCTGATCCTGGCCTTCCTGGTGGTGTCCACCACGCTCTGCCTGGTGCGCAACACCCCCAAGATGATCGGGGACATGCGCTCATGGAAGGACCATGTGCGCGAGCGCAGCCTGCGCGCCTTCCATCATCGCGGCGAGTTCGACGGCGCGCGCGCGCGCACCGAGGCGGTCGGCAGGCTGTCGGCGCTGCTGCGCAACCGCGGCTACCGCATCAAGGCCGTCGACCATGACGGCGCCACGCTGCTGGCGGGCAAGGCGGGGGCCGCCAACAAGGTCGGCTATATCCTGGCGCATACCGCCATCGTGGTGATCTGCATCGGCGGCCTGCTCGATGGCGACATGCTGATCCGCGCGCAGATGTGGCTGGGTGGCAAGACCCCGATCAGCGGCAACGCGGTGATCAGCGAGATCCCGCCGCAGCACCGGCTGCCGGCGACCAACCCCGGTTTCCGCGGCAATGCCTATGTGCCCGAGGGGCAGACCGTGTCCACGGCCATCCTGAACGTCGCCGACGGCGCGCTGGTGCAGGACCTGCCGTTTGCGCTGACGCTCAAGAAGTTCTCGATCGACTTCTACGAGACCGGCATGCCCAAGCTGTTCGCCTCGGACGTGATCGTCACCGACCGCGTCACCGGCAAGCAGACCGAGGCCACCATCAAGGTGAACGAGCCGTTGATCGTCGACGGCATCGCCATCTACCAGTCCAGCTTCGAAGATGGCGGCTCGCGCCTGAAGTTCGTCGGCTACCCGATGCAGGGCACCGCTCGTGGCACCTTTGCCATCAATGGTGCCGTGGGCGGCAATGCGCCGCTGAAGGGCACCGGCACCGGCGCGGACAACGAAGGCGTGACGGTCGAGTTCAGCGACTTCCGGCTGATGAATATCGAGAACGTCACCGATGCCTCGGGCAAGCCTGACGCACGCGGCGTCGCGCGCAAATCGCTGAACGAGACGCTGGAAAAGCACCT
Source organism: Cupriavidus oxalaticus (assembly GCF_004768545.1). Taxonomy (NCBI): domain Bacteria; kingdom Pseudomonadati; phylum Pseudomonadota; class Betaproteobacteria; order Burkholderiales; family Burkholderiaceae; genus Cupriavidus; species Cupriavidus oxalaticus. The sequence continues at coordinate 3,380,108 of NZ_CP038635.1, read as the reverse complement.
GGGTGCCGCGGCCAGCGCCGACCGCGCCAAGACGCTGCGCAACGTAGGCCCGTCCGTGCAGTACAAGCTGCGCGATCGCACCGGGCAGGCGCGCGAGTACAACAACTACATGGTGCCGGTGCAGATGGACGGGCAGTCGGTGTTCCTGGCCGGCATGCGCGAATCGCCGAGCGAGCAGTTCCGCTACCTGCGCATTCCCGCCGACGACCAGGGCAGCGTTGCCGACTGGATGCGCCTGCGCGCCGCGTTGCAGGACCGCGCGCTTCGGGGCGAGGCCGCCCGCCGCTTTGCGCTGGCGTCGATGCCGGGAGACGACAAGGCCGACCTGCGCCGCCAGCTTGCCGAAAGCGCACTGCGCGCGCTCGACCTGTTTGCGGGCGCCACGCGCCCGACGCCGGACTCGCCCCCGGGCGGCTTCACCGCAATCGCGGCATTCCTGGAAAAGTCGGTGCCGCAGGCCGAGCAGCAGAAGGCCGCCGACGTCCTGCTGAAGATACTGAATGGCTCGATGTGGGAGCTGTGGCAGCTGGCGCGCGCCCAGGACAAGCTGCCGGTGGTGCCAAACAGCGCACAGAGCGGCACCTTCCTGCAGCAGGCGATCAGTGCGCTGTCAGACAGTTTTTTCTACGGCGCACCGGTATTCCTGCAACTTGACGAGTTCAAGGAGATCAAGGCCAGCGTGTTCCAGATGACCCGTGCGCCGGGCAAGAACATCGTGTATCTTGGCTGTCTGCTGCTGACACTGGGGGTGTTCGCGATGTTCTATATCCGCGAGCGCCGCGTCTGGATCTGGATCAAGGACAAGCCCGCCGAGGGAGACGCCGTGCCGTCCAGCAGCCATGTACTGATGGCGATGTCGACCCAGCGCCGCACGATGGATTTCGAAAAGGAATTCACGGCACTGCGCGACGACATCGGCCGTGCTGCCGGCGGGACCCCCGCGGAAACGCCACATCAAAACGGCAGCGATTAAACGAGCAGGTACGCTATGTCTTCAAATCTGAATCCCGGCGACCAAACCATGCGCGGCGCCACGCAAGCCACGCGCGCCACGCCTGCCCCTGGGGGCGCCGGCGACGAGGCCTATCTCGAACCTTCCTTCCTGCGCCGGCTGACGTGGGTGGATTGGCTGTTCGCGCTGGCGCTGGCCGTCGGCGCGGGCGTTGCGCTGTCGCGATACGGGCAGTGGATGGATGGCTACGACAAGGCGGTGCTGATCGGCGCCGTGCCTACCTTTGCACTGCTCGGCTGGCACTGGAAGGCGGTACGTCCGCTGATGCTGGGGCTGACGGTGCTGTCGCTGTTCGCGATCCAGCTCTACCAGGGCCAGCTCGCGCGTGCGGACCAGGCGTTCTTCCTCAAGTACTTCCTGTCGAGCCAGTCGGCCATCCTGTGGATGAGCGCGCTGGTGTTCCTGTCCACGCTGTTCTACTGGGTCGGGCTGGCCACACGCTCGAACACCGGCTACAGCATCGGCAGCAAGCTGTGCTGGGGCGCGATCGTGCTGGGCTTCACCGGCATGCTGGTGCGCTGGTACGAGTCGTACCTGATCGGCACCGACATCGGCCATATCCCCATCTCGAACCTGTATGAAGTGTTCGTGCTGTTCACGCTGATCACTTCGCTGTTCTACCTGTACTACGAAGGCCGCTACGGCACGCGCGCGCTGGGACCGTTCGTGATGCTGGTGGTATCGGCCGCGGTGGGTTTCCTGCTGTGGTACACGGTCACCCGCAACGCGCAGGAAATCCAGCCGCTGGTGCCTGCGCTGCAGAGCTGGTGGATGAAGATCCACGTGCCGGCCAACTTCATCGGCTACGGCACCTTTGCGCTGGCGGCGATGGTGTCGGTCGCATACCTGCTCAAGCAGCGCGGCATCCTGGCAGAACGGCTGCCGTCGCTGGAGCTGCTCGACGACGTGATGTACAAGGCCATCGCGGTCGGGTTTGCCTTCTTCACCATCGCCACCATCCTCGGCGCGCTGTGGGCGGCAGAAGCCTGGGGCGGTTACTGGAGCTGGGATCCGAAGGAGACCTGGGCACTGATCGTGTGGCTGAACTACGCGGCGTGGCTGCACATGCGGCTGATGAAGGGGCTGCGCGGGACGGTGGCTGCGTGGTGGGCGCTGGTCGGACTGCTGGTGACGACCTTTGCGTTTCTCGGCGTCAACATGTTCCTGTCTGGCCTGCATAGCTACGGCGAACTCTGACCGCCACTTACGACGCACCATGGTGCGATGCAAGAAAACCTGCCTCCGGGCAGGTTTTTTTTCGACTTTTTTACAAGGTGACGGAATAAAGGCATCACATCCGGTGTTTACTGTAGGAGCGGTGCCGGCTGGCGGCACCGGTTAGCATGGAGAACAAGATCATGGCACGTGTGCGTCTTACCTCTGCAGCATCCCTCGTTCGTCCCGCCGCGCTGGCGCTCGGCTGCGCGGCTGTCCTGCTCGCCGGCTGTTCCGGCATGGGCATGGGCATGGGCGGCAGCAGCGCCGGCACCATGCCGCCCACGGTGAAGGTGACCGGTGGCGTGCTGACTGACCCGCAGGGCCTGACGCTGTACACCTTCGACCGCGACACCGCCAACAGCGGCAAGAGCGCCTGCAACGGCCCCTGCGCCACCAACTGGCCGCCGCTGATGGCCGCGCCAGGCACCAACGCGTCGGGCCAATACACCATCATCACGCGCGATGACGGCGGCAAGCAGTGGGCCTATCGCGGCATGCCGCTGTACCGCTTTGCCAAGGACGCCAAGCCTGGCGACAAGACCGGCGACAACCTCAACAACGTCTGGCACGTCGCCAAGCCCTGATGGGCTGATGCCCCGGACGTACTGAAGCAAGCCACGGCATGGAAGGCTTTGAAGGCCAGCTCGTCGCGCTGGCGCCGCGGCTGCGGCGCCACGCGCGCGGCCTCACCGGCGACTCGGCGCAGGCCGACGACCTGGTGCAGGACACGCTCGAGCGCGCGCTGCGCTACCGCTGGCGCTTCCGCCTGCGCCCCGGCGCCTGGTGGGGCGACGGCGCCGACGGCCTGTTGCCGTGGCTGCTGACCCTGATGCACCGGCTGCGCCTGAACAGCTTGCGCCGCAAGGACCTGGTGGTGGCCACCGATACCCTGCCCGAGGTCAGCGCGCCCGCGGCCGACCCCGGCCTGCGCCGCGATCTGCTGCAGGCGCTGGCGCAGCTGCCCGAAGCCCAGCGCGCGGTGCTGCTGCTGGTCAGCCTGGAACAACTGACTTATGCCGAGGCGGCGCGCGTGCTCGACATCCCGCAAGGCACGGTGATGTCGCGCCTGGCGCGTGCGCGCGAGCAGATGCGGCGGCTGCTCGACGGCGGTGCCCCCGCCCAGCCGATACCTGCCGCCAGCTCACTGCAGCGGGTGAAATGATGTCCGCGATCCACGAAGCCGATCTCCATGCCTACGCCGATGGCCAGCTGTCTGGCGCGCGCCGCGCCGCGGTGGAAGCGTACCTGGCGCAGCACCCGGATGCAGCGGCGCAGGTCGCCGCGTGGCGCCGCCAGGCCGATGCGCTGCACGGCATGCTGGATCCCGTATTGAACGAGCCGGTGCCGATGGCCGCGCTGCCGCCCGCCCTGCATGGCGAGCCGCGCCAGGCCGGGCGCCGCCGCGCGCCGCGCTGGACCATGGCGCTGGCCGCGAGCTGTGCCTCGGTGGCATTGCTGGCGCTCGGGGGCGCGCTCGGCTGGATGGCCCACGATCGCATGGACACCACCACCACCGTGGCGATGGCACCCGGCGAGCGCTTTGCGCGCGAGGCGCTTGCCACGCATGTGGTGTACGCGCCGGAAATGCGCCACCCGGTGGAAGTCGCCGCCAGCGACGAGGCGCACCTGATCGCGTGGTTGTCCAAGCGCCTCGGCATGGCGCTGCAAGTGCCCGACCTGCGCGCGCAGGGCTTCCACCTGATCGGCGGACGGCTGGGCGTGGCCGAAGGCGGCCCGTCGGCCATCCTGATGTACGAAGCGGACGACGGCACGCGCCTGTCGCTGCAGTTGCGGCGCATGGCGCAAGGCACGCCCGACACCGGCTTCCGCGTCGAACGCATGGCGCGCGAAGGTTCTCGGCGGCCGGCTCCAGGCCCGGCGCCGATGGCGTTCTACTGGATCGACCGCGACCTCGGCTTTGCGCTGGCCGGGCCGCTGGAGCGCGCCCGGCTGCTGACGCTGGCGCAGGCGGTCTACCAGCAATACCAGGGCGGCTAGCCCCTGGCGTGGTGACTACGCCGCATCGAAAAAATCTGTCAGGACTGGCCCGCACGCCACGACCAAGCACTGAGTCCAACCCTGCAAGCGCCAGGCAACGAGGAAAACCATGTTGATTCCTTCCCCCAAATGGCTCCGCGGCGGCGATATCGCCGCCGACGAGATCACCCCCCGCGATGTCTTCGAGTCGCGCCGCCGCATGCTCGCGCTGGCCGCTGCAGGTGCCGCCGGCGCCACGCTGGCGCCATGGTTTGCCCGCAACGCCTGGGCGCAGGGACAGCACGGCCCGAAGCTGGCGGCCACGCCCAACAACGCCTACGTCGTGACCGAGAAGCGGACGCCCTATGAGGACGTGACCAACTACAACAACTTCTACGAGTTCGGCACCGACAAGTCCGACCCGGCCCGCAACGCCGGCACGCTGCGCCCGCGCCCGTGGCAGGTGTCGGTGGAAGGGCTGGTGAAGAAGCCCAAGGTCTACGATCTCGATGAGCTGATGAAAGTCGCGGCGATGGAGGAGCGTGTCTACCGCCTGCGCTGCGTCGAAGGATGGTCGATGGTGATCCCCTGGATCGGCTATCCGCTGGCCGAGCTGATCAAGCGCGTCGAGCCGCAACCCGGCGCGAAATACGTGCAGTTCATCACGCTCGCCGACAAGAAGCAGATGCCCGGCGTCAGCAGCAGCGTGCTCGACTGGCCCTACAGCGAAGGCCTGCGCATGGACGAGGCGATGCACCCGCTGGCGCTGCTGACCTTCGGCCTGTACGGCGAGGTGCTGCCCAACCAGAACGGCGCGCCGGTGCGCATGGTGGTGCCGTGGAAATACGGCTTCAAGAGCGCCAAGTCGATCGTGAAGATCCGCTTTGTCGACAAGCAGCCGCCCACCAGCTGGAACCTGGCGGCGCCGCAGGAATACGGCTTCTATTCCAATGTGAACCCCGACGTCGACCACCCGCGCTGGAGCCAGGCGACCGAGCGCCGCATCGGCGAGGACCGCGGCGGCGGTTTCGGCGCGCTGTTCGCGCCCAAGCGCAAGACGCTGCCGTTCAACGGCTACGGCCAGCAGGTGGCATCGCTGTACCAGGGCATGGACCTGAAGAAGAACTTCTGATGCCGGGTGAACGCATGGCCTCCACTTCCAACGCAGTGACCGCCGCGGGCGGCGTGGCGCGCAAGCCGGCCGGCCTGGCTGCCTTGTCGCCGCAGCGCGTGCGCGCCATCAAGATCGTACTGTGGCTGCTGGCCCTGTTGCCGTTCATCCGCCTGCTTTACCTGGGCGCAACCGGGCAATATGGCGCCAACCCGCTGGAATTCGTCACCCGTTCCACCGGCACCTGGACCCTGGTGATGCTGTGCCTGACGCTGGCGATCACGCCGCTGCGCCGGCTGACCGGCTGGAACTGGCTGATCAGGCTGCGCCGCATGCTGGGTTTGTTTGCGTTCTTCTATGGGGTGCAGCACTTCCTGCTGTGGATCGGCGTGGATCGCGGCTTCGACCTGGCCTACATGATCAAGGACGTGTACAAGCGCCCCTTCATTACGGTGGGGTTCACGGCCTTCATGCTGATGGTGCCGCTGGCGTTGACGTCGACCAACGGCATGGTGCGCCGCCTGGGCGGCAAGCGCTGGCAGGCGCTGCACAGGCTGGTCTATGCGACCGCCGTGCTGGCGATCCTGCACTACTGGTGGCACAAGGCGGGCAAGAACGACTTCGGCGAAGTCTCCATCTATGCCGCGGTGATGTTCGTGCTGCTGGGGATGCGGGTCTGGTGGTGGGCGCGCAAGGGCAGGGCTGCCTGATGAACTGCAGCACCGCAGCCGGCCCCATAGCCGGCTGCGCTGCGCAGATCAGTCCTGCAGCAGGCGCTCGTCGCGGAACAGGTCTTCGACCAGTTCGCGCTCGCGCACCAGGTGCACGCGGGCGCCGTCCACCATCACTTCGGCGGCGCGCGGGCGGGTGTTGTAGTTCGAGCTCATGGTGAAGCCGTACGCGCCCGCGGACATGACCGCCAGCAGGTCGCCCGGCTGCACCGACAGCGCGCGGTCGCGGCCAAGCCAGTCGCCCGACTCGCACACCGGCCCGACGATGTCGTAGGTCACCATCGCAGCGTCGCGCAGCGCGACCGGCTCGATGCGGTGGTACGCCTCGTACATCGCGGGGCGGGCCAGGTCGTTCATCGCCGCATCGACGATGCAGAAATTCTTGGCTTCGCCAGGCTTGAGGAATTCCACCTGCGTCAGCAGCACGCCGGCATTGCCCACCAGCGAACGGCCCGGCTCGAACAGCACCTCGCGGTGGCCGTGGCCTCGCGCGGCCACGCGTTCCAGCAGCGTGGTGGCAAAGCCGGTGATGTCGGGCGGGGTCTCGTCGGTATAGGTGATGCCGAGGCCGCCGCCCACGTCGATGTGCTCGAGGTTGATACCCTCGCGCTCGAGCGCCTCGACCACGTCCAGCACCTTGTCCAGCGCTTCCAGGTAGGGCTCGACCTCGGTGATCTGCGAGCCGATATGGCAGTCGATGCCGGTCACTTCCAGGTGCGGCAGCGCGGCCGCGGCGCGGTAGGTCGGCAGCACGTCCTCGAAGGCGATGCCGAACTTGTTACCCTTCAGGCCGGTGGAAATATACGGATGGGTCTTGGCGTCGACATCCGGGTTGATGCGCAGCGACACCCGGGCGCGCTTGCCGATACGGCCGGCAACCTCGTTCAGGCGGTCCAGCTCAGGGATCGACTCGACATTGAAGCAGCGTACGTCGTGCGCCAGCGCCAGTTCCATCTCCGCCGCGCTTTTGCCCACGCCCGAGAACACCACCTTGCGTGCGTCGCCGCCGGCGGCCAGCACGCGCTTGAGTTCGCCGCCCGAGACGATGTCAAACCCCGCCCCCAGCCTGGCGAACACTTGCAGCACGGCCAGGTTGGAGTTGGCCTTCATGGCGTACTGGACCTGCGCCTTGCGGCCCTGGCAGGCGGCGGCGTAGGCCTGGTACGCGGCGGTCAGCGCCGCGCGCGAATAGACATAGGTGGGCGTGCCGAACTCAGCGGCGATCTGCGCCAGCGGCACCTGCTCGACGGCAAGCGCACCGTCCTGGCGATGGAAAAAAGCGGTCATGGTTATCGGGTAGTGGGGGCGGCGGGCGACGATGCCGGCTGGCTGGCCGGAGCCTGCGCCGGAAGGGGCACCGCGTCGGTACGGCCCAGGCCGGGATCGGCCGCGGTGGGCGCAGTCGGCTCGGGCGGTACCTTGGGCATGGTCAGCGGCCCGCGGATGCCGCATCCGCCCAGCAGGGGCATCGCAAGGGTGGCGGCAAACGCCGATACAATCGCAACACGACGCAGCATCGGTTGTCCCATCGGTCGTCCTTTAGGCTGTTGGCATGACGTTGGCGGAGTCCGGCGCGGCCGGATCGCCGAGGCGCTGCGCAACATGAATTCTCAACAAAAAAGCCGTTCGCGCCACGTACGCCCGGTCCGGGCAGCGGCGGCAACGGCGGTCTCGGAGTTTAGCATGCCCCCCTTGAGCGAAAGCGAGTTCCTGGCCCTGGCCACCGAGGAACTGGACCGCATCGAAGCCGCGGTCGAAGCGGCCGCCGACGCGGCCGATGCCGATGTGGAAATCAGCCGCACCGGCAACGTGATGGAACTGGAGTTCGAGAACGGCTCCAAGATCATCATCAACAGCCAGGCGCCGATGCAGGAACTGTGGGTGGCGGCGCGCTCCGGCGGCTTCCACTTCCGCCGCGACGGCGAGCGCTGGGTCGACACGCGCAATGGCGGCGAACTGTACGCGGCGCTGTCGGGCTATGTGAGCGAGCAGGCCGGCGCCATCCTCAAGCTGGGCTGAAGCAAAGCACGCGTTGCGCAAAGAAAAAGCCGGCCATGGCCGGCTTTTCTGCATTCTGGCGATACTGCGGAGCAATCAGGCGCCGCCGAACATTTCCAGGATCTTCTTCTTCTCCTGCTCGGTATCCGGCGCCGGTGCCGTCGAGGATTCGTCCGGCTTGCCCGGCCACGGGTCGCCCAGGCCGACCGAGGCCACGCCGGCTCCGCCCGCGTTCTCCTCAAAGGTCCAGTCGCCGCCCACCATCAGCACGCCTTCGGGCGCCGGCCGCTCCGGCGACTCGGGCACGCCCTTGAGCGCCTTGCTCATGTAGCCGACCCAGATCGGCAGCGCCAGCCCGCCACCGGTCTCGCGCACGCCCAGGCTCTTGGGCTGGTCGTAGCCCATCCAGGCAATCGCCACCAGGTTAGGCGTGTAGCCGGCGAACCAGGCATCGACCGCATCGTTGGTGGTACCGGTCTTGCCGGCCAGGTCGTTGCGGCCCAGGCGCTGCTTGGCGCTGTTGGCGGTGCCAAAGCGGACCACGTCGCGCAGCATGGTGTCGGCGATAAACGCGGTGCGTGCGTCGAGCACGCGCACGGCATCGGTGCCGGCGCGTTGCGGATGGGTTTCGGAGATCACGTTGCCGCGCGCGTCCACAACCTTCTGGATCAGGTAAGGGTTGACGCGGTAGCCGCCGTTGGCAAACACCGAGTATGCGCCCGCCATCTGCAGCGGCGTCACGGCGCCGGAGCCCAGCGCCATCGGCAGATAGGCGGGATGCTTGTCGGCCTCGAAGCCGAAGCGGGTGATGTAGTCCTGCGCATACTGCGTGCCGATCGCGCGCAGGATCCGCACCGAAACCAGGTTCTTGGATTTGGCCAGCGCGCGGCGCATGGTCATCGGGCCTTCGAAGCGGCCGTCGTAGTTCTTCGGCTCCCACACCTGCCCGCCGGTATCGGGACCGATCGTCAGCGGCGCGTCGTTGATCACCGTGGCCGGCGAGAAGCCCTTCTCCAGCGCCGCCGAATAGATGAACGGCTTGAAGCTCGAACCCGGCTGGCGCCAGGCCTGCGTCACGTGGTTGAACTTGTTGCGGTTGAAGTCGAAGCCGCCCACCATGGAGCGGATCTCGCCGTCCTGCGGGTTCAGCGACACGAACGCGGCGGCTACTTCCGGCAGCTGCGTGACCGACCAGTTGCCCTTGTCATCCTGCGTCACGCGGATGATCGCGCCGGGGCGCATCTTCATCTTGGGCTGCGCGTTCGCCGACATAGACGGCGAGATAAAGCGCAGCGCCGAGCCTTCGATGGTCGCCACCTCGCCCGACAGCAGCGTGGCCTTGACCTGCTTGGATGACACGCTGGTGACCACGGCCGAGCGCAGGTCGCCGCTGCCCGGGTGCTCGACCAGCGCATCGTCGATCGCCTGCTCGCGCTCGGCCGGATCGGAAGGCAGGTCGACAAAGGCCTCGGGGCCGCGGTAGCCGTGCTTGCGCTCGTAGTTCATGATGCCGGTGCGCACGGCTTCGTACGCGGCATCCTGGTCGGGCTTGGTCAGCGTGGTGTAGACGGTCAGGCCACGCGTGTAGGTTTCTTCACGGTACTGCGCGTACATCAGCTGGCGCACGATTTCGGCGACGTACTCGGCATGGGTCGAGAACTCGTTGCCCTCGGTGCGCACCTTCAGTTCCTCGCGCACCGCCGCGTCGTATTGCTCGGGGCTGATGTAGCGCAGGTCGCGCATGCGCTGCAGGATGTATTCCTGGCGCACCTTGGCGCGGCGGGGGTTGACCACCGGGTTGTACGCCGACGGCGCCTTGGGCAGGCCGGCCAGCATCGCGGCCTCGGCCGGCGTCACGTCGCGCACCGACTTGCCGAAGTACACGCGCGCGGCGCTGTCGAAGCCGTATGCGCGCTGGCCCAGGTAGATCTGGTTCATGTACAGCTCGAGGATCTGGTCCTTGTTCAGGTTGGCCTCGATCTTGTACGCCAGCAGCATTTCGTAGATCTTGCGGGTGTAGGTCTTCTCGCTCGACAGGAAGAAGTTGCGCGCCACCTGCATGGTGATGGTCGACGCACCTTGCGACAGGCCCCCGCGCAGGTTGGCCAGTCCCGCGCGCATCACGCCGACGAAGTCGACGCCGCCGTGTTCGTAGAAGCGGTCGTCCTCGATCGCCAGGACGGCCTTTTTCATCACGTCGGGGATTTCGGCGATCGGCACGAAGTTGCGGCGCTCTTCGCCGAACTCGCCGATCAGCACATTGTCCGCCGTGTAGATCCGCAGCGGGATCTTGGGCCGGTAGTCGGTGATGGTGTCCAGCGAGGGCAGGTTGGGCGCGGCCACCAGCAGCGCATAGCCGAGCAGCAGCGCGATCATGACGGCACCGGCAACAACCAGCCCCACCGCCCAGAACATGAAGCGCGCCCAGATCGGGCGGCGGGCAGGATGCTTCTGTTGTGCTGTGGCCATAAGGAAAATACCTAGTCAGGGGTGCCGGGCATTATATCTTCCGGCATCGGGCGTGCCGGGCGCGCAGTGCCCCGCGCGTCGCTACAGTGCTGTTACAAGATGTAAGACAGCGGAAGGCGGCATGCAGGGCGAAGTTACATGCAGCAAGCTTAGGCGGAAGGGAACCCGACGACCGTGGGGTTTTGACAACGGATTGGCGAGAGCCGTCTGAAAAAGGAATCGTGGTCAGACCGGCACATTGCCACCGGTGCCGGTTTTTGTGAGAATCGGCCAACATATAAGAGCAAGTGTTTCGGTCAAGAAACAAGGCTCGCCCGATTAGAGCGTACAAGCCGTGGGCGAGTTCAAAGTCAGGGGGGTCACCTTGCGACGGGGCATTTTGTCGGGGCTTCTGCGCCGGACTACGGTCGGCGTGGATATCGGGTCTTCCAGTATCAAGGTAGTCGAGTTGTCCGTCGGTGGCGGCAAGCACGACTATCGGCTGGAAAAGTGCGCCAGCGAACTGCTGGACCGCAATGCCGTTGCCGATGGCAACGTCATCAACATTGAAGCCGTCGGGATCGCGCTCAGGCGTGCGCTCGGCAAGGCCGGCATCCGCTCGAAAGACGTGGTGCTGGGCGTGCCGTCCATGCTGACCGAGTCGCAGACCGTCAGCCTGCCGGACAACCTGTCCGAGGACGAACTGTATTCGCAGGTCGAGTCCGAGGCACACCGGCTCTATCCGCCATCGCAGGCGGTCAATTTCGACTTCGCCGTGATCGGCCCCAGCGAGACCGAGGGCGGCATCGGCGTGCGCGTCACCGCTGCCAACAGCGACCGCGTGCAGGAGCGCGTGACCGCCGCCGAGATGGCCGGGCTCAAGCCGCAGGTGATGGACGTCGAAGAGTACGCGGTGCAGCGCTCGATCGTGCAGATGCTGGGCGTGCCCCAGGAGATGTCCGAAGCCGATGCCCGCGCGCTGCCCGTGGTGGCGGTGGTCCACCTGGGCGGCAGCCGCTCCAAGGCGATCTTCTACCAGGGCTGGAAAGAGCTCTACGAACAGCCGCTGAACAGCTACGGCGACCAGCTCACGCAGAGCGCGGCGCGCATGTTCACGCTCGATGCGCTCAAGGCCGAGATCAAGAAGCGCAAGAACACGCTGCCCGAAGCGTGGCGCGCGCAACTGCTCAAGCCGTCGCTCGATGCGCTGGCGCTGGAAGTGCAGGCCGCGATCGGCAACTTCATCGCCAGCTCCAGCCTGGGACGCGTCGACGAGATCCTGCTGTCGGGCGGCCATGCCTCGCTGCTGGGCGTGCAGGCGGCGATCCAGCAGCAGACCAAGATCACCACCACGCTGGCGAATCCGTTCGCCAACATGGCGACCAACGCCAAGGTCAACGAGCGCTACCTGCAGCGCGACCTGCCGGCGTATATCGTCAGTGCCGGCCTGGCCCTGCGCGGCCTGCAATAACGCACCGGAGGCATTCGAATGTCCACGAACACGCTGCCTTCGGTCAACCTGCTGCCTTACCACGAAGCCCGCAAGGCGGCGCGGCGCAAGAAGGTCTATTCCCTGCTCGGCGGTGCGGCCGCGGCCGGTGCCGCCGTCGTGCTGCTGGGCGGGCTCTATATCGACGGTCGTATCGACTCCGTGGTCGCGCTGAACCAGGTGCTGAGCGCGGAGAACGCCAGGCTCGATGGCCAGATCCGCGAGGTCAACAACCTCAAGAAGGATATCGACGCGCTGCTGCAGCGCCAGAAGGCGGTGGAAAGCCTGCAGACCGAGCGCAACCGCCCGGTCCAGCTGCTGGAAGAACTGGTGCGCCAGGTGCCGGAAGGGGTCTACCTGACCAGTCTGAAGCAGGCGGGCGAGGCCTTCACCATCGCCGGCGTGGCCCAGTCCAACGAGCGCATCTCCGAACTGCTGCGCAACCTTGGCGACGTGCCGTGGCTGGACAAGGCCGAGCTGGTCGAGTCCAAGGCGGTCACGATGACCAACAACCTGCGCGAGCAGCGCCGGCTGTTCGATTTCTCGATGCGCTTCGCGTACCGCGCGCCGGAGGCGCCGGACGCCAATGGCAAGAAGGGTACGGCGGGCAATCCCGCCGGCGCACCTGCTTCAGCACCCGCTTCAGCTCCCGCACCTGCAGCCGCATCCGGAAAGGCAGCCTGACCATGGCGCTCAATACCGAAATCAACCTGGCCGACCTGACGAGCCAGTTCCGCGGGCTCAACCTCAACGAGCCGGAAACGTGGCCGGCCGCGCCGCGCGTGCTGTTCGCCGTGATGGCCGCGGCGCTGGTGCTGCTGCTCGGCTGGCAGTTCTACTGGAGCGGCAAGTTCGACGAGCTCGGCCGCCAGCGGCTGGAACAGGAAAACCTGAAGCAGGCGTACCAGACCAAGGTGGCGCAGGTGGCCAACCTCGACGCATTGCGCGAGCAGAAAAAGCAGGTCGAGCAACGCGTCGCGCTGCTGGAGCGGCAACTGCCCAACAAGACCGAGATGGACGCGCTGCTGGCCGACGTCAACCATGCCGGCGTGGCGCGCGGCCTGCAGTTCGAGCTGTTCAAGCCACAGGCGGCGGTGCTCAAGCCTTACTTTGCCGAGATCCCGGTGAACCTGCGCGTGACCGGCCGCTACCACGAGGTGGCGCAATTCAACGCCGACGTGGCCGCGCTGTCGCGGATCGTGTCGATGCAGAGCCTGCAGCTTGCCCATACCAAGGAGGGTGGACTCTCCATGGAGGCGGTCGCAATGGCGTACCGTGCGCTCGATCCTGACGAGCAGGCCGCGCAACGCAAGGCCGCCGCGGCTGCCGCCGCGGCCAAGACGGGAGGTGCCAAATGAGCCGCACCCATCGCACCCATTGCGCCCATCGTCCTGGCGGCCCGGCATGGCGGCGCCTGCGGGCATCGCCCCGCGTGATGGCGGCAGCGGCGCTGGCCGTCGGCCTGCTGGGCGCGTGTGGCGCCAGCGACGAAGACGCGCTGCGCCAGTGGATGGACGCCACGCGCAACGCCCGCGCCAAGCCGCCCGAGCCGTTGCCCGAAGCCAAGCCCTACGTGGCGCGCGAATATGCCGCGGCCAATGCGCCGGAGCCCTTCGCCCAGGCCAAGATCGGCGAACTGAACAAGACGCTGTCGGATTCGCCCGAAGCCGGGCGGCCGCGCCAGCCGCTGGAAGACTACCCCCTCGAGAATTTCAAGATGCTCGGGATGCTGAAGAAGCAGGGGGAAACCTTCGGCATCGTACGCGTCGATAACAAGATCCACCACGTAAAGGTGGGTCAGTATCTCGGCCAGAGTTACGGCCGGGTGGTCCGCATCACCGATCAGGAGATCGTGTTGCGCGAATTAGTCCGGGAGGGGGTATCCGAGTGGAAAGAGAAAATGACCAGCCTCAAGCTGGAGGTGTCGGCATGACCCCCGCGCGCTGGTACCGTGCGCTCGCGGGCGCCGCAAGCGCGACGCTCGCGCTGTTGCTGCTCAGTGCCGCACCGGCGGCACTGGCACAGAGCAACCGGATCAAGGCGGTGGACGTCAGCACGGTCGGCGAGCAGACCGTGTTCACGGTCGAACTCGAACGGCCGCTGGCGCAGAAGCCGATCGATTTCACCACCCAGAACCCCGCACGGCTCGCGATCGATTTTGCCGATACCGGCGTTGCCAACGGGCGCGCGCAGTATGACTACGGCGGCAAGCTGGTCAAGGCCGCCAACGTGCTGCAGATCGGCAACCGCACCCGCGTGATCCTCGAGCTTACCCGCAACGCCACCTATCGCACCGACCAGCGCGGCAATGTCTTCGTGGTGGCGCTGGATAATGTGGCGCCGGCGGTCAAGAACGCCGTGCCCACGTTCGCCCCGGCTGCGGCGACGACGCCTGCAGCCGCGGCGGCGCGGCCGTCGGTGCGCCATATCGACTTCCGGCGCGGCGCGGACGGGGCCGGGCGCGTGGTGGTGGACCTGTCCTCGCGCGATTCGGGCATCAATATCGCGCAGCAGGGCAAGAACGTGGTGGTCGATTTCCTCGGCACCACGCTGCCTGACCACCTGCGGCGGCGCTTCGATGTCAGCGACTTCGGCTCGCCGGTGCAGAGCATGCTTGCCTCCGACACCAACGGCAATGCGCGCCTGACCATCGAGCCGCGCGGCCACTGGGAATACAGTTCCTACCAGACCGACACGCAGTTCGTGGTCGAGGTGCGGCCCGTCAAGGAAGACCCGACCAAGCTGATCAGCGGCCCGGGCTACCGTGGCGAGCGCCTGTCGCTGAATTTCCAGAATATCGACATCCGTTCGCTGCTGCAGGTGTTCGCGGACTTCACCAACCTGAACATCATCACCAGCGAAAGCGTGCAGGGCAATATCACGCTGCGGCTGAAGGATGTGCCGTGGGACCAGGCCCTGCAGATTGTGATGGATGCCAAGGGGCTGGCGTCGCGCCGCAACGGCAATGTGCTGTGGGTGGCGCCCAAGGCTGAACTCCAGACCAAGGAAAAGCTCGAGCTCGAGTCGCAGCAGCAGATCAATGACCTCGAGCCCATCCGCAGCCAGGTGTTCCAGCTCAACTACCAGCGCGCCGAAGACGTGCGCCGGATGCTGTTGGGCATGGGTGCCGGCGGCGGCAGCGCTGTGACCCCCGTTGGGGCGGCGGGCGGCGCGGGGGCGAGTGCGCGCATGTTGTCCAAGCGCGGCTCGCTGACCGCCGATGCGCGCACCAACCAGCTGTTCGTGTCGGATATCGCCAGCAAGCTCGAAGAGGTGCAGAGCTTTATCGGCAAGATCGATATCCCGGTGCGCCAGGTCATCATCGAGGCGCGCATTGTCGAGGCCACCGATTCCTTCAGCCGCAACCTCGGCGTGAAGCTGGGCTTTGCCGGGCAGTACAACAACGCCAAGGTCGGCAACACCTATAACAACGTGCTGCCGGGCTCGACCTCGGACAACGGCCCGTTCCTGAGCCTGCCGGCCGCCTCGATCAACGGCACCAACCCGGCCAACATCGCGGTCAGCCTGTTCAACAGCGCGGCCACCCGTTTCCTGGCGCTGGAGCTGTCGGCGCTCGAGGCGGACGGCAAGGGCAAGATCATTTCCAGCCCGCGCGTGGTCACGGCCAACAACATCAAGGCGCTGATCGAGCAGGGCACCGAGCTGCCGTACCAGGCCGCCACCTCCAGCGGCGCCACCTCGGTGCAGTTCCGCAAGGCCAACCTGAAGCTGGAAGTGACGCCACAGATCACGCCTGAAGGCAATGTGCTGCTGGACGTGGACGTGAACAAGGACAGCGTCGGTATCCAGACCACGTCGGGCTTTGCCATCGACACCAAGCACGTGCAGACGCAGGTGCTGGTGGAAAACGGCGGCACCGTGGTGATCGGCGGCATCTACACGCAGACCGAGTCCAACGACACCGACAAGGTGCCGCTGCTGGGCGATATCCCGGTGCTGGGCTACCTCTTCAAGAACAACGCCAAGGTCCGCAACCGGACCGAGCTGCTGGTGTTCCTGACGCCGCGGATCCTGAACGAAAGCGTGTCGCTGCGGTGATCGCACCGGGGGTTCGACGCCGGATACAGTAGACTGGCAGGCCGCATCGACAGATGCGGCCTTTTTTGTTGCCGCCGGGCTGGACCGGTGGCCAGCCAGGCCAGGAGGAGGCCGGCATGCGCGGCAATACACGCGGGGATGTGGTCGATGCTGCATCCGGCACTTGCCGTGCGCACCACAACATAAGAAGATGATGCAGTTCCTAACCGGGGAGGGCGGCCCAGGCGCCGCGCTCCCGAACGACAGTCCCGTGACAGCTTCTGCGACAGGGTCGGCACCGCGCCCGCACCCCGATCGACAGGAATCCGACCGACCGGAATCCGATCGACCCAATCTCTTTTTCGTCGGCCTGATGGGCGCCGGCAAGACTACCGTGGGCCGCACGGTGGCGCGGCGTCTGCATTATCCGTTTTTCGATTCCGACCACGAGATCGAGGCGCACTGTGGCGTGCGCATCCCGGTGATCTTCGAGGTCGAGGGCGAAGCCGGCTTCCGCGACCGCGAGACCGCGATGATCCGCGAACTGGCCGGGCGCCAGGGCATCGTGCTGGCCACCGGCGGCGGCGCGGTGCTGCGCGCCGAAAACCGCGAGGTGCTGAAGGCCCGCGGCACCGTGGTCTACCTGCGCGCGAGCCCCCACGACCTGTGGCTGCGCACCCGCCACGACCGCAACCGCCCGCTGCTGCAGACCGAAGACCCCAAGGGCAAGCTCGAGGCGCTGTACGCCCAGCGCGACCCGCTCTACCGCGAGGTGGCGGATTTCATTATCGAAACCGGCAAGCCTTCGGTGGCGCAGCTTGCTAATATGGTGCTGATGCAACTCGAAATGGCCGGCTTCGCGATCGATCCCCCGCAACCGGCGCCGCAGGACCCCACCCATCCATGATCACGCTTGAAGTCGACCTGGGAGCGCGCAGCTACCCCATCCATATCGGTACCGGCCTGCTCGACAACGCCGAACTGCTGCGCCCGCACGTGCGCGGCCAGCACGCCGTCATCGTCACCAATGAGACCGTGGGGCCGCTCTATTCGGCGCGCGTCGAGGCCAGCCTGAAGTCGCTCGGCAAGATTGTGCGCACGGTCACGCTGCCCGACGGCGAGGCCTTCAAGCAGTGGGAAACGCTGAAACTGATCTTCGACGCGCTGCTGCAGGCCGGCGCCGACCGCAAGACCACGCTGGTCGCGCTGGGCGGCGGGGTGGTGGGCGACATGACCGGGTTTGCCGCCGCCTGCTATATGCGCGGCGTGCCGTTCATCCAGGTGCCGACCACGCTGCTGTCGCAGGTGGATTCATCGGTGGGCGGCAAGACCGGCATCAACCACCCGCTTGGCAAGAACATGATCGGCGCGTTCCACCAGCCCAACGCGGTGATCGCCGATATCGACACGCTGCGCACGCTGCCCCCGCGCGAACTGGCCGCCGGCATGGCCGAGGTGATCAAGCACGGCGCCATTGCCGACGCCGAGTACTTTGCCTGGATCGAGCGCAATATCAAGGCGCTGAACGACTGCGACCCCGAGCTGATGGCGGTGGCGGTGCAACGTTCGTGTGAAATCAAGGCCGGCGTGGTGGCGCAGGACGAGCGCGAGGGCGGCCTGCGTGCCATCCTCAATTTCGGCCACACCTTTGGCCATGCGATCGAGGCCGGCATGGGCTACGGCGCCTGGCTGCACGGCGAGGCGGTGGGCTGCGGCATGGTGATGGCCGCAGACCTCTCGCACCGGCTGGGCTTTATCGACACCGAGACCCGCGCCCGCATCCGCGAACTGACGCTGGCAGCCAACCTGCCGGTGGTGGCGCCGGAACTGGGCACCGACCGCTATATCGAAATGATGAAGGTCGACAAGAAGGCCGAGGCCGGCAGCATCAAGTTCATCCTGCTGAAGAAGCTCGGCGAGGCGTTCATCACCACGGTGCCGGACGCCGACCTGCGTGCCACGCTGCAGCACGCGGTGCTTAAACCTCCCACCGAGGCCACGGTCGCTTGAGTGACCGGTTATGCCTCGCAACCCAGGCCCACAAACCTACAGCCAACGGATTGCCGCATGACCGACTTTGAAAGCCACCTCGCCCCGTACGCCGCCCGCTCCGCGCAGACGCGCGGGCGGGTGCACGCCGAACCTGCGTCGCAGTCGCGCAGCGAATTCCAGCGCGACCGGGACCGGGTCATCCACAGCACCGCGTTCCGGCGGCTCGAATACAAGACCCAGGTCTTCGTCAACCATGAGGGGGACCTGTTCCGCACCCGGCTAACCCATAGCCTGGAGGTGGCGCAGATTGCCCGCTCGATCGCCCGCAACCTGCGCCTCAACGAAGACCTGGTCGAAGCCATCTCGCTGGCGCACGACCTTGGCCATACCCCCTTCGGCCACGCCGGGCAGGATGCGCTCAACGCCTGCATGAAGAACCATGGCGGCTTCGAGCACAACCTGCAGAGCCTGCTGGTGGTGGATGAGCTGGAGGAGCGCTATGGCGGCTTCAATGGCCTGAACCTGACCTTCGAGACCCGCGAGGGCATCCTGAAGCACTGCTCGCGCGTCAATGCCGCGGCGCTGGGCGAGCTGGGCCGGCGCTTCCTGGAGGGCACGCAGCCGTCGCTGGAGGCGCAGCTGGCCAACCTGGCGGACGAGATCGCCTACAACAACCACGATATCGACGACGGCCTGCGCTCCGGCCTGCTGACGCTGGAGCAGCTGGACGAGGTCCCGATGTGGGCGCGCCATCGCGCCGAGGTAGCCGATGCCTTCCCCGGCGTGAATGGCCGGCGCGCCATCAACGAGACGGTCCGGCGCATGATCAATACGCTGATCGTGGACCTGATCGAGACCACCAGCCGCAACATCGCCGCCGCCAACCCGCGCAATATCGACGCGGTGCGGGCCGCCGGCCCCCTGGTGGGCTTCAGTCCCCAACTCCATGAGGAAGCGGCGGCATTGAAGCGCTTCCTGTTCCGGCACCTGTACCGGCATTACCTGGTGATGCGAATGTCGGCCAAGGCCCAGCGCATCGTCGGCGACCTGTTCGGGGCCTTCATGTCCGATCCGCGCCTGCTGCCGCCCCAGTACCAGGCCGGCCACGGCGCCGACCAGCCGCGGCTGATCGCGCATTACATCGCCGGCATGACGGACCGCTATGCAATCCGCGAGCACCGGCGCATCTTCGCGGTCAGCGAGGGCAACTGATACGCAAGGAAGGGCTTGGGCACCTTCGGATAATTGGGGACGGATCAGGCTATCATGCGGGCATCGACGCTCGCATGACCTGCCATGGCCCGCCTTCCCCGTTTCTCCCCCGCCGGACTTCCCGCCCTGGTGTTGCAACGTGGCAACAATCGCCAGGACGTCTTCCTCGGCCCGGACGATTACCTGCATTACCTCGACTGCCTGCGCATGGCCGCGCGCGAGCATGACCTCGCCGTCCACGCGTACGCGCTGCGGCCCAATCATGTCCACATCGTGGCCACGCCCAAGGGGGCGGACTCGCTAAGCCTGACCATGCAGGCGGTCGGCCGCCGCTATGCACGCTACTTCAATCGCGTGGCCAACCGCACCGGCACGCTGTGGGAAGGGCGCTTCCGCTCGGCGGTATTCGAACCGGCGCCATGGATGCTGCCGGCCATGCTGTATGTCGAAGGCAATGCGCTGCGCGCGGGTGAGGTCTCGACGCCCGAGGCCGACCGCTGGAGCAGCTATCGCCATCACGCCGGCATCGAGGCAAGCCCACTTGTGAACGATCACTCCGCGTACTGGGAGCTGGGCAATACCCCGTTTGAACGCCAGTCGAATTACCGCATGCTGACCGCCGAGGGGCTTTCCGGCCGCACGCTGCAAGCGCTCCGCAGCCATGCCCACAGCGGTTGGCCTCTTGGTGACGAGGTATTCTTGGCGCAGCTTGAGCGGGGTGCAACGCGACGCGTGCAGCCGCTCCCGAAAGGGCGCCCCAAAAAGGTGCAAGTTTCGGCGGAAGAGGTGCTGCCCGCCACGCAAAAGTGATGTGTCCCCATTTAAGTCCGTCACCGAAACGGTGCGATATTAAATGTGTTCTGACCCCATTTAAAATTTTTGCGGGGTTTTCAGGATTCCCATATAGTTGCTCCACCCACAGTCATTGTGCGGCGCGTCACGCTCGTGTACGCCGCTGCGGCCCGCAGACAGCTTCGTCCCCATTTTCCTACCCGCCGGATCCAGTCCAGGGTGGATCTGATTAGAAAGCGCGCGGTCCCCGTTCCGGTAGTCCAGCAGTTCGCGCAGCCTTCACCGGAATTCAGCCCGTGGACCAAATGAAGAACCTTTCGGCCCAAGCGCAGACCAGCGAGCAAATCAGCGAGTCTTCCTCCGCCCTCGACCTGCACCAACTGCGTCCGCAGGCGCAAGGCATGTACGACCCGACCAACGAGCATGACGCCTGCGGCGTCGGCATGGTCGCGCACATCAAGGGCAAGAAGTCCCACGAGATCATTTCCCAGGGCCTGAAGATCCTGGAGAACCTGGACCACCGGGGTGCGGTCGGCGCGGACGCGCTGATGGGCGACGGCGCCGGCATCCTGATCCAGATTCCGGACCAGTTCTACCGCGAAGAAATGGCAGCGCAGGGCGTGAGCCTGCCGCCCGCCGGCGAATACGGCGTGGGCATGATCTTCCTGCCGAAGGAACACGCCTCGCGCCTGGCCTGCGAGCAGGAGCTGGAGCGCACGGTCCGCCTGGAAGGCCAGGTCGTGCTGGGCTGGCGCGACGTGCCGGTAGACGCCAACATGCCGATGTCGCCGACGGTGCGCAAGACCGAGCCGGTGATCCGCCAGATCTTCATCGGTCGCGGCCGCGACATCATGACCACGGACGCGCTGGAACGTAAGCTCTACGTCATCCGCAAGACCGCCAGCCACGCCATCCAGGCGCTCAAGCTCAAGCACGGCAAGGAATACTTCGTGCCGTCGATGTCGGCCCGTACCGTTGTGTACAAGGGCCTGCTGCTGGCCAACCAGGTCGGCGAGTACTACCTGGACCTGCAGGACCAGCGCGCCGTGTCGGCCCTGGCCCTGGTGCACCAGCGCTTCTCGACCAACACCTTCCCGGCCTGGGAGCTGGCCCACCCGTACCGCATGGTCGCCCACAACGGCGAAATCAACACGGTCAAGGGCAACGTCAACTGGATCAACGCGCGTACCGGCGCGATCTCGTCGCCGGTGCTGGGCGACGACCTGCCCAAGCTGTGGCCGCTGATCTACCCGGGCCAGTCCGATACGGCATCGTTCGACAACTGCCTCGAACTGCTGACGATGGCCGGCTACCCGCTCGTCCACGCGATGATGATGATGATCCCGGAAGCCTGGGAACAGCACACGCTGATGGACGACAACCGTCGCGCCTTCTACGAATACCACGCCGCCATGATGGAGCCGTGGGACGGCCCCGCCGCGATCTGCTTCACCGACGGCCGCCAGATCGGCGCGACGCTGGACCGCAACGGCCTGCGCCCGGCACGTTTCTACGTGACCGAGGACGACGTCGTGGTGCTGGCCTCGGAAGCCGGCGTGCTGCCGTTCCCCGAGTCGCGCATCGTTGAGAAGTGGCGCCTGCAGCCGGGCAAGATGTTCCTGATCGACATGGAGCAGGGCCGCATCATCGACGACAAGGAACTGAAGGACAACCTGGCCAACGCCAAGCCGTACAAGAGCTGGATCGACGCTGTCCGCATCAAGCTGGACGAGATCGACGCCAAGCCGGAAGACGTCGCTGCCGAGAAGAAGCCGGTGGCCAAGCTGCTGGACCGCCAGCAGGCCTTCGGCTACACCCAGGAAGACGTCAAGTTCCTGATGGCGCCGATGGCGCTGGCCGGCGAAGAAGCCACCGGCTCGATGGGCAACGACTCGCCGCTGGCGATCCTGTCGTCCAAGAACAAGACGCTGTACCACTACTTCAAGCAGCTGTTCGCCCAGGTCACCAACCCGCCGATCGACCCGATCCGCGAGAACATGGTGATGTCGCTGGTGTCGTTCATCGGCCCGAAGCCGAACCTGCTCGAGCTGAACAACATCAATCCGCCGATGCGCCTCGAAGTGTCCCAGCCGGTGCTGGACTTCAAGGACATCGCCAAGATCCGCAACATCGAGCACTACACCGGCGGCAAGTTCCGTTCGTACGAACTGAACATCTGCTACCCGACCGCGTGGGGCAAGGAAGGCATCGAAGCGCGCCTGGCCTCGCTGTGCGCCGAAGCCGTGGATGCGGTGCGTTCGGGCTACAACATCCTGATCGTGACCGACCGCCCGGTGGATGCCGACCACGTTGCCATCCCCGCGCTGCTGGCCACCTCCGCGATCCACCACCACCTGGTGGAGAAGGGCCTGCGCACGTCCACCGGCCTGGTTGTCGAGACCGGCACCGCGCGTGAAGTGCACCACTTCGCGCTGCTGGCCGGCTATGGCGCCGAAGCCGTGCACCCGTACCTGGCGATGGAAACCCTGGCCGACATGGCCAGCGGCCTGTCGGGCGACCTGTCGCCCGAGAAGGCGGTCAAGAACTTCGTCAAGGCGGTCGGCAAGGGCCTGTTCAAGGTGATGTCCAAGATGGGCATCTCCACCTACATGTCGTACACCGGCGCGCAGATCTTCGAAGCCATCGGCCTGTCGCGCGAGCTGGTGCAGAAGTACTTCCACGGCACGCCGTCGAACGTCGAGGGCATCGGCATCTTCGAAGTGGCCGAGGAAGCACTGCGCCTGCACAAGGACGCCTTCGGCAACAGCCCGGTGCTGGAGAACATGCTGGACGCCGGCGGCGAGTACGCCTTCCGCATCCGCGGCGAAGAGCACATGTGGACCCCGGACTCGATCGCCAAGCTGCAGCACTCGGTGCGCGCCGACGACGGCAAGGGCGCCTACCAGACGTACAAGGAATACGCAAACATCATCAACGACCAGAGCAAGCGCCACATGACGCTGCGCGGTCTGTTCGAGTTCAAGGTCGATCCGGCCAAGGCGATTCCGCTGGAAGAAGTCGAGCCGGCCAAGGAGATCGTGCGCCGCTTTGCCACGGGCGCGATGTCGCTCGGCTCGATCTCGACCGAAGCCCACACCACGCTGGCGCTGGCGATGAACCGCATCGGCGGCAAGTCCAACACCGGCGAAGGTGGCGAGGACGAGAAGCGCTACCGCAACGAGCTGCGCGGCATCCCCATCAAGCAGGGCGATACCCTGAAGAGCGTGCTGGGCGACGGCGTGATCGAGACGGACCTGGAACTGAAGGACGGCGATTCGCTGCGCTCGAAGATCAAGCAGGTGGCGTCGGGCCGTTTCGGCGTGACCGCCGAGTACCTGGCTTCGGCCGACCAGATCCAGATCAAGATGGCGCAGGGCGCCAAGCCGGGCGAAGGCGGCCAGCTGCCGGGCCACAAGGTCTCGGACTACATCGGCAAGCTGCGTTACTCGGTGCCGGGCGTGGGCCTGATCTCGCCGCCCCCGCACCACGACATCTACTCGATCGAGGATCTGGCGCAACTGATCCACGACCTGAAGAACGTCAACCCGTCGTCGGATATCTCGGTCAAGCTGGTGTCCGAAGTGGGCGTCGGCACGGTGGCCGCGGGCGTGTCCAAGGCCAAGGCCGACCACGTCGTGATCGCCGGCCATGACGGTGGCACCGGCGCCTCGCCGTGGTCGTCGATCAAGCACGCCGGCACGCCGTGGGAGCTGGGCCTGGCCGAGACGCAGCAGACGCTGCTGCTCAACGGCCTGCGCAACCGCATCCGCGTGCAGGCCGACGGCCAGATGAAGACCGGCCGTGACGTCGTCATCGGCGCGCTGCTGGGCGCCGACGAGTTCGGCTTCGCCACGGCACCGCTGGTTGCCGAGGGCTGCATCATGATGCGCAAGTGCCACCTGAACACCTGCCCGGTGGGCGTGGCCACGCAGGATCCGCAGCTGCGCAAGAAGTTCCAGGGCAAGCCGGAACACGTGGTCAACTTCTTCTTCTTTGTTGCCGAAGAAGCCCGCGAGATCATGGCCCAGCTGGGCATCCGCACCTTCGACGAGCTGATCGGCCGCGCCGACCTGCTCGACACCAAGGCTGGCATCGAGCACTGGAAGGCGCGCGGCCTGGACTTCAGCCGCATCTTCCACCAGGTGTCGCTGGGCGCGGACGTGCCGCTGTACCACACCGACGTGCAGGACCACGGCCTGTCGGCCGAAGCCGGCAAGGCGCTGGACCACGTGCTGATCGCCAAGGCCCGTCCGGCGATCGAGAAGGGCGAGCGCGTGTCGTTCATCCAGCCGGTCAAGAACGTCAACCGTACGGTGGGCGCGATGCTGTCC
Organism: Cupriavidus oxalaticus; assembly: GCF_004768545.1. NCBI lineage: Bacteria > Pseudomonadati > Pseudomonadota > Betaproteobacteria > Burkholderiales > Burkholderiaceae > Cupriavidus > Cupriavidus oxalaticus. The sequence continues at coordinate 3,355,759 of NZ_CP038635.1, read as the reverse complement.
GGCGTGGTCGCCAAGCAGCATGGCCACGAAGGCCTGCCCGATGACACCATCCACATCCAGCTGCAAGGCACCGCCGGCCAGTCGTTCGGCGCGTTCCTGGCGCACGGCATCACGCTGGACCTGGTGGGTGACGGCAACGACTACGTCGGCAAGGGCCTGTCGGGCGGCCGCGTGATCGTGCGCGCTCCGCACGAGTTCCGCGGCGACCCGACCCGCAACATCATCGTCGGCAACACCGTGCTGTACGGTGCCATCGCCGGTGAAGCGTTCTTCAACGGCGTGGCCGGCGAGCGCTTCGCGGTGCGTAACTCGGGTGCGGTGGCAGTGGTGGAAGGCACCGGCGACCACGGTTGCGAGTACATGACCGGCGGCACGGTGGTGGTGCTGGGCGGCACGGGCCGCAACTTCGCGGCCGGCATGTCGGGCGGCGTGGCCTACGTCTATGACGAGGACGGCCTGTTCGACAAGCGCTGCAACACCTCGATGGTGGCGCTGGAAGCGGTGCTGGCCTCGGCCGACCAGGAGAAGGGCCAGCCCCAGGCTTCGTGGCACAAGGTCGACGGCAAGCGCGTGCTGGATGAAGTCATCCTGCGCAACCTGATCGAGCAGCACTTCCGCTATACCGGTTCCGAGCGCGCCAAGGCGCTGCTGGCTGACTGGACCACGGCACGCCGCAAGTTCGTCAAGGTCTTCCCGACCGAGTACAAGCGCGCGCTGGGCGAGATGTACGCCAAGGAACAGGCCGCCCGCGACAGCGACCGCGAAGCCATCGCGGCCTGAGCGCAGAACCAAGCAGCGATGGGCCGCGGCAGCCGCCGCGGCCCTGACAAGATACTGACCCCACCGCAGGCCCGGCGAAGCCGCCGGTCCCGCGCAGCATGACCAAGGACGCAACATGGGTAAGGCGACTGGCTTTCTCGAATTTCCGCGCCAGAATGAGGGCTACGAACCGGTAGTCAAGCGCGTGAAGCACTACAAGGAATTCGTGTTCGCGCTGTCCGACAGCGAAGCGAAGATCCAGGGTGCGCGCTGCATGGACTGCGGCATCCCGTTCTGCAACAACGGCTGCCCGGTCAACAACATCATTCCCGACTTCAACGACCTGGTGTACCGCCAGGACTGGAAGTCGGCGATCGAGGTCTTGCACCAGACCAACAACTTCCCCGAGTTCACCGGCCGCATCTGCCCGGCACCGTGCGAGGCCGCGTGCACGCTGGGCATCAACGAGCTGCCCGTGGGCATCAAGTCGATCGAGCACGCCATCATCGACAAGGCCTGGGAAGAAGGCTGGGTTGCACCGCAACTGCCGCGCCACAAGACCGGCAAGACCGTCGCCGTGGTCGGCTCCGGCCCCGCCGGCATGGCTGCCGCGCAGCAGCTGGCACGCGCCGGCCATGACGTAACCGTGTTCGAGAAGAACGACCGCATCGGCGGCCTGCTGCGCTACGGCATTCCCGACTTCAAGATGGAGAAGTCGCTGATCGACCGCCGCATGGAACAGATGCAGGCAGAAGGCGTGACCTTCCGCGCCGGCGTGATGGTGACCGATGGCGAACTGCCGGCCGGCATCAAGAACTACGCGCGTGAAACCATCTCGGCCCAGGCCCTGATGGACCAGTTCGACGCCGTGGTGCTGGCGGGCGGCGCGGAAGTGCCGCGCGACCTGCCGGTGCCGGGCCGCGACCTGGACGGCATTCACTTCGCGCTGGAAATGCTGATCCCGCAGAACAAGGAAGTGGCTGGCGATGGCGCCAACGACATCCGCGCCGAAGGCAAGAACGTGATCGTGATCGGTGGCGGCGATACCGGCTCCGACTGCGTGGGCACGTCCAACCGCCACGGCGCCACCTCGGTGACCCAGTTTGAGCTGCTGCCGCAGCCGCCGGAAGAAGAGAACAAGCCGCTGGTGTGGCCGTACTGGCCGATCAAGCTGCGCACCTCGTCGTCGCACGACGAAGGCTGCGAACGCGACTGGTCGGTCGCCACCAAGGAATTCATCGGCGAGAACGGCAAGGTCACCGCGCTGAAGGCCTGCCGCGTCGAGTGGAAGGATGGCCGCATGCAGGAAGTGGAAGGCAGCGAGTTCATCCTGCCGGCCGACCTGGTGCTGCTGGCGATGGGCTTCACCAACCCGGTGGGCTCGATGCTGGAAGCCTTCGGCGTCGACACCGATGCGCGCAAGAACGCCAAGGCCGCCACCGAGGGCGAGCGTGCTTACCACACCAACGTGCCCAAGGTGTTCGCCGCCGGCGACGTGCGCCGTGGCCAGTCGCTGGTGGTGTGGGCCATCCGCGAAGGCCGCCAGGCCGCGCGTTCGGTCGATGCATTCCTGATGGGGCATACCGACCTGCCGCGCTGATCCACAGCTCATTGCCGCAACAAAAAGCCCGCCTGGCGCAAGCCGGCGGGCTTTTTTCGTTGTGGACTCGGCGCCGCGGCGGGCCTCAGCCGGCCAGCGCCTTTTCCATCAGGACCGCGGCGGCGCCATAGTCCGCCAGCTTGCCAGCGTGCCGCGCCGCCGTTTCCGCCGCCGCCGGCGCGTACCCGAGCCTGCGCCACCAGGGCGCCGCCGACTGTACGGCAATCAGCCGCGAATGCTTCAGTCCGGCCGCCAGCGCAGCCGCCTGCGCTGCCGCGTACAGGCGTGGCGCCAGCCCGCCGCCGCGGCCGCCAGGCGCCACGGCCATGTCGTGGACGAACCAGGTCAGGGGCGCCGGCGTTGGCGGCTGGCGCCAGCCGCCGTCGAGCACGCCATCGAGCGGGGGCAGGCTGGTCTCGGGCCAGGCGTGGGTGAACAGGTAGGCGGCCAGCGTGCTGGGCCGGTGCGGATCGTCGGCGACCCAGCAGGTGGTGGGGGAGAGCGCCAGCCGGCTGGCCAGCGCGCCGCGGCTTTCCAGCAGCACCTCGGTATAGCAGGCGGCCTGCACGGCCAGCACGGCGGGCAGGTCGGCGGCTGTCATGCGCCGCAGGGGAAACATCGTCATCGCGCGATTATAGCCGGCGGTTCATGCCGGGCCGCGGTGCGGCAGGCACTGGGCGGTGACCTGGTCATGGCGCGTTTGGCTAGGCTGTACAAGGCCTTCAGGGTTCTCCCGGCTATGGTTTACGTGCCTGTGGCCGTCCCGGCAATGTACTTACAATTTTCAAAAAAACAACTCACGGAAACCGCCTCGCGAATCCTTTTTCCCCAGAACCAGCTCGCCGTCCCCTCAGGGGATGGGTGGGAGGAAATTGATGACCGAAGTGCGCAATATGCCGCAGCTTTGGCGAGGTAACGCAAAGTTCGCGTCGTGGCAATCCACGTGGACATTGCTCCGGCGCTGGCTCAAGCCTTTCCTGTGCCTGTATGTCCTGGGCTGTGCCACGCTCGCGCTCGCCGTACCCGCGACGCCGGTGGTAGCCGGGCCGCAGTTGGTACGCAGCATGTCGTTCCCGAACCGGCCGATGCGCCTGATCGTGCCGTTCCCGGCCGGCGGCGTGGCCGACGCGGTCGCCCGCCTGCTGGCGGAGCGCCTGTCTGAGCGGCTGGGTGTGCTGATGGAGGTCGACAACCGCCCTGGCGCAGCCGGCACTACCGCCGGCGATGTCGTCGCCAAGGCCAGCTCGGACGGCCACACGCTGCTTTTCCACCAGGCCAATATGCTGATCCAGCCGGGGCTGGAGCCGGTGCCATATGACGTGGTGCGCGATTTCACCCCGGTGGCGCGGGTCGCCACCACGCCGCTGTTCCTGGTGATCGACGCCCGGCTGCCGATGCGTACGCCGGAGCAGTGGATGACCGCGGTGAAATCCAACCCGGCTTCCTACAGCTACGGCTATGGCCAGCCGGGCAGCCCCTCCCACCTGTACGCCCAGTACGCCGTGCGCGGCATCCGCAACGGCGTGCCGCTGGTCACCGCCAAGGGCGAGGCCGCGGTGGTGCAGGAGATGCTCGCCGGCCGCATCAGCGCCTGCTTCTGTTCGTATGCCGCGGTGCAGAGCCAGGTCCGCAGTGGCGGGCTGCGGCTGATCGGCGTTACCGGCGTGGCGCGCTCGCCGCTGGCGCCGCTGGTGCCAACGCTGCAGGAGTCTGGGTTGGAAGGGTACGCGGCGGCCGCCTGGTTTGGCGTGATGGCGCCCGCCAAGACGCCGCGGGCGATCGTTGCGCGGCTGGCAATCGAACTCGACGCGGTGATGTCCGAGCGCGAGGTGCGCTCCCGGCTGCAGGCCGCCGGGCTGACGACGCTGCGCGATTCGCCGGAGGCGTTCGCCACGGCGATCCGTTCGGAATCGATCCAGTGGCAGGTGATCCTGCGGGACGTCAGCCAGGTGCAGGAACCTTAAAGCGAGAATTTTCGCTCACAGAATCAGACCCTTTCCTATTGCATCGGTCGGCAGCGATGTGGTGCCCGGCACACGGGTGCCAGCAGGGCTAGGTAGTACACCTTATAATGCGCCCCTGTCCCGACCGGTGCCAACGTGACCGACCCTGCTCAAAACCTCGTCGAACTGAATGCGGTGGATTTCGCCTATGCGGACCACGGCAAGCCCATCCTGTCCGGCCTCACCATGCAGTTCCCGCGTGGCAAGGTGATCGCGGTCATGGGCGGTTCGGGGTGCGGCAAGACCACGGTGCTGCGGCTGATCGGCGGCCAGGTGCGCCCGCAGGCGGGCACGGTCCGCTTCGACGGCACCGATATCCACCGGCTGGATACCCGCGGCCTGTACGGGGTGCGGCGCCAGATGGGCATGCTGTTCCAGTTCGGCGCGCTGTTTACCGATTTGTCGGTCTTCGACAATGTGGCCTTCCCGCTGCGCGAGCATACCGACCTGCCGGACTCGATGATCCGCGACCTGGTGCTGATGAAGCTGAACGCGGTCGGCCTGCGCGGCGCCCGCGACCTGATGCCGTCGCAGATCTCGGGCGGCATGGCGCGGCGCGTGGCGCTGGCGCGCGCGATCGCGCTCGATCCCGCGCTGCTGATGTATGACGAGCCCTTCGCCGGCCTCGACCCGATCTCGCTCGGCCTGACCGCCCGCCTGATCCGCAGCCTCAACGACGCGCTCGGCGCGACCACGATCATCGTCTCGCACGACGTGCACGAGACCTTCCAGATCGCCGACTACGTGTATTTCATTGCCGACGGGCGCATCGCCGCGCAGGGCGAGCCCGAGGCGCTGCGCGCCTCCACCGACCCCTTCGTGCACCAGTTCGTCCACGCCGAGGCCGACGGCCCGGTGCCGTTCCACTATCCGGGACCGTCGCTGGCCGAGGACTTTGCCGGAGGTGCGCGGTGATCGGCTTCCTTGCCACCATCGGCGCGGCCGTGCGCCGCAGCGTGACGGGCCTGGGCCATGCCACGCGCATGTTCCTTGCCGTGCTGGGCCTGTCGCCGGCGCTGCTGCGCCGATTCCGGCTCGTGACCGACCAGGTTTTCTTTGTCGGCAACCTGTCGCTGGTGATCATCGCCGTGTCGGGCCTGTTCGTCGGCTTCGTGCTCGGCCTGCAGGGCTATTACACGCTGAACCGCTACGGCTCGGAGCAGGCGCTGGGCCTGCTGGTGGCGCTGTCGCTGGTGCGCGAACTGGGGCCGGTGGTGACCGCGCTGCTGTTTGCGGGCCGCGCCGGCACTTCGCTGACCGCCGAGATCGGCCTGATGAAGGCGGGCGAGCAGCTGACCGCGATGGAAATGATGGCGGTGAATCCGCTGCAGCGCGTGGTTGCGCCGCGTTTCTGGGCGGGCGTGATCGCCATGCCGGTGCTGGCGGCGATCTTCAGCGCGGTGGGCATCCTGGGCGGCTACGTGGTCGGCGTGCAGCTGATCGGCGTCGACGCCGGCGCGTTCTGGTCGCAGATGCAGGGCGGCGTCGACGTGCGCGCCGACGTGCTCAACGGCGTGGTCAAGAGCTTTATTTTCGGCATTGCCGTGACGTTCATCGCCTTGTACCAGGGCTTTGAGGCCAAGCCGACGCCCGAAGGCGTCTCGCGCGCGACCACCCGCACCGTGGTGATCGCGTCGCTGGCGGTGCTGGGGCTGGATTTCCTGCTGACCGCGCTGATGTTCAGCAACTGAGGCCGCACCAGAAGCGCGGGCGATACTGACAAAAAAGACAGCGACAAGACACTACAGGGTTGAAGAAAGAGATTCCAATGAAAAAGATCACACTCGATTTCTGGGTGGGGCTGTTTGTTGCGGCGGGGTTTGTGGCCCTGCTGTTCCTGGCCCTCAAGGCGGGCAACATGAGCGCCTTTACCTTCCAGGACACTTACAGCGTGCAGGCCCGCTTCGACAATATCGGCGGGCTCAAGCCGCGCGCGCCGGTCAAGAGCGCCGGCGTGGTGGTCGGCCGCGTCGCGGCGATCCGCTTCGACGACAAGACCTACCAGGCCACCGTCGAGATGAACCTGGAGAAGCGCTACCAGTTTCCCAAGGACACCTCGGCCAAGATCCTGACCTCGGGCCTGTTGGGCGAGCAATACATCGGCCTGGAAGCCGGTGGCGACACCGCCATGCTGGCCGATGGCGCCCGCATCACCATGACGCAGTCCGCGGTGGTGCTGGAAAACCTGATCGGGCAGTTCCTGTACAACAAGGCGGCGGATGCCGGTGGTGCCAGCGGCTCGCCCGCGGCCGGCGCCAGCGCGCCGGCGCTGGGTGGGGATGCCAAATGAGGGTTGTCCCCCCCGTCAAGCCGGGCCGCGTTGCACGCCGCCCGGTGGCCGGCCTGATGGCCGCGGCGGCAGCCGCTGCGCTGATCGCCGGCTGCGCCACCGGCCCCACGGCCAACCCGAAGGATCCACTGGAGCCCTTTAACCGCGAAGTCTCGAAGATCAACGAGGACTTCGACAAGGGCATCCTGCGCCCGGTGGCCGAGCTGTACGCCGACTACATGCCGACGCCGGTGCAGCGCGCGGTGGAGAATTTCTTCTCCAACGTCAGCGATGCCTATTCGGCGGTGAACAACCTGCTGCAGGGCAAGCCCACGCGCGCCGCCGAGGATTCGATGCGGGTCGCGATGAACTCGGTGCTTGGCCTGGGCGGGCTGATCGACATCGCCACGCCGGCCGGCCTGCCCAAGTACAAGGAAGACTTCGGCCAGACGCTGGGTGTGTGGGGCGTGCCGCCAGGCCCGTACCTGGTGCTGCCGCTGTTCGGCCCGAGCTCGGTGCGCGATACCGGCGGCATGCTGGTGGACCGCCAGTTCGACCCGTCGGCCTATATCTACCCGGTATCGCTGCGCAATTCGCTGGCCGGCGTGCGCATCGTCGCGGGCCGCGCGCAGCTGCTTGGCGCGAGCAACCTGCTGGAGCAGGCGGCGCTGGACAAGTACTCGTTCCTGCGCGACTCCTACCTGCAGCGGCGCCAGTACCTGGTTTACGATGGCAATCCGCCGGAAGCCGACGACGCTGACAGCGATGGCGCCGCACCCGCAGCACCGGCTGCCCCGGATGACGCCGGCGAGAAGCCTGCTGGCGCCACCACGCCCGCGGCACCGGCACCTGCCGCACAACCGGCGGATGCGTCCGCGCCCGCGGCCACGCCGCCGGCCGATGCGTCGGCCCCGGCCGCCACGCCTCCCAAGGGCGACATCCAGCCGGAAAGCCAGAGCCTGCCGGTGCCGCCGGTGGAGCCGATGCAGCGTATCGTCCCCGGCGTGATCCGCATTCGCTAAGCGCCTTGTGCGCCAGTCCCGGGGGCCGGCGCCAGGCTGTGAATGCCCTGTCAGGGCTGAAACAATTTGTTTGGAAGTGGCGGAGAAGGCGCTGGTCCGTGCGACGCGCGGGCCGTGCTTATGTTCCAATCACCGCAAGGCCGCTGCCGGCAGGCGGCGCCAGTCCGGTGTACTTCGCCGGCAAACGTCTTTGAGAAAGAAGGAAAAATCCATGATTAAGCGACTGTTGGTCCCCTTCCTTACGGTAGTAGCCTTCGCCGGCGCTGCCCATGCACAGGTGTCGGGCACGGACGCCGCCACGCCGGACGGGCTGGTGAAGGCCGTGGTCAACGACGTAATGACGACCGTCAAGGCCGACAAGGACATGCAGGCCGGCAATATTGCCAAGATCACCGCGCTGGTCGAGCAAAAGATCATCCCCAACGCCAACTTCCAGAAGACCACGCAGATCGCGATGGGCCGCAACTGGTCGAAGGCGACGCCCGAGCAGCAGAAGCAGATCACCGAGGAGTTCAAGACCCTGCTGATCCGCACCTACGCCGGCGCCATCGCGCAGATCCGTGACCAGGCCGTGCAATACCGCCCGTACCGCGGCACGCCTGAGGACACCGATGCCACCATCCGCACCCAGGTCATCAACAAGGGCGAGCCGATCCAGATGGACTACCGCCTGGAGAAGACCGCGAACGGCTGGAAGGTCTACGACATCAACGTGCTGGGTGCGTGGCTGACCGAGGCCTACAAGGGCAGCTTCAATACCATCGTCGGCCAGCAGGGCGTCGAGGGTGTGATCAAGACGCTGCAGGACCGCAACCGCCAGCTGGCCAACGCCAAGAGCTAAGCCGCGGCGAGCGCGCGCCGCTGCAATGCAGCACAGCGCGCCGATCTTGCACTACAATGGCCGTTCGCGGCACTGGCTCCCGCCTCAGCGCGGGAGCTTTTGTTTGCGCCGCCTTGCTCTCCATCCAAGCCGATTACGTTTCCTGACGCCACCATGCTTTCGCTGGGTACCTCGCTGACCAACCAGAACGCCGCGGCCGTGCTGCGCGACGGGCTGGCGCGCGTGGCGCAGGGCGGGGCGCAGGGCAAGGTGCAGGTCGATTGCACGGGCCTGGCGCAGGTGGATTCCTCCGCAGTTGCCGTGCTGCTGGCGTGGCATCGTGCCGCAGCCGCGCGCAACCTGGCGCTGTCGCTGCGCGGGGTGCCGGCGCAGCTGTCGCAGCTGGCCGGCCTGTATGGCGTCGATGGCCTGCTGGGCCTGGCGAACGGCGCCGACGCGCTTTCCCGTCCGGGCCACCACCACCGACATTGATCCGGCATCGCCGGGCGCAGCGATTGCGTCCGAACGCGATGCCCCGGCGACGGCCTGGTGCGTCGCCGCGCCCAGCGGACCATCCGGTGGGGGATCAAGCGGGACCTACCCCTGATCCCCTATAATTCCGGGTTGTTCGCCCTTCCCCCCGCCTGATTCCGGTGCATGCCAAGCCGGCCCAGGAAATCCGGGCACACAGTAGTTCCCCATTCCAGGCGGCTGGCCCCCCAAAAAAGGCCGGACACGCCACAGACAACGGCCATGAAAGCCATTGAAATCCACGACGTCCGCAAGCGCTACCGCAACCTCCAGGCGCTCAAGGGCGTCAGCTTCACCGTCGAACGCGGCGAATTCTTCGGCCTGCTCGGGCCGAACGGCGCCGGCAAGACCACGCTGATCTCGATTCTCGCCGGCCTGAACCGCGCCGACTCCGGCGGCGTCCGTGTGCTGGGCCACGATGTCGTATCCGACTACCGGATGGCGCGGCGTATGCTTGGCGTGGTGCCGCAGGAGCTGGTGTTCGACCCGTTCTTCACGGTGCGCGAGACGCTGCGGCTGCAGTCCGGCTATTTCGGCCTGACCCGCAACGACGACTGGATCGACGAGATCATGGCCAACCTGGACCTGACCAGCAAGGCCGATTCCAATATGCGCCAGTTGTCCGGTGGCATGAAGCGCCGCGTGCTGGTGGCGCAGGCGCTGGTACACCGCCCGCCGGTGATCGTGCTGGACGAACCCACCGCCGGCGTCGACGTCGAGCTGCGCCAGACGCTGTGGAAATTCATCTCGCGCCTGAACCGGGAAGGCCACACCATCATCCTGACCACGCACTACCTGGAAGAGGCCGAGGCGCTGTGTGACCGCATCGCCATGCTCAAGTTCGGCGAAGTGGTGGCGCTGGACCGCACCAGCAACCTGCTGACGCAGTTCGCCGGGCTGCAACTGGTGCTGACTTTCGCGCAGGGCACCCTGCCGCATGCGCTGGAGCCGCTGCGTATGCCGGCCAACCCGGGCGAGCGCGCGGTGCGGCTGCGGCTGTCGGGCTACCAGGCGGTCGAGCCGATCCTGGCCGCCTGCCGCGAAGCGGGCTGTGACATCGAAGACATGGAAATCAACAAGGCCGACCTCGAAGACGTGTTTGTCCAGATCATGCGCCGCGAGGGCCACATGCCGGGCGCGCTGCCCGACCCCGCCATGGAGGCCGCGGCATGAAGCAGCCTGGCGAAATCGAACTGGTGGAAGACGCCCGCCTGGGCCCGATGGCCGTTGGCGGCCTGGTCGGCTTCCGGACCCTGCTGTACAAGGAAGTGCTGCGCTTCTGGAAGGTCAGCTTCCAGACCGTGGCCGCGCCGGTGCTGACCGCGGTGCTGTACCTGCTGATCTTCGGCCACGTGCTGGAAGACCGCGTCAAGATCTACGACCAGATCAGCTACACCGCCTTCCTGGTGCCCGGCCTGGTGATGATGAGCGTGCTGCAGAACGCCTTCGCCAACAGCTCGTCGTCGCTGATCCAGTCCAAGATCACCGGCAACCTGGTGTTCGTGCTGCTGCCGCCGCTGTCGCACTGGGAGATGTTCGGTGCCTATGTGCTGGCCTCGGTGATCCGCGGGCTGACCGTGGGCCTGGGCGTGCTGCTGGTGACGGCATGGTTTGCCAACCTGCACTTTGCCAACATCGGCTGGATCGTGGTGTTCGCACTGCTGGGCGCGGGCATCCTCGGTACGCTTGGCCTGATCGCCGGCATCTGGGCCGAGAAGTTCGACCAGCTCGCCGCGTTCCAGAACTTCCTGATCATGCCGGCCACTTTCCTGTCCGGCGTGTTCTATTCGATCCATTCGCTGCCGGCCTTCTGGCAGGCGGTGTCCCATGCCAATCCGTTCTTCTACATGATCGACGGCTTCCGCTATGGCTTCTTCGGCGTCTCGGACGTGTCGCCGCTGTTTAGCCTGGCGGTGGTGGGATCGGCCTTCGTGGTGCTGGCGGCGCTGGCGCTGCGGCTGCTGAAATCCGGCTACAAGCTGCGCCACTGAGCGCCGCCGCACTGACATCGCGCACATTCTGAATACGCTGAAGAGAACCCCATGCTGCCTACACCGGAACAAGTCAGGGAATACATTGCCCAAGGATTGCCCTGCGAACATCTGGAAGTCGAGGGCGACGGCCAGCACTTCTTTGCCACCATCGTCAGCAACGAGTTCGAAGGCAAGCGGCTGATCCAGCGCCACCAGCGTGTCTATGCCGCGCTGGGCGACCGCATGCGCGCCGAGATCCATGCGCTGTCGATGAAGACGCTGACGCCCGCCGAGTGGCAGGCAGGTGAGGGCAAGTAAGCTCAGGCCGTGCCGCACCGCGCCGCATGCGCGGTTGAAAACAATGATGCCGGGTCCAGGCCCGGCCAGAACCGACACAACATGGACAAATTCCAGATCCAGGGCAACGGTCCGCTACGGGGCGAAGTCCGCGTTTCGGGCGCCAAGAATGCCGCGCTGCCGATCCTGTGCGCGGGCTTGCTCACGGCCGATACCGTCTCGCTGGATAACGTGCCCAACCTGCAGGACGTGCGCACCACGCTCAAGCTGCTGCGCCTGATGGGCATGCGCGCCGAGCAGGATGGCGCCACCGTCGCGCTCAACGGCGCCGACGTCAACTCGCTCGAAGCCCCGTACGAGCTGGTCAAGACCATGCGCGCCTCGATCCTGGTGCTGGGTCCGCTGGTGGCGCGCTTCGGCGAGGCCCGGGTCTCGCTGCCCGGCGGCTGCGGCATCGGCGCGCGGCCGGTCGACCAGCACATCAAGGGCCTGCAGGCGATGGGCGCCGAGATCAGCATCGAGCATGGCTTTATCCATGCCCGTGCCCGGCGCCTGAAAGGCGCGCGCGTGGTCACCGACATGATCACCGTGACCGGCACCGAGAACCTGCTGATGGCCGCCACGCTGGCCGAAGGCGAAACCGTGCTGGAAAACGCCGCGCGCGAGCCGGAAGTCACCGACCTGGCTCACCTGCTGGTCAAGATGGGCGCGAAGATCGACGGCATCGGCACTGACCAGCTGGTGGTGCAGGGCGTCGACAGGCTGCACGGCGCCCGCCACAGCGTGGTCGCAGATCGCATCGAGGCCGGGACCTTCCTGTGCGCGGCGGCCGCGACGCTGGGCGAACTGGTGCTGCGCGACGTGCGCCCGGACCTGCTCGACGCCGTGCTCGACAAGCTGCGCGAAGCCGGCGCCCGCATCGAGACCGGCGCCGACTGGATCCGCCTGGCGATGCCGCACCGCGCCAGGGCGGTGAGCTTCCGCACCTCGGAATACCCCGCCTTCCCGACCGACATGCAGGCCCAGTTCATGGCGTTGAATGCCGTGGCCGAAGGCACCGCGCGCGTGACCGAGACCATCTTCGAGAACCGGTTCATGCACGTGCAGGAACTGAACCGACTCGGCGCCGACATCGCCGTGGAAGGCAACACCGCGGTGGTCAGCGGCGTGCCGCGCCTGTCCGGCGCCAGCGTGATGGCGACCGACCTGCGCGCCTCCGCCAGCCTGGTCATCGCCGGCCTGGTCGCCGAGGGCCACACCGTGATCGACCGTATCTATCACCTGGACCGCGGCTACGACCGCATGGAAGACAAGCTGTCTGCAGTGGGCGCCAAGATTCGCCGCATTGCCTGAGCACGAGGACTGACGCACGATGAGCCCCACTTTCAACGCATCGCCCAACCAGCTGACGCTGGCGCTGTCCAAGGGCCGCATCTTCACCGAGACGCTGCCGCTGCTCGAAGCCGCCGGCATCCAGGTCACCGAGGATCCCGAGACCTCGCGCAAGCTGATCCTGCCGACCTCGGACCCCGCCGTGCGCGTGGTGATCGTGCGCGCTTCGGACGTGCCGACCTACGTGCAGTACGGCGCCGCCGACTTCGGCGTGGCCGGCAAGGACGTGCTGATGGAGCATGGCATGGCCGGCCTGTACGCGCCGATCGACCTCAATATCGCCCGCTGCCGCATGTCGGTGGCGGTGCCGGCCGGGTTTGACTACGCCAGCGCGGTGCGCCAGGGCGCGCGCCTGGCGGTGGCCACCAAGTACGTGCAGACCGCGCGCGAGCATTTTGCGAAAAAGGGCGTTCACGTCGATCTGATCAAGCTGTACGGTTCGATGGAGCTGGGCCCGCTGGTGGGCCTGTCCGATGCCATCGTCGACCTGGTCAGCACCGGCAGCACGCTGCGCGCCAACAATCTGGTCGAAGTGGAAGAGATCGTGCAAATTTCGTCGCGGCTGGTGGTGAACCAGGCTGCGCTCAAACTCAAGCGCGAGCGGCTGGCGCCGATCCTCGACGCTTTCGAACGCGCTTCGGCGGCGCTGGTGTAGGGCCACATCGGGCCACATCAGGCCGGTACCGACCGAGAAGGAAAAGAAGTCATGAACGCAACCGTATCCGAAATGGAAAACCTGCCGATCCGCCGGCTTGATTCCAGCGAGCCGGGCTTTGCCGAGGCGCTGCGCCAGGTGCTGGCCTTCGAGGCCGGCGAGGACGAGGCCATCGACCGCGCCGCGGCACAGATCCTGGCCGACGTGAAGGTCCGCGGCGACGCCGCGGTGCTGGAGTACACGAAGCGCTTCGACCGCATGGAAGCGCCGTCGATCGCGGCGCTCGAGCTGTCCCAGACTGAACTGGAAGCCGCTCTCGAAGACCTCGAGCCCAAGCGCCGCGCCGCGCTGGAAGCCGCTGCCGCGCGCGTGCGTGCCTACCACGAGAAGCAGAAGATCGAGTGCGGCAGCCACAGCTGGGAGTACACCGAGGCCGACGGCACCATGCTGGGCCAGAAGGTGACGCCGCTGGACCGCGTCGGCATCTACGTGCCGGGCGGCAAGGCCGCCTACCCATCGTCGGTGCTGATGAACGCGATCCCGGCGCGTGTGGCCGGCGTGAAGGAGATCATCATGGTCGTGCCCACGCCCGGCGGCGTGCGCAACGAGCTGGTGCTGGCCGCCGCGCAGATCGCCGGCGTCGACCGCGTCTTCACCATCGGTGGCGCGCAGGCCGTGGGCGCGCTGGCCTACGGCACCGCGACGCTGCCGCAGGTCGACAAGATCGTCGGCCCGGGCAATGCCTATGTGGCCGCGGCCAAGCGGCGCGTGTTCGGCACCGTCGGCATCGACATGATCGCCGGGCCTTCCGAGATCCTGGTGATCTGCGACGGCACCACCGACCCCGACTGGGTGGCGATGGACCTGTTCTCGCAGGCCGAGCACGACGAACTGGCGCAGTCGATCCTGCTGTGCCCGGACTCGGACTACATCGCCCGCGTCGAAGCCAGCATCCAGCGCCAGCTGCCGACCATGCCGCGCCGCGACGTGATCGCTTCGTCGATCTCCGGCCGCGGCGCGCTGGTCAAGGTGCGCGACATGGAAGAAGCCTGCGAGATCGCCAACGCGATCGCGCCGGAGCACCTGGAAATCTCCGCCGAGAACCCGCGCCAGTGGAGCGAGAAGATCCGCCACGCCGGCGCCATCTTCCTCGGCCGCTATACCAGCGAATCGTTGGGCGACTACTGCGCCGGCCCCAACCACGTGTTGCCGACCTCGCGCACGGCGCGCTTCTCGTCTCCGCTGGGCGTCTATGACTTCCTGAAGCGCTCGAGCCTGATCGAGGTCAGCGAGGGCGGGGCGCAGATGCTTGGCCAGATCGCCGCCGAGCTCGCGTATGGCGAAGGTCTGCAGGCCCACGCCCGCAGCGCGGAATACCGTTTCAAGCGCAGTTGATTTACTGAACCAACGCAGTCAAACCAGGAGTTTCCATGTCAGCCGTAGAGCCCTCCCTGATCGAACGCATCATCCGTGACGACGTGCGCGCCATGGGCGCCTACCACGTCCCGGATTCGCACGGTCTGGTCAAGCTCGACGCGATGGAAAACCCGTACCGCCTGCCGCAGGAGCTGCGCCAGCAGCTGGCCGCGCGGCTGGGCGAGGTGGCGCTGAACCGCTACCCGGTGCCCAGCAGCGAAGCGCTGCGCGCCAGGCTCAAGGATGTGATGCAGGTGCCCGCCGGCATGGACGTGCTGCTGGGCAACGGCTCGGACGAGATCATCAGCATGCTGGCGCTGGCCGCGGCCAAGCCGGGCGCCACGGTGATGGCGCCGGTGCCGGGCTTTGTCATGTATGCGATGTCGGCGCAGTTTGCCGGGCTCGAGTTCGTCGGCGTACCGCTGCGCGCCGACTTCACTCTCGATCGCGACGCCATGCTGGCGGCGATGGCCGAGCACCAGCCCGCCATCATTTACCTGGCCTATCCGAACAACCCCACCGGCAACCTGTTCGACGCGGCCGACATGGAGGCCATCCTCCGTGCCGCGCAAGGCGATGTCTGCAACAGCCTGGTGGTGGTCGACGAGGCCTACCAGCCGTTCGCGCAGCAAAGCTGGATGCCGCGCCTGACGGACTTCGGCAACCTGCTGGTGATGCGCACCGTGTCCAAGCTCGGCCTGGCCGGCATCCGCCTGGGCTACCTGGCCGGGGCGCCGGAGTGGCTGGCGCAGATCGACAAGGTGCGCCCGCCCTACAACGTCAACGTGCTGACCGAGGCCGCCGCGCTCTTCGCGCTGGAGCATGTGTCGGTGCTGGACGAACAGGCCGCGCAACTGCGCGCCGAGCGCACCCGCGTGGCCGACGGCATGGCCGCGCATGCAGGCGTCACGGTGTTCCCAAGCGCCGCCAACTTCCTGCTGGCGCGCGTGCCGGATGCAGCACAGACCTTCGACCGCCTGCTGGCGCGGAAGGTATTGATCAAGAACGTGAGTAAAATGCACCCGTTGCTGGCCAATTGTCTGCGCGTCACGGTCAGCACGCCCGAAGAAAACGCGCAGTTCCTTGAGGCATTCGCAGCGTCGCTGCAGGATTAACACCATGCGTGTTGCAGAGGTCACCCGCAATACTTCGGAAACGCAAATCCGCGTTTCCCTGAATCTCGACGGCACCGGCCGCCAGAAGCTGGCGTCGGGCGTGCCGTTCCTCGACCACATGCTCGACCAGATCGCCCGGCATGGCATGTTCGACCTGGAGGTCGAAGCCACCGGCGACACGCATATCGACGACCACCACACGGTGGAAGACGTCGGCATCACGCTCGGCCAGGCCGTCGCCAGGGCCATTGGCGACAAGAAGGGCATCACCCGCTACGGCCACAGCTACGTGCCGCTGGACGAATGCCTGTCGCGCGTGGTGATCGACTTCTCCGGCCGCCCCGGCCTGGAATTCCACGTGCCGTTCACCCGTGCGCGCGTGGGCAGCTTCGACGTCGACCTGACCATCGAGTTCTTCCGCGGTTTCGTCAACCATGCGGGCGTGACCCTGCATATCGACAACCTGCGCGGCATAAATGCCCACCATCAGTGCGAAACCGTGTTCAAGGCCTTTGGCCGGGCACTGCGCATGGCGGTGGAGCTGGATCCGCGCGCGGCCAACACGATCCCGTCGACCAAGGGTACGCTCTGAGCTTCCTGAACCCGTAGGCGTGCCGGCTGGTTGCGGCGCCCGCCCACCTCTCTATCCAATACCGCCAGCGATGCTGGCAACCCGCAACCGATGGATACGCTCAAGTCGTTTATCTCGCTGCTGGCGCTGATCAACCCGATCGGGGCGATCCCGTTCTTCATCAGCCTGACCAGCCAGCAGACCGAAGCGGAAAAGCTGCGTACCATCAAGATCGCGTCGATCTCGGTGGCGATCGTGGTGGCGGTGTCGGCGTTGCTGGGGCAGCAGATCATCGAGTTCTTCAATATCTCGGTGGCATCGCTGCAGGTGGGTGGCGGCCTCATCATGATCATGATGGCCATGAACATGCTGAACGCGCAGACCGGCCGCACCAAGGCCACGCCGGAAGAAGAGGATGAGGCCGAGGTAAAGTCCAGCATCGCGGTGGTGCCGCTGGCGCTGCCGCTGCTGACCGGGCCGGGCTCGATCAGCACGGTGATCGTCTATGCCGGCAAGACCCAGCACTGGTACCAGCTGCTGATTTTGGTGGGCATTGGCGCGCTGCTGGGTTCGGTGGTGTACATGGTGTTCCGCGCGGCCGACCCGATCGCCCGGGTGATCGGCCGCACCGGCATCAATATCGGCACGCGCCTGATGGGGCTGATCCTGTCGGCGCTGGCTGTTGAATTCATCGTGGACGGGCTGAAGACATTGTTGCCTGTTTTGAAATCATGACTACCATAGCAATTGTGGATTACGGCATGGGCAACCTGCGCTCGGTGGCGCAGGCACTGCGTGCCGCGGCACCGGAAGCGGACGTGCGGGTGGTGGATGCCCCCGAAGGCATCCGCAGCGCGGATCGCGTGGTGCTGCCCGGCCAGGGCGCGATGCCGGACTGCATGTCGGCACTGGGCGCCTCGGGCTTGCAGGAAGCGGTGGTCGAGGCCGCCGGCAGCAAGCCGATGCTTGGTGTGTGCGTCGGCGAACAGATGCTGTTCGAGTTCAGCACCGAAAGTCGTGCTGGCGCGGACCGCACACCGGCGCTGGGGCTGATGCCCGGCCAGGTGGTGCGTTTTGCGCTGGACGGCATGACGCAGCCCGATGGCTCGCGTTTCAAGGTGCCGCAGATGGGCTGGAACCGGGTGCGCCAGGCGAAGCCGCACCCGCTGTGGGCCGGGATTCCCGACGACAGCTGGTTCTATTTCGTCCACAGTTACTACGTGCAGGCGCAGGATCCGGCCCATATCGCCGGCGAAACGGAGTATGGAGTCGTGTTTACCAGCGCGGTAGCCCGCGATAATATTTTCGCGACGCAGTTCCACCCCGAGAAGAGCGCGGCCCTGGGCCTGCAGCTGTACCGGAACTTCGTCCACTGGAATCCATAAGGCGCACCGGACACCCCGAATCGCTTGTTTGACGATTGTTCGACCGAGAACCAGACAGACCCGTCACCGGACCCTGACCCTGACCCTTCACGCAACCCGTCAAGCGACCAGTTCCCGATCGAACCTCGACCCCGACCTGACCGGCCTCGCCGGTCTCGCTCAACCTCACTTACTCAACCACGCTCGTCACGCATATGTTGCTCATTCCGGCCATCGACCTGAAGGACGGTCAGTGTGTACGCCTCAAACAAGGCGACATGGACCAGGCCACCGTCTTTTCCGAAGATCCCGCCGCCATGGCACGCCACTGGGTGGAGCAGGGCGCGCGGCGCCTCCACCTGGTGGACCTGAACGGCGCGTTCGTGGGCAAGCCCCGCAACGAGGCGGCCATCAAGGCCATCATCGCCGAGGTCGGCGATGAGATCCCGGTGCAACTGGGGGGCGGTATCCGCGACCTGAACACCATCGAACGCTGGCTGGACGACGGCTTGTCGTACGTCATCATCGGCACCGCGGCGGTGAAGAATCCCGGCTTCCTGAAGGACGCCTGCTCGGCCTTCGGCGGCCACATCATCGTCGGCCTCGATGCCAAGGACGGCAAGGTCGCCACCGACGGCTGGAGCAAGCTGACCGGGCATGAAGTGGCGGACCTGGCGCGCAAGTATGAAGATTACGGTGTCGAAGCCATCATCTATACCGACATCGGCCGCGACGGCATGCTGCAGGGGATCAATATCGACGCCACCGTCAAGCTGGCGCAGTCGATGTCGATCCCGGTGATCGCCAGCGGCGGCCTGTCCAACCTGGCGGATATCGACAACCTGTGCGCGGTCGAGGGCGAGGGTGTGGAAGGCGTCATCTGCGGCCGCGCGATCTACTCCGGTGATCTGAACTTTGCCGATGCGCAGGCCCGTGCCGACAAGCTGCGCGACGGCCAGTAAGGCCAACGCGGGCCCAACGCAAGCCAACGCGCCCGCGGGCGCAGCCGCTGTCGCACCGGTGCCTTGCCGGCGCGGCGGCGGACAAGGACTCTCATGCTAGCCAAACGTATCATCCCCTGCCTGGACGTGACCAACGGGCGGGTGGTCAAGGGCGTCAACTTCGTCGAGCTGCGCGATGCGGGCGACCCCGTGGAAATCGCGCGCCGCTATGACGAGCAGGGCGCCGACGAAATCACATTCCTCGACATCACCGCCACCAGCGACGGGCGCGACCTGATGCTGCATATCATCGAGGACGTCGCCTCGCAGGTGTTCATTCCGCTGACGGTCGGCGGCGGCGTGCGCACGGTCGAAGACGTGCGGCGCCTGCTCAATGCCGGCGCGGACAAGATCAGCGTCAACTCGTCGGCCATCGCCAACCCGCAGCTGGTGTCCGACGCCACCGCCAAATACGGTTCGCAGTGCATCGTGGTGGCGATCGATGCCAAGCGCAGCTCCGCCCCGGGCGAGCCGTCGCGCTGGGAAGTCTTCACCCACGGCGGGCGCAAGGCTACCGGCCTGGACGCGGTCGAATGGGCGCGTGAAATGGCCGCGCGCGGCGCCGGCGAGATCCTGCTGACCAGCATGGACCGCGACGGCACCAAGAGCGGCTTCGACCTGGAACTGACCCGCGCCGTCAGCGACGCGGTGCCGGTGCCGGTGATCGCCTCGGGCGGCGTCGGCGGGCTGCAGGACCTCGCCGACGGCATCACCAAGGGCCGCGCCGACGCGGTGCTGGCCGCCAGCATCTTCCACTACGGCCAGCATACCGTGGGCGAAGCCAAGGCATTCATGGCCCGCGAGGGCATTCCCGTGCGGATCTGATCATGGCAAAGAAGTGGCTCAACAAGGTCAAGTGGGACGATAACGGCCTGGTGCCGGTGATCGTGCAGGAAGTGGGTTCGAACGACGTGCTGATGTTCGCGTTCATGAACCGCGACGCGCTGCAGCGCACCGTGGAACTGGGCGAGGCCGTGTTCTGGTCGCGCTCGCGCAAGCGCCTGTGGCACAAGGGCGAAGAGTCCGGCCACGTGCAGAAGGTGCATGAGATCCGCCTCGACTGCGACGAGGACGTGGTGCTGCTCAAGGTCACGCAGGTGGACAGCATCGCCTGCCATACCGGGCGCCATTCCTGCTTCTTCCAGAAATTCGAGGGCGATGCGGAGGCGGGTGACTGGCAGACCGTCGAGCCCGTGTTGAAAGACCCTGCACAGATCTATACCAAGCCATGAGCGACACCCAACCGAGCAGCAGCGATGTGCTGGCACGCGTGGCCGAAGTGCTCGAATCGCGCAAGCCCGCCAATGGCGGCGACCCCGCCAAGTCCTATGTTGCCAAGCTGTACAGCAAGGGCGACGACGCGATCCTGAAGAAGATCGGCGAGGAAGCCACCGAGACCGTGATGGCGGCCAAGGACGCGCGCGCTGCCGGCCACAGCGGCAGCGAGGCCGGCAAGCTGGTCTATGAGGTGGCGGACCTGTGGTTCCACACCCTGGTGTTGCTGGCAAACTTCGGGCTGGGCCCGGACGACGTGGTCAACGAACTGGCACGGCGAGAAGGGCTCTCCGGCCTGGAAGAAAAAGCCCGGCGCAAGGAAGAGGGCTGACCTGCTGACCAGTCGCTGTGCTGGCCAGTTTCCCGCCTGCCGCGAGGCAGGCCATCGCAGAACAAGGGCAAACATGGCGAACGACTATACCGCGCAGGTTACCGGCCCCAGCAGCGAACAGCAGAGCAGCCTGCGCAAGCTGCTGCATATCCTGTACGCGCTGTACGCGATCTTCTGGCTGACCGGCGGCATCACCGCGCTGATCGCTATCATCATCGACTACGTCAAGCGCGACGACGCGCGCGGTTCGCTGTATGCCTCGCACTTCGCATGGCAGATCCGCTCGTTCTGGTGGTCGGTGGCGTGGGCGGTGCTGGGCGGCGTGCTGTTCGCCACCGTGGTGCTGATGCCGCTGGCGTTTGCGGTGTGGGCCGTGCTGTCGCTGTGGATGCTGTATCGTATCGTCAAGGGCTGGCTGTACCTCAACGACAGCAAGCCGATGTACCCGGATCAGCAGTTCTGATGCCGGGCGGACACGGTACCCTCGGGGTGCAGGGTTCGCCGCAATAAAATTTTCATGAACGTTCAGGATAATTGCATCTTCTGCAAGATCGTGGCCGGCCGGATACCGTCGCGCAAGGTGTACGAAGACGACGACATGGTGGCCTTTCACGATATCCATCCCAAGGCCCCGGTACACCTGCTGGTCATCCCCAAGTCGCATGTCGACTCGCTGGCCGATTGCGGCGCCGGCGAAGGGGAGGTGCTTGCTAGAATGATGCTGAAGGTGCCTGAACTGGCGCGCGCGGCAGGCTGTGGCAACGGCTTCCGGACGGTGATCAATACCGGGCCGGACGGCGGCCAGGAAATCTACCACCTGCATCTGCATGTGCTCGGTGGGCCGCGCCACGAGTGGAAGGGACCGCTGCCCTGAACGGGCAGCCTTGGCATGGGAGCGCCCGGGCGGCAACGCCGGGGCAAATGCTGCGCCGGCAACCGTCGCCCGGCGCGGCCATAACGGGACGGAACAACGGGTCCGGGCGACTATGACTACGCCCGAGGCTTCACCAGGAGCAAGAGATGGGTTCGTTTAGCATTTGGCACTGGCTGATCGTGCTGGTGATCGTCATGCTTGTGTTTGGCACCAAGAAGCTGCGCAATATCGGCCAGGACCTGGGCGGCGCGGTCAAGGGTTTCAAGGATGGCATGAAGGACGGCGAAGACAAGGAAAAGTCGGCCCAGGCCGCCCAGTCCAAGGAACTGCGCGACTCCACCACTATCGACGTAGAAGCCAAGGAAAAGTCGCGCCAGCAGCAGTAAGCCGGCGGTGCGCTATCCCCTTCCCGCGATCGTGGCTGCCTGTGCGCAGCCCCGCGTCCCCGCTGTCTTCCGCATGATGTCCGCATGATTGATCTCGGCATTTCCAAGCTGGCGCTGATCGGTGCCGTGGCACTGATCGTGATCGGTCCCGAGCGGCTGCCCAAGGTCGCCCGCACCGTTGGCGCTCTGGTCGGCCGCGCGCAACGCTATATCAATGACGTCAAGGCCGAGGTCAGCCGCGAAGTCGAGCTGGAAGAATTGCGCAAGATGCGCTCTGAATTCGAGGAAGCGGCGCGCGACGTCGAGCGCACCATCCACAAGGAAGTCAGCGAGCAGACCCAGGCACTGAACGAAGCGCTCGGCGGCACTGAAGCGGGCACCGAAGGCGTCAGCGCCGGCGGCGACAGCTTCGTGCCAAGCTGGGACGCGGCGCACAAGGCTCACAACGGCCGCAAGAGCTGGCGCGTGAAGCAGGGCGCGCGGCCGCTGTGGTTCAAGCGCCAGCACAATGTGCGGGTCTGGGTGCAGTCGGGCGCCGCGCGCGTGAAGCGCCACCGCCCGGCCAGCCGGCCGTCCCGTTCCTTCTTCGAGTGAGCATGTTGCGCGTGCCGGCCCATGCCGGGGCTGCCGCCGCCATCGCCATGCCCGTCCAACCGCGCCGCGCCGAGCGGCATCATCGATCCCACCTTGCCAGCCTGCGCGGCTGAGCGGTCCACGCCATGAGCGACACCCGGTCCCCAGATCCCCAAGACCCGCAAGACGAGTCGCAGCAGGAAACCTTCATTTCCCACCTGATCGAGTTGCGCCAGCGCCTGGTCAAGGCGGTGGCCGGGATCATCCTGGTCTTCGTTTGCCTGGTCTACTGGGCGCCGGTCATCTTCAACCTGTTTGCGGCGCCGCTGATGCAGTCGCTGCCCAAGGGCGGCAAGATGATCGTGACCGACGTCACCGGCTCGTTCTTCGTGCCGATGAAGGTCACGTTGCTGGTGGCGTTCCTGATCGCGCTGCCATGGGTGCTGTACCAGGTCTGGCAGTTTGTCGCGCCCGGGCTGTACCAGCATGAGAAGCGGCTGATCCTGCCGCTGGTCTCGAGCAGCTACATCCTGTTCCTCTGTGGCGTGGCGTTTGCGTACTTCCTGGTGTTCCCGACGGTGTTCCACTTCATGGCGCACTACAACGCGCCGCTGGGTGCGGACATGTCGACCGACATCGACAAGTACCTCAGCTTCGCCATGACTACCTTCCTGGCCTTCGGCATCACCTTCGAGGTGCCGGTGGTGGTGATCGTGCTCGTCCGGTTCGGCGTGGTCGAACTGGAAAAGCTCAAGCAGATCCGCCCGTATGTGATCGTGGGGGCGTTTATCATCGCCGCCATCGTGACGCCGCCCGATGTGCTGTCGCAGTTGCTGCTGGCGGTTCCGCTGGTGCTGCTCTATGAACTTGGGCTGGTCATGGCGCGCTTCGTCGGCCGTCCGGCCGCACAAACCGAGGCTTCAGCGGAAACGCAGACGGACTAATACCGCTGAGGTAGGTATACCGAGCCATCCACCCCGTTTTTGCACCAAAACGGGGATTTTTTTGCCCAGCCGTGTTGTTCGATCACAACAAAAACCGTTGGTAAGCGTGGTTTACGCCGAAAAAGCCTTCTGAGGGCTGGGGGGGCTGGCACATAATACGCAGCAGACGTGAATGTAAATACGTCGCCCAAGCACTTGGGCAACCAAGATTTCCCAATCAGTTGACAAGGAAAGTGTCGATATGAAGATGAAACTGTTTGCTGCTGCCGTCGCCGCTCTGGCCGCTGGCGGCGCGTATGCCCAATCGAGCGTGACCCTGTACGGCGTGGCTGACGTTGGCCTCGAGTACAACACCAATGCCAACGCCGCTGGCGACGACCTGTTCCGTATGGCGTCGGGTAACCAATCCGGTTCGCGCTGGGGCCTGCGTGGCGTGGAAGATCTGGGCGGCGGCCTGAAGGGCGTGTTCGTGCTGGAAAGCGGTTTCGAACTGGACAACGGTACTTCGGCCCAAGGCGGTCGTCTGTTCGGTCGTCAAGCTTACGTCGGTCTGCAAAGCCAATACGGCTCGCTGCTGCTGGGCCGTCAACAGACCTCGTTCTATGACTTCGGTCTGATCTATGACCCGATGGCCATCTCGTCGCGTTATGGCATCCTGGCTCAAGACTCCCAGTTTGCTGCTCGCGCTGACAACACCGTCAAGTACATCGGCACCTTCGGTGGCCTGACCGCATCGGCTTTCTACAGCTTCAACAACAACGGCCAAGAAACCGCTGGCGCGTTCCGCCGCGGCCAACAGTACGGCGCGCTGCTGAACTACGCAGCTGGCCCGTTCTCGGTTGGCGCTGCCTACGACGAAATCCACGGCACCGTGTCGGCTGCTGGTGTTGACCAAAGCGGTCAGCGCACCCGCCGCGCTACCGTTGGCGCCAACTACGCCTTCGGTCCGGCCAAGGTGTACGCTGGCTATCGCTGGGCCAAGGCTTTCGACGGCGCCCCGCTGACGGGCGGCACGACGGTTGACAACGGTGTTGTCACCACGTCGACCTCGTCCAACCTGTACTGGCTGGGTCTGGGCTACCAACTGACCCCGGCGTTCTCGCTGTCGGGCGCTGCTTACTACCAGGACTTCCGCAAGAGCGACGCAGATCCGTGGCAATTCGTGATCACGGCCGACTACGCGCTGTCGAAGCGTACCGACGTGTACACCTCGCTGTCGTACGCTCTGAACGACAAGGGCTCGGCCCTGGGCGTGAACGGCTTCAACACCGCCACGACCACCAACGTTCAGCCGAACAAGGATCAGTTCGGTGCTGTGGTTGGTCTGCGCCACAAGTTCTAATCCAGCGCGAGCGTAAGCTCGCTTGAGATTGGCTTGCAGAAGGCCGGCGTCCGCAAGGATGCCGGCCTTTTGTCTTGTCTGAGAAGTCTTGGCGTCGGGGCAGAGGCTCACGACCAGGCGGGAGCCAGCCGGGACCTCTGTACAGCGTCGCGGCGCGTACTGTTACGCAACAGGAGGGTCGTGGTTCGTGGCTCGGGGTTCGGGGTTCGGGCATGGGCAACGGGCTACGAGCTGAACTGGGCCGCAACGATCGGAAAAAGTGCGCGGCACTGATTCGACTTTCGCGCATTCGTTCGCTTGTCTAGCCCACCGGCAGTCGCGCCGCTGCCCGTCAACCTTCACTGGGTCAGCCCATCCTTCGCGCAATAAAAAACCCCGCCATCGCTAGCGGGGTTTTGCATCCAGGCCGGGAACGACTCGGTCTCACTCCTCCTCTTCGAACGGCATCGCCCGGCGCGGCGGAGGCGGGCGCTTGCCAATCGTTACCGTCAGTTCGGTAGGCTTGCCGCGTCGGATCACCATCATCTTGATGTCGACACCCGGCTTGAGCTGGGCGATGGCATTCAACAGCGCTGTCGTGTCGGTGATCGACGAGCCATCCACCTTGGTCAGCACATCGCCCGGCTTCACGCCGGCCTTGTCGGCCGGGCCGCCCTGGACCACCGCGGCGATCAGTGCGCCTTCCTTGGCATCGAGGCCGAACGATTCGGCGATTTCCGGCGTCATGTCCTGCGGCTCGACGCCGATCCAGCCGCGTGTGACGCTTCCGGTGGAAATTATCGACTCCATCACTTGCTTGGCCGTGGATACCGGGATCGCAAAGCCAATCCCGAGCGAGCCGCCCGAACGCGAGTAGATCGCCGTATTGATGCCCAGCAGGTTGCCCTGTGCGTCAACCAGCGCACCGCCCGAATTGCCCGGGTTGATCGCCGCGTCGGTCTGGATGAAATTCTCGAAGGTATTGATGCCGAGATGGCTCCGACCCAGCGCCGACACGATGCCCATCGTCACCGTCTGGCCCACGCCGAACGGATTGCCGATCGCCAGCACCACATCGCCGACCTTGACGTTCTCCAGCCGGCCCAGCGTGATCGCGGGCAGGTCCTTCAGCGTCACCTTGAGCACAGCCAGGTCGGTCTCGGGGTCGGAGCCGACCACCTTGGCGTTGGCCTTGCGGCCATCGGTCAGCGCGATCTCGATCTCGTCGGCGCCATCCACTACGTGGTGGTTGGTTAGAATGTAACCCTCGGCACTGACAATCACTCCTGATCCCAGGCTCGACACCGGCTCCTGCCGCTCAGGCAGGCGGTCGCCAAAGAAGAAGCGGAACCACGGATCCTCGGCCTGCGGGTTGGGCGAGCGCTTGTTGCCGTTCTTGCTGGTAAAAATATTCACCACCGCCGGCATGGCGGACTGTGCGGCTTCACTGTAAGACCCTTCGGCGGCAGGGCCGGACACGTTAGGCACGACTTCCTTGAGCGCCACGATCGGCGACCCGGATTGGACCGCGACGCGCCCCCTCTGCAGCCAATCAGGCTTGAGCGTTGCCACGACGAACCAGACCGCCAGCACGACGGTGACAGCCTGGGCAAAGAACAGCCAAAAGCGCCGCAACATATTGGAGTTTTGAGCAGGAAATGAAAACAAAAGAGCTTGAATTGTACTTGAACGACCTGTTAGAGGTTTCCCGTTACAAGGACTATTGTCCCAACGGGCTGCAAGTGCAAGGTCGACCGGAAGTCACTCACGTCGTCACCGGCGTCACGGCGAGCCTGGCACTGGTCGAGGCCGCGGCCGAAGCCGGCGCCGATGCCATCCTGGTCCATCACGGCTATTTCTGGAAAAACGAAGATGCGCGTGTGGTCGGGCAGAAGCACGCGCGTTTGAAGCGGCTGCTTGGCGCCGACATCAACCTGTTCGCCTTCCACCTGCCGCTGGACAACCATCCGGAATTCGGCAACAACGCGCAGCTCGGGCTGCAACTCGGCTTCACGCCGACCGGGCGTTTCAGCGATGACCAGCTCGGCTGGACCGGCACCTTGCCCGCGCCGATGCCGCTGTCCGCGCTGGCGGCACACGTCGGCGGCGTGCTCGGGCGCGAGCCGCTGTCAATCGGAGAGCCGGAGCAGATGATCCGCACGATCGGCTGGTGTACTGGTGGGGCGCAGGGTTATTTCGATGCGGCGGTAGCCGCGGGCGTCGATGCCTACCTCAGCGGCGAGGTCTCGGAGCAGACCACGCACCTCGCGCGCGAGAGCGGCGTGGCGTATCTGGCCGCCGGCCATCACGCCACCGAGCGCTACGGCATCCGCTCACTGGGCGAACATGTGGCGCAACGCTTCGGATTGCGGCACACATTCATCGATATTCCCAATCCTGTCTGACCCAAAACAATACGGCCCCATCGGGGCCGTTTTATCGTTCTGGGCTCAGCGCGTCTTGAGGGCGTCGCGGATCTCGCGCAGTAGCACCACTTCTTCAGGCGGCGCGGCCGGCGGCGGGGGCGGCTCCTTCTCGCGCATCTTGTTGAACGCGCGCACCATCATGAAGATGATGAAGGCCAGGATCACAAAGTTGACAACGATAGTCAGGAAACTGCCATAGGCAAATACGGGCACACCAGCCTTCTTCAACGCGTCCAGCGTCAATGGCGTTCCAGGCGGTGGATCGGCCAGCGTGACGAACATACTAGAGAAGTCCAGCTTGCCGACGACGCGGCCCACTACCGGCATGATCAGGTCATTGACCACTGAATCCACAATTTTTCCGAATGCAGCGCCAATGATCACACCGACCGCGAGGTCGATGACGTTGCCGCGCATTGCGAAGGTCCTGAATTCCGAGACCATGCCCATGGGGGGTTCTCCTTCTTGTTGCTAGCGATGAACGGTATCAAGCTGTCAGCCTGCCGCATCACTGCCCGGAAAGCAAGTCTGGAGGCGGATTCCCGGCTTGCATGTCCGATTATCGATCAAGGACAAGGCAATTTGCGCCTATCTAGTGCGCAGATGTCTAAGGTACACTTTATGGTTGACGCAAAATCTAAATTGACTTCCCCTGGGGTTTGGAATGAGTGACCAGCAAGACGTGAAGAGCGTGGATAAAGGTCGCCGCAATTGGTTGATCGCGACATCCGTCGCTGGCGGCGTCGGAGGCGTGGCGGTAGCGGTTCCTTTCGTCAGTACCTTTGCACCATCGGAGAAAGCCAAGGCCGCGGGTGCGCCAGTCGAAGCAGATATCGGTGCGCTGAAGCCGGGCGAGATGATGACTGTCGAATGGCGCGGCAAGCCGGTCTGGATCATGAAGCGGACCGAGGAACAGCTGGCGTCGCTGAAGAAGACGGACGGCGAGGTGGCCGATCCGAATTCCGAAATTCCTTTTACCATGCAGACGCCGGATTACTGCAAGAACGAAACCCGTTCGCGCGCAGAACACAAGGACGTCCTGGTCGTGGTCGGCATCTGTTCCCACCTTGGCTGCTCGCCTTCCGGCCCCTTCGCTTCCGGTGCCAATCCCCAACTCGGCGCCGATCCCGGTTTCCTTTGCCCTTGCCACGGCTCCACGTTCGACCTGGCCGGGCGCGTCTTCAAGAACAAGCCGGCTCCGCAAAATCTCGATGTTCCCCCCTACCAATTCCTGACTGACACCAAGATCGTGATCGGCAAGGATGAGAAAGGAGAAGCCTGATCATGGCGGCCGAAAAACAAGTCAAGACGACCGGCCTGATGGGCTGGATCGACGCCCGTTTCCCGGCAACGCAACTGTGGGAAGACCACCTTTCCAAGTACTACGCGCCGAAGAACTTCAACTTCTGGTACTTCTTCGGTTCGCTGGCGCTGCTGGTGCTGGTGATTCAGATCGTCACGGGTATTTTCCTGGTGATGAACTACAAGCCGGACGGCACGCTCAACGCCGCCGGCATTCCCGTGGCCTTCGCCAGCGTGGAATACATCATGCGCGAAGTCCCGTGGGGCTGGCTGGTGCGCTACATGCATTCGACCGGCGCCTCGGCCTTCTTTGTCGTGGTCTACCTGCATATGTTCCGCGGGCTGCTGTACGGTTCGTACCGCAAGCCGCGTGAACTGGTCTGGATCTTCGGCTGCCTGATCTTCCTGTGCCTGATGGCGGAAGCCTTCATGGGCTACCTGCTGCCGTGGGGCCAGATGTCGTACTGGGGCGCGCAGGTGATCGTGAACCTTTTCTCGGCGATTCCCGTGATCGGCCAGGACCTGTCGCTGTTCATCCGCGGCGACTACGTGGTGAGCGATGCCACGCTGAACCGCTTCTTCTCGTTCCACGTCATCGCGGTGCCGCTGGTGCTGCTGGCCCTGGTGATCGCGCACATCATCGCGCTGCACGAAGTGGGCTCGAACAACCCGGACGGCGTCGAGATCAAGACCAAGAAGGACGAGAACGGCGTGCCGCTGGATGGCATCCCCTTCCACCCGTACTACTCGGTGCACGACACGCTGGGCGTTGCCGGCTTCCTGATCATCTTCTCGGCGGTGATCTTCTTCTTCCCGGAAGTGGGCGGCTATTTCCTGGAGCATAACAACTTCTTCCCGGCTGACCCGCTGAAGACTCCGCCGCATATCGCGCCGGTCTGGTACTTCACGCCGTTCTACTCGATGCTGCGTGCCACCACGTCGAACTTCCTGCCGATCCTGTGGGTGTTCTTCGCGCTGCTGCTCGGCATGGTGTTCCTGCGCAGCAAGGACGCACGCGTCAAGATCGGTGCGATTGCCATCGCCGTGATCCTGGCCGTGGGCTTCTACTTCATCGACGCCAAGTTCTGGGGCGTGCTGGTGATGGGCGGCTCGGTCGTGATCCTGTTCTTCCTGCCGTGGCTGGACTGCTCGCCGGTCAAGTCCATCCGCTATCGTCCCGCTTTCCACAAGTCCATCCTGATCGTCTTTGTGGTGGTGTTCCTGGTGCTCGGCTATCTCGGCGTGCAACCGCCGTCGCCGGTTGGTGAGAAGGTTTCGCAGCTCGGTACGCTGCTGTACTTCGCCTTCTTCCTGACCATGCCGCTGTGGAGCCGTGCCGGCGAGTTCAAGCCGGTGCCTGAGCGTGTCACGTTCCACCCGCACTGAGCGACGCGAACCCCGACAAGAGCACAAGGACACAAGATGAAAAAGCTGCTTTCGATCATCGCGCTGGCCGGCGCCTGCTTTGCCGGCGCGCCCGCCATGGCATCAGAGGGAGGCTTCCCGCTGGAGCCGGCACCGGTGAACACTGCCGACCTGTCGTCGCTGCAGCGCGGCGCCAAGCTGTTCGTCAACTACTGCCTGAACTGCCACGGCGCATCGATGATGCGCTACAACCGGCTCAAGGACATCGGCCTCACCGACGACCAGATCCGCCAGAACCTGCTGTTCACAGCGGACAAGGTTGGCGAGACCATGACCATCGCCATGCAGCCGAAGGAAGCCAAGGCCTTCTTCGGCGCGCAACCGCCGGACCTGTCAGTGATCGCGCGTGCCCGCGGCGACGACTGGCTCTATACCTACCTGCGCACCTTCTACCGTGACGACAGCCGCGCGACGGGCTGGAACAACCTCGTGTTCCCGAGCGTCGGCATGCCGCACGTGCTGTGGGAACTGCAGGGCCAGCGCGCCGCCAAGTTTACGGAAGTGGAAGAGCATGGCGAGAAGGTGCACAAGTTCGCCGGCTTCGAGCAACTGAGCCAGGGCAAGATGAGCAAGGTCGAATATGACCAGGCCACCGCCGACCTGGTCGGCTTCCTCGACTGGATGGCAGAACCCGCGCAGAATCACCGCAAGCGCCTTGGCGTGTGGGTGCTGCTGTTCCTGGGCATATTCACCGTCTTTGCATGGCGCCTGAACGCGGCCTACTGGAAGGATGTGAAGTAAGTCTTGCTGGTGGCGGCCCGGAGGCGGGCAGCCACGCCGAAGGCCAGATGCGGACGTTGCGAAGGCAGCATCGCTCTGGCCTTTTTCATTGTGCCAGGGTGATGAAATATGCCGGGGTAAGTGGATTAAATGCCACTTATTTGCTTTTCGGTGTCCGCTTTTGGCAGAATGGCAGACCTTACCGTCCGACCCAGCTCCGGCTAAGCCCAAGGAATCCAACCATGATGGTGTTGTATTCGGGTACGACTTGCCCGTTTTCCCAACGTTGCCGCCTTGTCCTGTTCGAAAAGGGCATGGATTTTGAAATCCGCGACGTCGACCTGTTCAACAAGCCCGAAGATATTTCGGTGATGAACCCCTACGGCCAGGTACCCATCCTGGTCGAGCGCGACCTCATCCTGTATGAGTCGAACATCATCAACGAATACATCGACGAGCGCTTCCCGCACCCGCAGCTGATGCCGGCCGACCCGGTCCAGCGCGCCCGTGCCCGACTGTTCCTGTTCAATTTCGAAAAGGAACTGTTCACGCACGTGTACACGCTCGAGAACGAAAAGGGCAAGGCCGCGGAGAAGAACCACGAACGCGCCCGCGCCGCGATCCGCGACCGTTTGACGCAGCTCGCGCCGATCTTCGTCAAGAACAAGTACATGCTGGGCGAAGAGTTCTCGATGCTCGACGTCGCCATCGCGCCGCTGCTGTGGCGCCTGGACCACTACGGCATCGAGCTGTCGAAAAACGCCGCGCCGCTGTTGAAGTATGCTGAACGCATTTTCAGCCGTCCCGCGTACATCGAAGCGCTCACCCCCTCCGAGAAGGTGATGCGCCGCTAATCGGCACCGGCCCGAAGGCATCCGCCCTCGGGCCACCCGGCGCCACTGGAAGCACAATGCCTGAAACCTCCACCAAGCCTTACCTGATCCGCGCCATTTATGAGTGGTGCACGGATAACGGCTTCACGCCGTACATCGCCGTGTTCGTCGATGCCAACACCAACGTGCCGCGCGAGTTCGTCAAGAACAACGAGATCGTGCTCAACGTGAGCTTCGACGCCACTAGCGGCCTGGATATGGGTAACGAGTGGATCACCTTCAGTGCGCGCTTTGGCGGTGTCTCGCGCAAGATCGACGTTCCCGTCGAGAACGTGCTGGCCATCTACGCCCGCGAGAACGGGCAGGGCATGGCCTTCCCGGTCGAACGCAGCGTGCCGGAAACGCAGGCCGCCACCGAGCGCGAAAACAACCCGCCGCCCAAGCTGGCCCCGGTGGAAGCCGAGACCCCGGCCACCACCGCCGACTCCGACCCGGGCGACGACGAAACGCCGCCCCCGGTGCCTCGCATCGGCGGCAAGAAGCCAGCGTTGAAGGTGGTGAAGTAAGCCATCCCCAAGTGGGCTGCGATGCAGTAGAATCGCGGTCTGCACCAGACATGCCGGCTTAGCTCATCAGGTAGAGCAGTTGATTTGTAATCATCAGGTGGCGGGTTCGAGTCCTGCAGCCGGCACCAAAAAATTCAAAGGGTTACGGGTGATATGCCTGTAACCCTTTTGTATTTACGGGTTCCGTGTAGGCGCCATGTAGGCGTTTGCAGTCAACGTTGCTCCACGTTGATCAGCGTCGAAATCCTCGGCGCGCGTCCAATGACACCCAACCTTCCTTTCGCGAAGTCGCTAGCTCACGTCGACGCAACCCTTCATTAGATGCGCTGCCGGTATGCGAGGAGTCGGCGTTGTAGTCGCTCGGATACTTTGGTGAAGTAGGCACACCGCAAAGCACAATGGGGATGCCGCCCCGTCCGGTTGCGAATGTGGAAGTCGAAGCCCTGGATGCTGTAACAGGGACGCCTTGAATCCTTGGTCGGCAGCTTGGGCAGCCGCTAACGACGAGGGGTGAAAGGGGGCCATTAGGCCGTGTGGCTTCCAGTGTGTCCTCCGCTTCCCTGTGGCTATTTAGACCCTTTAGGCTAAACTTCTCCGGCGGCCGCAGAGCCGTACGTCGCAGAAGAGCGCTCGGCGCCGCTCAGCGGTGGGTGGCCGGCAACATCGGAGGGTAGTATGGGTCAAGGGGGTGTTGTGCTTGTCGACTTCGAGAATGTCCAGTCGATTGATTTTGCACGCTTGGGCGATGCTCGCTTGACAGTCTTCGCTGGCGAAAGCCAGAGGAAGGTTCCGATCGAGTTAGCGATGGGGCTGCATGCCCTTGGCGACAAGGCGCGCTGGGTGCGAGCGAGCGGCGCTGGGCCCAATGCGCTCGACTTCCACATCGCCTTCGAGCTCGGCCGGATGGTCGAGGCCGGCGAAAAGGGACCGGTGGTCGTTCTCTCCAAGGACAAGGGCTTCGACCCGCTGCTCGCATGGCTCAACGTCGATGCGGGCGTGTCGGCCCGAAGGGTGGCAACGCTCGAGGAGGCCTTTGGCTCGACGAGCCGTCTCGCGGCGCCATTTGACGCCGACGCGCCACAGGTGCCAAGCCTGACGGTTGAATTGTCCGTGACCAAGCTTGAAGCGGCGCCAATGCCACCAACGCTGCAGTCACTGGCTGCACCCCCGGAGAAGGAGCCGACGGCTACGACCCCGAGCTTGATCCCTGTCAAATCTTTGATACGAGGCAAGCCCGCCAAGCCTGAGAAGGCAGCCGCGACCAAAGGCGCGCCAACGAGCGCGTCAAAGGGCACGGTAAAAGCAATCGCCTTGGGGAAAACAGCCGCAGGCGGCAACGGGCCCAGCGCCGATCGTGCCCGCGAGATCTTGGCGAGATCTCGCAAGCCTGCCAGGCCTCGGCGCCGGTCGACACTTGCCAAGCACATCAAGGCTATGTTCAAGGCGCACGATCTCGCCGAGCGCGAGGTCGAGGCGATCATCGCCAAGCTTCTGGCGAACCGCTCCATCACGGAGAATCAGGGCGCGATCAGCTACAACTTCTGAACTGCGGCGCTTGGCGACGTCACGGCAAACGAACACCCACCTTGCCCTTGCCTCTGACGCGCATTCTTGATTCCTTGCAGGGGTGTTCCTTTCCTCTCCAGGGACGGCTATGCGCTTGCGCGGTGAGCATCTCAGTTTGGCCAGACACCCATCCACTTGCGGGGAGCGGGTGATGGAATGCGCAGCAATTTCCGTGCTTTGGCTCTGCTGCGAGACCTTCGCAATTACGGTGCGAATGGCACCTTCTTGATCGCTTCCCGCACGGTGTAATAGTTCTTTCTGATGGCTTGGTCGTCGACTTCCCGGCTACTCTTGGGGTAAATCTCTTGAGTGTGTGCGATGGCATCACCGAGGAAGGACTTCCTTCCCTCCTGGCGATATCGCTGGACGAGGTCCCAGCAGTACAAGCCGGACAGGATGCTCATATACCCATCGAGCCGGGATACCTGATGGTTAGCGGCGCGGCCGAACATCTCGTCATCTAAGAGTTCGTTAAGCAACTCAGATGCATTCCGATCGCGTGGGCGGCCGGACTGTCTGAACGCCGCATACTGGTAAAGAAACTCTCTGATTTGACGCTTCAAGTCCGGGATGGAAAACTCGATTTCCGGGTCCAAATCGATGCCGAAGCAGGTCACCGTTCGCTCCCCTTTCCTGCGCGCACGGAGAACGTAATCGATTCCGGGATGGAGATGAATAGGCTCGCGGATCCCACGCACGAATCTTTCCAGCTCAATTTCACTTGGCGCGTCAATGCTTCTCGCATCCCGTAGGCAGCTGGCGACAGTTTTGAGGAGCCCTAGAATATCGTTTCCCCGCAGTAGGTCGCACACCCGGAAGTAGCGAGAAGCCGGGATGATGAATTGTCTGGCATCCGCGCGAAAGATCTTTTGCATATCGTGCATGCCGCGACCAATAAGCTCGTCGAACTCGCGGGTCGGGTACAGCCGCCCGTGCCTACGCATCAGTGGAAAACCGATCTGGATCATGTCCCAAGCAACATCCATCAGGGATTCCGCGTCGATTTCGGCTTCACTCGCACCAAGGGCGATCCAGTGTTGCCTGATTCTCAGATCAATTTCCGAAAGTTGTTCAAGCTCGTGAAGGTTCGTCTCTCTTGCCGCTCGGATGGCGTACTCCAGGGGGAGCGCCTGATTGATGACGCTCTTGAGGTGGGTGTACAGGGAGTTGTCAACTTTCCGTTGCGTCATTTATTCCGTCCAAGGGCTTCCCAAGAGTATATCGATCGACGGCGATCAATTCCTTAGCATGGAGCCACTTTCCTCCATGACCTAGGAGCACAGCAATGTCTGTCAACCCGCATCCGCCGACACGGATTTTTGATCGCGCCGGTTCCGACGCCGAGCCGCCCAAGCATCCCCAACATGCCTGCAGCACGTCGCTTGCGCGGCGCCCCGCAGTCGACCGCGCGAGCGATCGCCTCCTGACGACGGAAGAACTCGCCACGGCACTGGGTATGAGCGCCCAGTCGATCCGGAAGCGCTACTCGCAGACCGGCAGCTATTTCCAACTGCGTCCGGTCAAGCTGCCGAATCGCCGGTTGCTGTGGCCTGCCGACGCAGTCGAGCAGCTAATCAACCGCTAGGGCACGCGGCCTACTGTAATCAAGAGCGCCGTATCAGGCTGCCAACATACCTGCACGAGAAATCAACGATGGACCCTCAAAATACCACCGACAGCATCACACTGGCGGATGCAGAACAGTTGATCGAACAGCTGAATGCACTACAGCCGGGCAAGCAGCAGCAAAAAGCGGGTTTATTCAAGAAGCTGTACCCAGCAATCGAGCGCGCATTAGGCCGCCAAGTGCCGCAGAAAGCGATCTTGGCTCATTTGTCCAGTATGGGATTGTTTCTCTCCATCGGCGGCTTCCGCTCGCTGCTTGAGAGCGAGCGCAAACAGCGTACGGAGAAGGGCGAGAACGTCCGTTGTAATTGTTGCGGTTCCGTCTTGCCGGCATCAAGCGACGCCGCGAAACCTGTAGGGAATGTCTCGCTGGCTAGCCTCTGTCCTAAGGATGCGACTCCTCGTGGAAGCTAAGAGCGCTGTCGACCAAATGCTCGTGAACGCCCGATTTCTCGCTGTATTCGGCCTACTCACCCGGGCTCGGGTGGGATGGATGGAGTACAACCGTGAGCTAGTCATTCTGGAGAGAAGGAGAATGAACGTCAGGAAGGAGCATGCACCTTGTTCTTCGACTCGGTGCATGTCATTGAAGATCTATACCAAACACGGGGAAAGCCTACGCGACATCATGCAAATGGCATTTGCATGCCTTGCCGGCCCAGCTACGAGGAGACTCGCATGAATTCCTTGATCACGCCTCCGCCTTACCCGTTGAGTTCGCTTCATCTCGTTATCAGGGAAGCAGTAGAGGAAGTCATGAGGCACGTTCAGGCGCCGGACGCATTGGTGGCCATGGAGTTCTTGACGAGCATGTCCGTGTCGGCGCAGGGCCTATACGACGTGCGTCTGCCGACGGGCCAGATTCGTCCGCTTTCGCTGAATCTGCTCGTGGTTGCCGATTCCGGCGAACGGAAGACGGGCGTGCACAATCTGGTCGCGGCACCACTCTACGAGTTTGACCACGCGCGTATGACGGAGCACGAGGCAGCCGCTGGAGAATACGAACTGCGGATGAGCATCTGGAAGTCGGTCGATGCAGGCCTGCGTCGTCAGATCACCAAGCTGACCCAGGAAGGGAAATCGATCGACAAGGTGCGCCATCAGATGGCCGAGCATGCAAAGGCCAAGCCAGTCAAGCCGAAATTGCGGCGCATTATGCGTCAAAACGCGACCGAACGCGCGATCATGGATGCGCTCGAGGGTGACGGCGAATCGATCGCTTTCATCAGCGATGAGGGCGAGATCATTATCAAGGGTGGTGTGCTTAACCAGACAGGATTGTTGAACAAGACCTGGGATGGCGCGCAGATGCTGACGATGGATCGCAGCGATGGCGTAAACATCGTCGTACGCAACCCGCGCGTTACCGTTGCCTACATGGTGCAGCGCCAGGTGCTCAAACAGCTTCTTGACCGGCGGGGCGATGTCATGCGCGGATCGGGGCACTGGGCGCGATACCTGGTCGGGTGTCCAGCTTCGACGCAGGGCACCCGCTTTACGTTTCAGCTAGACAATGACGGCTGGTGCCATCTGCCGAAATTCCACGCGCGAACGCGCGAACTGCTCGGCGAATTGGGGCGTCGCGTTGACGCCGGCACGCTGGAGCGAATGACATTGGAGTTTTCGGAAGACGCGATCGCGCGCTGGATTTACCATTCAAACCACGTCGAATCGATGTTGAGCCCATCGTGCTATCTACACGACATTAAGGACTTTGCGTCCAAGGTTGTGGAGATAACGGGTCGTGTCGCGGGACTGCTTCACGTGTACTCGATGCAGGAGGGAAAGATCTCGGTCGATACCCTGGATCGCGCGGTTGCTATCGTCGACTGGCACATTGACCAGTTCAAGCAAATTTTTTCACCTGAAGCTGCAATTCCGCAGGAGCAGGCGGATGCACAAGTGCTTGAGAACTACTTGCACACCCAATACTGGTCTCGGAATCTCACCTTCGCGCAGAAGAATTTGGTGCTGAGGAATGGTCCGGTTCGACCCGCGTCACGGCTGGATGCAGCCTTGAACTGCCTCATCGCCATGGGCCGCGTATGGATCCAACTCGGCCAGCGAAGAGAGCGGTACATCACTTTAAATCCGGCGTACTATGGATCGCTGAGCGTTAATGCAATGGCAACGAGATTCTGAGAGTTGGCTGTCGGCCGTACGTGGCCCGGTGCTTCGACATCATGCAGAGATTCAGGCAGTTTCGAGACGTGTGAACAGCAGGGGGAGGGGGCAAGTTGCCTCCTCTTTTTGTTTTGTGATCAGCGCAGCTTCGATCAGTTGCAGGTCATGCAAGTGCAAGGCGATGTCAATGCACGTCAGGAGTAGGTTAAGCAAGGTCAGTGCAGTGACAAACGTACTGGCTTGTTGCCCAGCATTGGACCTATCCGGAAATTTGTGTACGAGGCATATCATGAGAGGTAATGACCATGGATATGCCGATGAAGAAGAAACGTACGGTGGCGTCTCAGGCAGCGGCCCGCGGGCCGCTGCCTGCCTTGCCTGACGGCTTGCTTGATGAGTTGGTTAAAGGGCCGATGACGCCCGGCGAGGTCCAGGATCTGATGCTGGCGTTCAACAAGGCCATCATCGAGCGGGCGATGAGCGCCGAGATGAGCATGCATTTGGGCTACAAGCCAGGCGAGCCCAAGCCGGCCGAGCAGTCCAATGCGCGTAACGGTCTGAGCGGCAAGACCGTGATCACCGACCGCGGCCCGGTGCGGGTCGAACTGCCACGCGACCGCGATGGCAGTTTCGATCCGGTTCTGATCCCGAAGCACGAACGGCGCTTTACCGGCTTCGATGAGCGCATTATCGCCATGTACGCGCGCGGCATGAGCGTGCGCGAGATCCAGGCGTTTCTGGCCGAGAGCTACGGCACCGAAGTCTCCCCGGACTTCATCAGCTCGGTCACCGACGAG
Source organism: Cupriavidus oxalaticus (assembly GCF_004768545.1). Classification (NCBI taxonomy): domain Bacteria; kingdom Pseudomonadati; phylum Pseudomonadota; class Betaproteobacteria; order Burkholderiales; family Burkholderiaceae; genus Cupriavidus; species Cupriavidus oxalaticus. The sequence continues at coordinate 3,317,882 of NZ_CP038635.1, read as the reverse complement.
GTCATGGCCGAGACCATCGCCTGGCAGAACCGTCCGCTTGAGGCCATGTACCCGGTCGTGTTCTTCGACGCGTTGCGGGTCAAGATCCGCAGTGACGGCATCGTCAGCAATAAGGCCGTGTATCTGGCATTGGGAATCCAGGCAGATGGTCAGCGCGACGTGCTGGGCCTGTGGGTCGAGCAGACCGAAGGCGCCAAGTTCTGGCTCAAGGTCTTCAATGAACTCAAGAACCGAGGCTGCCAGGACATCCTGATCGCAGTGGTCGACGGCCTCAAGGGGTTGACGGAGGCCGTTGCCACGGCCTATCCCCGCACGACGGTGCAGACCTGCATTGTGCATTTGATCCGCAACAGCCTGGAATACGCCAACTATAAGGACCGCAAGGTGCTGGCACAGGCGCTGCGTCCGATCTACAGCGCGGCCAGCGAACAAGAGGCCGGGCAGGCGCTGCAGGACTTCGCCGACGGCCCGTGGGGAGCCAAGTACCCGATGATCGTGCAGTCGTGGCGACGCGCCTGGGAGCACGTCATACCGTTCTTCGTGTTCCCGCCCGACATCCGGCGTGTGATCTACACCACGGATGAAGTTGACAAGCGCCCGCTGTTCTTTCACTCGTTTATGGCGTCCGCTGTTCTTTCACTCGTTTATGGCGTCCGTATTGGTGGCCACGGAGCGCGTACCGCACTTGCCTGCGGTCGCGCTTGCTTCCAGCGCGAGAACAGGCGTTGGTAAGCCTGCTCGGCTTGCTCGCCGATTGCACGCTCCAGATCCCGGACGGACTTTAGATTGTAGGCGGCGGCAGAACCCTTGCGGCTACCGCGACGCGCAGGAGGCATGCCTGCCTGCAGTTCCAGCTCACGGGTCTTTCGCGCAGTCAGCGCTGGGCGATCCCAGGCGAAGGATTCGTTACGCGTGAGGACGTGCCAGACGATTATTGCCAGCTTGCGCGCGGTGGCAACAGCCGCGATCTGCTGACCGCGATGATCCCGGATGCGCAGGAAGAAGGCACGAATGGGGCCGGCCGTTTGCGCTGCGGCCCAGGCAGCCTCAACTAGCATGGCACGCGCGTAGGAACGTCCGCGCTTGCTGATGTGTCCGTGCTTTGCTGGTTGTAAACCGGATTGGTAGACCGAAGGATTGAGGCCAAAGTAGCTGACCAATTTCTCCGGCGATCGAAAGCGAGCAACATCGCCGATGGCCGAGAGCAAACCGATCGCAACGGTGGTGTTGACGCCGGTGATGGTCAGGAGCTTGCGCAGCCTGTCGTCCTGAATAGCGGACTGGGCCAGGACGCACTCAACCTCCTGCAGATTCTCTGCCAGCCGGTCCAGCTCATGCAACCGCTGGTCGATCCCGATGCGTTCGTCCATGGGTAGCTGCTGCAGGCTCAGCCAGGCCCGCCCTCTCTTGCCAAACAGGTCTGTCGCGGGACACCGCTCGATGAGATGTGCGGCAAGGACAGCGTGAATCTCGTTCTTGAGCCGCGTCCGCTGCCGCACGATCTGGGCGCGGCGCGACACCTGCCGCCGCATCGCTTGGGTGGCCTCGTCTGGAATCCAGACCTCGGGCAGGAAGCCACTCGCATAGAGTTGCGCGAGGATCGCCGCATCGATCTTATCCGTCTTCACGCGGGCTTCCGCAATCAGACGGACTTGCAGGGGGTTGGCGACGATGACTCTGCCGACATGACTAGTCAGCACATTCGCAATGGCGATCGTATTGCCGGTCGCCTCGAGTACCACGTGGTCGTCGGGCTTTAGCTTAGCGGCAAAGCGTTCCAGCTCATCGCGTCGCAGTCCTACGCGCCCGCCGGCGCGTAGCAGGCCGTTCTCCAAATAGGCGATCTCGGCTACGGATCGCGATACATCCAGTCCTATCACTCGCATTGGCGTCTCCCATGGGAAACATCAACAAATGGGAGCCGGTGGGACAGCACGACAACTACGGATTCGCGCTCGCAGCGCAACCGGGCGGGTCGCAGGGGCGGCCAACTACTAACACGAGCTCGCAGCTCAACGTATATGAACGGCCTGCCCACCCGAAGTGCTCCCCGGTGCCCCTGTCCCGGATGGTCGAACCATACACCACTTACTCAGTGAGGAGCGGGGGCACCGGTTCCTATCATGCCGGTTACGAATGCCATCGAGAGCTTGAACATGCAGTTGCGCAAGATCATCAAGACCCGGGGCCACTTCCCTTCGGATGAAGCTGCGATCAAGTTGCTGTGGCTGGCGCTGCGCAACGTGCTGACCAAGTCCGTTCGCACGACCTATGACTGGAAGTCCGCCATGAATCAGTTTGCTATTCTGTATGGCGAGCGATTTACTGCCGCTCGAAGCTGACAGAATTCAAAACCGCCTCGCACACAAAAATACGGACAGGCCCCCAGCATTGGTCGCGAATCCAAATGCCATCCCGCTTGCGCGGCCGCATAGAAGACGCAATGCGCCCGCATCCCGGCGGCTCACGGGCACAGTAGGCGGCATCCCGGCAGTGCAGGGTCGAACACTTCGTGCGTTTCGATTTTCCGTAAAGCCGGATTTCGCATGCGATTCATGCGACTAATCGCGCGAATCGCTCTTCTTTGGGCATGACGCTCAGCATTGGTAGGACCAGCGCGGATTGACCAGGGAATCCCACGGCTCTATCACGCAGACCATTCTACCTAACCAGGGCGTTCCAGAAGTGGGGCGCCCTTCCTGCCGCCGGCGCAAGGGCCGAAGCACGCGCAATTGCCAGAATGACTGAAGCTCACTTCAGCAGCGGCTCGCCTGCATCTCGGTGGCCGAGCGGCGTGCGACGCGTCAGCACTTGTCGAGATCACCAAAATGACATCGGTTTGCTTCGCCTTGGCATGCGTAAATACCCGTCACGTAGCTTGCCGCGCTTCGCCTGACTCTCCGCTGTATGCGAACTGCCCGTGCTCTCGCATCCAAGAGCACGGTACTTGCGAGTCATGACCTTACGTAAAGTAGGGGGCGCGCGCGAGTCCTTCTTGCCTCCACAATGCGCACCTTCTCATCTTCTGACATCTCCTGGATGCGCGATGGCCCGAGATGATGTTCCGGTGCTCGATCGATGCCTTGTTCCCTGAGTGAGCGATGATCGACCCTGGCTGGGTGTCCATATTTCTTCAGCGCGGCGTTCTGCAGTTCGGCGCATGTCTTGCGCGTTTGGATGACCTCGTCTCGCAGCGCTAGGCGGTTCTTCCCTCCGCTGTCCTTCTTGCATCCACCGCGCTCCGGCTGCTTTGCGTTGTAGCGGCTGAATGTCTGTTCAGGCGACCGCTCGACGCCGTCCTGCATGCGATCGGAGAACATTAAATGCAGATGCGTATTGGTGCTGCCTTCGAGCGATGAGTTGGGAGCATGCACCGCGTACTGGTAGGGCTTATCTCCGACCAGCGTTTTGATCATGCCACCGACCAGCTCTTTCTGTTGCTCGTGCGTCAGCTCGGCAGGTAGTGCGATTTCGTGCTCGCGATAGACGGCACCGTTAGCGCGTTCGTGTTTGTCTCCCGCCTTCCAGAATGCAGATGGATTGTCCTGCGCCCAGGCTGGCATATTGCCGTGCCCAGTGCAGACCAGATCTTCCCGCTGTCGGTATTTTCCCTGCCGGGCGATGTAGGCTGCGTGACTTGCTGCCGTGCCTTTCTTTCCGCTTTTGATCGTGTGGTGGAAGCTTGCCATGGTGTCACTACCCTTTCTTCTTTACAAATGAAAAAAGCCAGCGAACTGTTCGCTGGCTCCATCTGGAATAAGTAATTCGTGTGGTTTTGATGCCTGATAAGGAGAAAGGTTAAGTGCGCGTCCCTATATCCTTTCTTTTTATTCCTCTTGTCTCCTATTCCTCTCTTGCGGTGAACTACCATTCAATACGAATGCGCTCTCCTATACCATACATGCTGATGTAAAAAAATATATCCTGGTAATGGATTGCTACATGCCAAGTTGTATGGTGGAAATTGATTTTGCCTTGGAGTGGCGTGAGCGTGCTAGGGCTTGCTTAATTGAAATGGGGAGGAACGTCTATGCGGCAACGCAAGAAGGTGTGCGGTCGATCCCTTTATCACTACTCCATTGCCTCGCCGGATCGTTCCAGAAGCAATCTTGCTTCAAGTATAGGCCTACGCGTACTTACTAGGCTGAACGATGCGACGTTTGCGTCATACCTTTCCGAACGTCGGAGACGCACGATGAACGGTTAACGGATCTCTGACGGCGATCGTCGCTGCCCCACCCTTTAGGGACCATCAGCGTTGCCTCGACGAAAGAACTCGACTATAGCGGCTAGGGGAACACGGCAGTCGCAACTGATTGGCTATGACAGAGAAATTCCAGAACGTCGTAACCTCTGATGAACCATTGTTAAGCTGTAGGTGCTTCAAAGCGCTCGTTGCGAAATGACGCGTGGGGAAGTTTGAAAATGACGGAGCTGTGAGCCTTCACGCACCAAAGCGACCAGCGTGGTGACTATCGAAACACCGCCCAGGTATTTGCCGAAAAGTGAACCCCAACGTATGTGGGACGCTGATTCCAGTGGGACCGATGCGTGGCCATGGGGTGGCGCACCCGGTATCATCGGCGAGCCCCGTTTCTGCTCTCGCTATTCGATGAGATCGATGCGGGCCTGGAACCGTGGCCCGCCTTCGACAATGAGGTCCGCCCTACCGGGGGAGACCGGCTCATGCGGATAGCTGGTCGGCCGCCGCCACTCACGCTCCTCGACGAACACGGCCCACCTGATGTTGGAAAGCCCTGCGGGGACAGGCTCGGTCAAGGTGACTTCGGCGTGTTGCCATACCATCATGTTGGTGCCCGTAGACGCCGCGTAGACCCCTTGGGGGGCGAGATTGCACTGCCAGAGACAGTGCCGGACTAGTGCGCCGTTGGATAGCGTACCCTCGCAGACCACACGCACCAGCATCTGCAGGCGAGCGTCGGGGTCTGGCGTATCGTCGCCCGGCCGCTGCGGATTCGTGGCCAGGCCCTCGATGTGGATTTGCTCGATGATCCAGGCCGTGCCGTTCTGCCGGGCCAGAACCTTGACTTCACGGCGCGGCAGCAGTTGTGTCCACTGCACGGCCGGGAACGATACCCGTTCGTCCTTCGATTGTGCGTGCCGTTGGTAGCGTACCAACCCCAGGCGGACGAAAGGTTCGGCCTCCGTCTTCGATTCCAGATCGATATCCACGTACCACGACTCGGTTTCGATATCGAAGCGCGGAACGTAGGTTAGCAGCGCGACGGGCAGGCGGTCTCCGGAATCGTCGTTGTCTCTGCCGGATTTGGCGTCGGCCGATTCCACCGGAACGTTCTCCCATTCCAACTGAACGGCATCGTTGTCATCGGATCTCCGCGAGGCGTCGCAGAAGGCGGCGGCTGGCATGAGGATGTCTGTCGAGGTATCGCGATTGTGTCGAATTGGATCGCCGCCCCAACGTGTGATGAAGCTGCCGCCGGGACCCAGGTCGCCGTCGACGAAATTCGTCAGATCCATGGCCCGGCCCGCGTCGTTGGTCACGGTGTTGCCTGTCACGTCCGCCAGGCCATCCATTAGCGAGGGCGGCCAGATGACCAGCCCGAGTCGCTCGCCTTCGCCGGACGAGAACCAGCCTCTTCCCAGTGGCAGGCGTACGATGACACGCCGCAGGGCGCGGAATGTCCAGGTGTTATGCCCGGTTGCTCGGCTGTCATGCGTCCAGCAGAATTGCGGGATCGGCGTCCGCGCTGCCGGCTTTGCGGGACGATGGTTGGCTGGAATCCAGACGGCAAGCGTGCTGGTGGGATCGGATTCCGCCTCGGCGCCGGACCATTCAGCGCTTGGCTGCAGTTTGCGCCCATAGGGCGAGCTCTGCGTCGCGCGATTCGGCTTGCGCATCAGCTGCGTGTGGCGGGCGCGCGTGGCGATTGTCAGGAACAGCTGGCGAGCCTTGCCGTCTGGGAAGGGCGGGGGATAGACCGCCGTGCCCAACTCACTGGCGTCGTCGGCAATCGAGACCTTGCGGGTCGACTGGCCCTTGGCGTCACCGGCCGGCACGCAGTCGGCAGGGACATCGCAATTGGGCGCGGGGCGCTTGTAGTAGCGATCGAGCGACCACACATGCTTGTCGTGACCCACCGTGTCAGTAGTTATGGTTCCGGGAAGCGGAAGGTTGTCGACGGTCAGCAGCGTGATGTTCGCGCGCGGCAGCGTAACAATGCCTTGCGCCGAAACACTGAAGCCGAACAACTCCTTCGTTTCAGTGACGGCCTTCGTGGCAGGGGCGATTCGATCCTTGTCGGGCTGCTCTCTAGGCCATTCGCCGCGACGTCGCGCGCGGATGCTTCGTCCTCGATGTTCGTCGTCCCAGAGCGCCGTGCCTGGGAATACGGTGAGTGCCCTGATCTCGAAGCTCGCCACGGTCTGCAGGTCGAGCAGCAGGTCACCGTTCAGCGCATAGCCCAGACGATAGGCCGCGGTATCACCGTCGTCGTGCGCTATCGTCCGGGCGGCAACGATGGGCCTGACCTGGATGTCCTTGTCGTCGTAGCGCGGCAGGTCTGCCGCGGGTGTCGAATCGACATATGCCGTCGGATAGCCGAAGGGGAAGTCCGTCGCGTGGGTGGCACGCATGCTCTGCACGCCGGCCAGTTCCTCCAGCGGGCACCGGATCAGCACGTCATGCAACGCGGCCGCCACCGCCCGGACACTGTTGGCATCGTCGCAAGGCAGCGTACCCGCACCAACATGGCCGGCGCACGACGCACCACCGGCCGCGAACCTGGCAAGGTGCTCTGCATAGACTGTGCAGAATGGCGCAGGCAGCAGGGTTGCCAATCCGTTGTGTACCGTTGAGGACGCCGCGCCATCGTGCGGTGTTCCTGAACATTGGCTGAGCAGCGTAATCGCCTCCACCACGGCAAAGGTATGTGCCAGGCGGTTGGCGCTGGGCGCGCACCAGACATCGACCTCGAAATCTTCGCCCGGTTGCATCGTCAGATAGGCGTTCACCGTTTCCGGTAGCGGCGTGTCCAGCTTGAGGTTGGCTGGGGCCACCAGCGACAGCGCCTTGCCCGGCGCCGATACACCCTTGTGTACCGCGTTGCCGCGTGCCGCGATAATGGTCAGGCACAGGGCGCGCGCATTGGGGTGGCTGGCGTTGGGGGCGTGGTAGATGGGAACGGTCAGTGTGCCACCGCTGACATACTGCTGGGTGCCGGCGTAGCGGAGCGCGATGACGTACAGGTCTGCGGCAGGGTCGGCGTAGTAGGGCTTGGTCCTGATGGACGGTTTTGCTGCCGGCAAGTCTGCGATCGACGCGTAGACCATGTCGCCACCGGCACGCTCCGGGCGGGCTATGCTGCGGGAAGTCTCGTACGGCTCGTTGTCCAGCCCGTAGATGAACGTGGTCTCGACACTGGGAAATCCGCCACCCGGCGCATCGTACCGAATGGAAGTGAGTCCGCCAGCCGGTCTCTCAGGGGCACCCGGATGGCCAGGCCTGCGGATGTTGTCGAACACGCCATGCAGCGCGGCAAATGCCTGTGCGACATCCGGCACCGTAAAGATACGGCGGACGACAGCGGGGTGCGCCAATGCATCATCGGAGCGCGGGAACCTGACCGACCGCACGATGGCATGTCCCGCGCGCTGGGCGCCCATCCCCTTGTCGTTTTCATTCTTGGCCTCTTTGAACGGAAGCAGCAGCGTTGGGGCATTGATGCGTTCATGCCGCAGGAAGCGGCGCTGCTGGTGCGATGTCTCGGCCGCGCACTTCCGGTCGCTTGTGGGGGCTGCTGGGGTGCTGGCCGGGGCAGAGGTGGCAGGCGGGTAAGCCGTCATGCCCTGCATGTATGGGTCGCTCGGATGCGTGTAGATCTTCGCGGCCTGCTGGAGCGGCACGGAGTGCCCGCCCTGCATTACCGAGCGAACGCCAATCCGGTATGGCCAGCCAAAGCGCAGGCGCGGCAGGCGTTGGGTGCCAGATCGGGGCAAGTCGAGCGTGTATCCGATGCCAATCGGCGATGCGCAATGCTTGAATGCCTCGTCGCCCACGCAATCGACGCCCATCGGCTCACCATCCCATGTGCCAATGGCCTCGTCCACGAAGCGGGTAAAGGCATCCCCCGAGCCGTTCTCTGCGGTATCCTGCGGAACTTGCTTGACGGGCAACGCCATGTAGCCTTCGTCGAGTGTATCGGCAAGGTCGTCATGCTCTCGCGGCATCAGGGTTTGCAGCGCGAGATTGATCTCTTTGCCGAATGTGCCGGACGTTCCATATGTCAGCTTGCGGGCAAAGAGCGTACGCCATGCAAACTGCGGGCTGTGTGCCGGCCCGGTCAGCACGCCAACGTCGAACCGGTAGCCAATCAGCAGATCCTCGGCGCCCAGCGTCACGCCATCTTTAGATTGGCCTCGTTGCTGGCGCGCCACCTGTTGATTGGCCACGGCGCCTCGCTGACGGTCGATCACGGTCAGGCCCGCTGAGCGATAGGTCTTTCTTCCAAGTCGAGCGGGAGGATTGACGAGTTGGTCGGTCTTCGGCAACGTGCGGTCAATCCGTCGCAACTTCTCCGTTTCCAGGGCGGCTTGCATGGCTGCGCGCACGTCCAGGCTGGAAATCTCGAAACGCGACTGCAGCGATTTGCCGTCATCCGCCTGCGCGGCGGACAGCACCACGCCTTCATATTGGAGCGGCATGCCATTGCCGTTGTTGCAGTAGTACTGCAGTTCGCCATGGCTGGCGGGGCCGAAGTACGCGTCGTCAGCATTGCTGGTTGGCCTGTACTTTGTCAGCGAGCGGATTTCTCCGGTCACGCCCACGTTACTGTCCATGCAGGCGATGTGAAGATAGGCTTCCTTTTCGTTGCCATCTACGATGTTGTGCGTCTCCAACGCGTCTACGGGAAATTCCACGTCCACCGCGAGAAGGAACAGGCGGGACAGCGCGGGAGACGCCTGCAGCGAAAAATAGGCGGCCAGCGCCTTTCTTCTGCACGCGGTGAGCTGGGGCGGGGTTTGGGCCCCGCTGTTTGCCAAGGCTTGTGCGGCCAGTCCGGTCTGGATGCTGTCCGTCAGGGCGGGCGGCTTGTCGCTGACGGTGACCGCCTTGCGCGTATCCGTGGGGGTACACGACACGGCGTCCTTGGGCACGGTCTTGGTGTCAATCGGCTTCAGCCTCGCCTTGTACAACTTCACTTCCATGCGTTCAAGCGCGGCAATGGCATCGCTGTTTCTGCCCTCATCGAGCGCCTTCTTGACGTCGGCGTTGATGTCGGCCATTCCCTTGTCCCACTGATAATCAGCTTGCTGTTGGGCAGGAGAACAACAGGCCTGGGCAAGATCCAGGCGCGCATCGGCTACGCCAGCAGCGAGGTTGACCGTCGCGATCAGCTCGCGGGCACGCATCATCTCCAGCGCCACGGAAGCGTCCGCATGCGAGACAGGATGGATGTCGGCGGAGGCGGCCTTGGCCGTCTCCTTGGCCGCATTGGTATCCGCTTTCGCATCCGCTGGTGGGGCGTCGGCGCCGCCGGTGCGCAGGTCCCCCAGCAATTGCTGCCAATCGGCAGCCCCGGGAAGCAGGCCGTACACGCCGTGCCAGGCATTCGCCAGCCAGGCGTGGGAAACCTGCCGTTTCGGGGTGGACCCCCATTGCGCCTTGAGGTGAACCGCATGGCTCGGGATGGTCCCCTGTGCCGTCGTCTTGTCGGCACGGGAGATGCTCAGGTTCAGGACGAATTTCCTGTCAATGATGCGTTCCAGTATCGCAACCGGCCAGTCTTCGAACGCCGTGGCATGGGTGTTGTTCAGGTCCGGACTGAGCAGCAGCGTTGCGCGCAACGCACCATCGCGTATGCCCGTGGCGATGACCCTGGCGACGATCGTCATGTCAACGGTATTAGTCATGGTTCGAAGATCATGTGGGGCTGCAACGTCATGTCGTAGTAGCGAAGGTGATCGCTCCAGCTTTGGCCCTGGCAGATGGTGCTGTTGACGATCCGGCCGTTCAGCGCAGGTGCCCCGGCAGACTCGATGCAGCACTCGCACAACTGGGCGTTCTGGCCCTTGCACTGATCGCATGCGCCCCGGGGCGCTGCAACGGGCGGTGTCTTGGGTGCTGTGCTGGCGGCTTGAGACCAGCCAACCTTTAGCATGCCCTCACGCAGTGCCGCAGCGCCCAGGTAGACATCGCCATCGGCAAACGACTGGGGGTTGGCTGTGCTGCCGATATCATCGCGCGCCATGGCAGTGTGGCTGGCGCCGCCCGGTGGCGTGGCACTTGCCTGGGAATTGGAGTCCGACTTCCAGTTGACGGACTTTTCAACATGGACGTGGAACTCGATATCGTAGAAGCCAACCGAGAACGAGAAGGTGAAGAGCGCGATGCCGTGCATGGCGTCGTCTTTCTGCAGCAACTGGACGTACAGGGACGCGCCGAACGTAAACACCGAGATATTCGCCGAGCCTCCGGCAAAGAAGGTGCCGGCAAGCTGCATGGCCTGCTTGTCGTCCGTCAATTTTTCCTGGCGCACATAGATGCCGAACATCAGCCGGCCGCTGCCGGTCAGCGGCCCAAAGCTGAAAGCGCCTGCGCCGCCATACTCGAATGACGCCTCGGTCGCCACCACGCCTGTGGCGTTGGCTTCGACCGCAAAGAAGCCGCTGCCGCCATATGGCGCCACAGCGATGGTGAAGGGCGCATCCTTGCGCGACAACGACGCGCGAAAGCGTGACTCGCTGCCATCGAACGGAATGACCACCGATGCGTTCAGCGATACGTTGAAGACCGCCAGGTTGCCCACGTTGAAGGTGCCGACGTTCAGCGAATATCCAGACTCGATGCCAGGCCGGCCTGCCAGCGGCGCCAGGTAGAAGCCGCTGCCCTGTTTGGGTGTGAACAGTGATTGAAGTTGGTCCAGGAATTTCAATTTTTCCAGGATTCGGAAATCCGTGTATCGGACTGTCATCGACGACCCGCTCTTGATGCTGGACGAAAACGTCGCTCCAGCAAACTGGATTTCGACGGCCGGAAAGGCTGTGCCCACGAGGACCAGATTGAATGGCCCGATCTCGCCCTTCGACGTGAAGCTCGGTGGGCCATTGTCAAGCAGGTCGACGACCGCTTCAGCGTGGATGGTGAGATTGCAGCCGTCCCGAGGTACGAGGATGCCCGCGGTAGCCCTGGATGCATCGGTAGGCAGGTCGACGCTGTAGTCATATTGCAGTGTCCGCCTGGTGGGCAACAATTTGCGGATATAGGTATCCACTTCGTCGCGCACTGCCGCAAGATCTAGCAGTTGTTCCACCTTGGCCCGAATCTCGCCAACCAGCGCGCGCGATACCTGCGTGGCGACGACCAGCGGCGACGCACTGCCTCTTGCCCAGCCGGCAAGGAAATCCACATAAAACTTGTGGATCGCGTCGTATTTGGCGTCGTCGACGATTGATTGCCCTGATCGTCCGGCCTTGGCGTCGAGAGCCTCCCTGTCGATCGCGAGTTGGTCGTTCTTCGGCGTCAACGGATCGTTACCGGAAGTCACAAGCAGCGCTTCCTGCAACACCTGCGCGTTTAACTGCGCAAGGTCGTCGTAGATCTTGTTGCGATTCTGAAGCAGGGTGTCGTAGAGCGTGGCCAGCTGAATCTGCGAGACGATATCAAGGAAGGCGATCTCCGCCTTCGACTTCACCCATGCAGTGGTCTGCGTCAGCACCTGTACGAACTCGGCCTGCAACGCTTGTAACTGGCTGACATAGCCGCCCCGCTCGAATGCCTTGATCAGCTGCGGAGCGCAGGTGTCCGCCAGTTTCTCCAGGTCACTTTCCTCGCGGCAGGTCGCGACCTGCTGACGAATTGCATTTGCCGCCAGTGCCGCCTGCTCAAGGCGGGTCGCCACCATGGCGAGCGTGCTGTCATAGGCCTCGACGCCGCGGCCCGGCAGCCATTCCTTGATGAATGCGCCAGGCTGATTGGTGTAGATGGTGTACCAGCGCTCGCAGCTATTGAGCACAGCGGTCACATAGGCGGGGCAGGCGTCGGCAACGGCTTGCCGCGCCTTGGCCAAGGCATCCCGGAGATCGGCGTCGGCGTCGGGAATGCTTGCCGGCGGGAGCCATTGCGGCAAGCGCTGAAGCGATTCCACCGCCGCGCGGAGTAGCATGGTATGGTTCACCAGGACGTCGACAACGCGCGTGCCGACACGCGTCATCTTGTCCAGGTCGCCAAGGGCCTGGTCGGTCGCGGCCAGCAGGCGCTGGTAGGCGAAGCTGATTCGGGCGACGACGGCGGTGATGTCATCGGCGATGACATTCAAATCCGTCTGCACCTGCCCGGGCAGCTTGTGCGCGTACCTGGTGACCAGGTCGCGGAGCATGGGCGGGATCAGGACGATTGCGTCGATGGACGCCGAATCCCCGAAATGGGCTGAGAGGCTGGCAGCGAACGTGCGGTCCACGGTGACGTCCTGCACGACATCGTTTGGTGTTTCCCCCGGCGCTTGCGCCTTCTGGTCTTTCGGGAAGGTCGTGGTCAGCTTGCCGTAGACGGCGGTTGCGTCGTCCTTCCGGATAGCCTTCACCCATTTCTCGATCTGGTCGCGTACGTCGCCGGCCTTGATCAGGCTGGCTGTCTGGTCTCCGGACTGCGATGTTGGCAGCGTTGGCGCAATCCATTCATAAAGCGGGCTGGCTGCGGCGTACATCCGGCGAATCCGCGCGGGCACGTTGGGTTCGCTGGCAGCCTGAAACATTTGCCTGAGAGCATGGGCGATGCCGAGCACGCGCTGCACGTAGGGCTGAAGCACCTGGTAGTCGAAGTCTGGCTGCATGTTGGCGACGTTCGACGCGGCTTCGCCAATGGCCTTGCGCAGGGCCTCTAGCCGTTCCTCGAAGCGCTTCAGTTCGAGCTTCGCCTGCGCTTTCTCCGAATTAAGGACCCCGCTCACGGCATCGATGCCAACGCTGATGCTCGCTGTCTTGTCCAGCAGGGCATTGATCCACTGCACCACGCTGGGGGTCCATTTCCCTGCGTCCAGATCGTCCTGGGTCATGGCCAGTAACGCCGCCAGCGGCGGCTGCAGGTCGGCGGCGACAGGCCGGGCGGCCTGCTCGATCGCGGCAAACTTCGCGTTGATCCACTTCAACGTCAGCACGGGCAGGGGAAGGCTGAAAATCACGTCATCGCCGGGCGGCAGGCACTGGTTGATCAGGACTGAGCGGAATGCGTTGTCATTGCTCAGGCTGATGACCCATGCCTTCACGTTGCTATCAACGGCACTGAGCATGCCATCGACGAGACTGTGAAGTGAGGCGCCCGCCTGCGCGGCGAGTCCCTGGAGCGGATGGGTGCCGACGCGATCGATCGCCGTCACCAGCCGACGCCCACTTTCGTAAACGGCGCCGATAAGCGCCATCCATGCCACGTTGCCATTGCCTTGCCGGGCGCTGCTTGCGCCATCTGCCGCGCTGTGCACTGCCAGCACCAGGCTGCGCAGCGCGCTATCGACGTCAGGATAGGCATCGGCGAGCCCTAGCTTGATGACGCCGGAATCTGCGGGCCCCATCTTGGTGGCGTCAGACGTGTCGCTGCGCAATGTCTTGTCAAGGCTTTCCCACTGGGCTAGCAGCGCGTCAAGCTTCTCGCGCAACGGGGTCAGCAAGTCGCTCGCGATTCGCGTCGCCTCCGATTGGCCGTACGAGACAAACTCCTTCAGCTTGGGCAGCGCATCCTGATCACTTGGCCAGTTGTTGACGGCCTCGAGCAGCTTGAAGATGGGAACCAGGCCGAATAGCTTGGTACCGTCGCCGTTGAAGAACTGTTTGACCGCTTGCGGCATGGACGCATTGGGCCCGGTCACGACTGCGGGCGAGGCCGACTTGGTGGCCGGCGGCACTCTCGATCCGTAGGCGCCGACCAGGTTGCCCAGTTGTCCTGGCACGGGGTGCTCGAGCATCTTCCCGGACAGCGGGCCGTTTTTTCGGCTCAATGCGGCGATCGGTGAATTTGGCGAGAAGATGCCGCCCGAGCGATAGGCGCCGCCACCGCCCATCGACAGCGAGATGCTGTCCAGCACGTTCAGGTAGATTTCCAGCCCGTTGTCGTTGACCGCGCGCGCCGCGTCGGCATCGCCAACCGGAAAGCCGTAGGCCACGTAGTGACCGTCGAACTGGGCCCGGATGGGTGGCGTCGGTTGCCCTGCGAACTGGTCCACCTGGTCGATACGCAGCCAGGCCACTTCGATGGCGGGGTAGAACGGTGGCTGTTCGGCGGCTTCCAGCAATGGGTCGTCGAAGCCAAGGTTCTCGCCCTCCCAGCCGCCCTTGTCGCTGGCACTGGCGCCTGGTAGCGACGACGGCCCGCCCTGCGCCTTCAATTGCCACGTGTGCGTCTGGTGCGACGTGTCGCCGGGCTTGTGCTCGGGGGCATAGCGGTGCTTCTGTCCGCCCAGCGGCAATGTGCGCAAGTCGGCCGGCGTCTTGTCGGTTTGGCTGCGGATGCCGTTGTACTGGGTGATCAGCGCGCGCATCGTCCGGTCGTTGTGCGCGGCCACGTTGTCCACGAACATCAGTGGCATGCGTGATGGCAGGCCATCCACGGTGAATTCGAACCGGACTTCGGCGCCGTCGGTCTGCGCAACGCGTGGCCAGAACATCAGGCCAACGTGGTCGCTCAGCACGCGGCCACTAGGGGCCACTGCATCGCCGTTGGCCACATCGAGGGTGGGATCGATGATATCGGGCGTGGTGAGGGTCAGGATGGTGATGTCATCCACCGGCATCTGGCGCCCGCCGTTGGGCTGCCCGATCGCCGGGAAGGCCTTGCGCGGCGCGCCCACGCGTATGAACATGCGCTGCCGCAGATAGGCGCGAATCGTGCCGGCCGGCCCCTTGAGGAAGGTGCGCTCGGTACGCTTGACCAGCGAGGCGCGATGGCCCAGTGGGAACAGGAACCCCTTGTAGACCACCTCGACGAAGAGGTCGCGACCAAGCGCCGACCAGTGCTGCCAGCGCTCGATCGACAAGGCGTCGAAGGACGGGCCGAGCGCCAGGTGTCGCGCGCCGGCGGGCGGCACGAACGTGGTGTCGTGGCGGAACGTGGCGCCCAGCGCGGTCAGGCGCAGTTCCGAGACATTGAGCGGACGTGGCTGGTAGATCGCCGTGCCGGATTCCGCGTCGATGAGCCGGAATTCGTCGCCCGGCTCCACCTGGCTCGACGTGCGCAACTGCTGCAGTCGCCCGGCTGCATCGCGGCGCCCCCTGACCGGCAAGCCCCAGGCCGATGACAGCAGCACCAGTTCGTGCCGATCGAAGGCATCCATCGCGGTACGGAAGTACAGCTCAGGGTCCTTGAAGGCACCGGGCCGCTCGCACAGGTAGCGCAGCAGGTTGCGCGCCGGATGGGCGTCGAGTTTGTCGGCCTCGGTTGGGCAGGGCTTGTTCGCGTCCAGCTTCCGTGGGTCGTTATCGCCTTGGTGGTTGGGCAGAAGCTTGTTGAAGAGGTCGATGGGCGATGGCTGCCCTGGCGTACCTTCATTGGTCCCGATGGCCCAGGGCGCGCGCGGGCCGCGCGGCGGCGCGCTGACGCCCGGGAGATTGGTCCAGTAGGGCGGAACCTTGCTATCGGGCACGCGCTGCCCGAGGTCTCGCTCCATGGCATGCAGCAAGGCGCCGGGGCGCAGGTCTGGCGAATGGATGGCCCGCAGGCCGACGTCGCCATCGCTCACGGCAAGGTCCAGTGACCAGAGCAGGGCGCTCGATTGCCGGGGCTGGTGCGCGCGGCCCTGCGCTGCGGTGGTGCCATAGACCCGCGTGTGCAGGTTGGTGGGCACCATGTAGCGGGCGTTCTGCGACGTCGACAACTGCAGCCGCGACACCGCTTCGATCGATGTCTCCCACATGCCGGGAGGCGCTTGCAGGCTTGTGTACACATCGGCCAGGCGTTCCAGCAGGGTCACGTAGCGGCCGCTGCGAAAGCGGAGGCGCCGGAGCATTTCCAGCCGCGGATCGGGCGTGCCGGCGTCCTGGGAAACGCTGGGCGTCTTGTCGCGCTTATCCTTGTTGCCCTTGTTGTTCTCGTCCGGTGCCTTCTTGTCATCGCGCGTCTTGTCGTTGGCGTCCGCATCGGCCGATATCGCGCCGAAGGCCCGCGCCCGTGGTACGACGGCTGGTTCCAGGTCGGACAATGCGGTCAGCCCCGCAAGCGTGAACGGGATCGACGGTGACGCCTTGCCTGCCGGTTGCGCGTCCGTGCCATCGACGTGGAAGGCAAGCCGGGTTGGTCCGGCATAACGCGCCTGTGTACGTAGCTCAGGCTCTTCAGCGCCGCCGATCTTGCTGACATAGGCGGCGATCGCGTTGATCTGGTCGTCGTCTTGGCGCTTGTCCTTGCGCCAGTTCAGGTTGTTCTTGTTGAAGAACTCAAGGTCGATCGGGCTTGACACGGGCGGCCTCGCGTCAGCCTTGCTGGAAAGGGGCGCGTAGTACCCTGCCTTCCAGTCCCGGTAGAAGTCACGGAACTGCTGATATGCGGGAAGGCAACTGCCGATCGCCCGTTCAAGGCCCACCGCAGCTTCAAACGTGTTGGCCGCATAGGGTGTCGTCTGCGGCGTGCCCAGGTACTGACGCAACGCGGCAAGCAGGTCCAGGAAGCCGGCTGGTTTGCTGCGATCCTGCGCAACCTGGTTCGGGGGGAGCTGGAGCGAAGCTGCCTGATTCTCAGCCTGTGTGATGACGTTGTCCATCATGCCTTTCAGGCCGTCCTGGAAGAGTTCTACTTGGACCTCCCGGGCCTTGGCCCAGACGTCCGGGTCCATGCCATAGGGGCCAACGTATGCACGTTGGTCATCTGGAAGACCGGCCCAGGGTGTGGTTGACAGCTTCTTGCGCACCTTGTCGAACATGCCGCCCGGTTCCTGGGCGGCCTTGCTTTCTCCATAGGCGAGTCGGAATGAGGTGACGTCGTCAGGTGACAGCTTGCGCAGTTGCGCCAGGAATGCCTCGGGCTGGCTGCCATAGTCCTGGTTATTCCACTTGAAGGTTGGGTTCTTCAGTACCACGTCGGGCAACGGCGGCAGCTGCGGCAGGAAATACGCCCGCTCCATCATGTGTTGCGGCGGGAGCTCCACCACGATTACCGGCCGGGCCGCGCGATCGGTGCCCGGTTGTGCGTCGGATGGCGTTGCCGCAGCCTCGCGCTTGCTGCGATAGGGGCGCTCGGCGCTGAGCACCACCGACTCCTGCCCACGAGCATGGCCGGGGTGATGCACGTTCAGCCACATCCCCGCAAAACGGTAGCGCAGCCAGATCAGCTGCTGCGCGGCGCCAATGGTCAGCGTGGCGTTGTCGAGGGCAACACTGGCCATCGGCGTGGCGTTTGCCTCCGCCGCGAGCCACAGGTAGGACGGCGGCATCGATTGCCGCGTGTTGTACGGGTGCAGTAGTGTCAGTGGCGTGCGGGTGAAGACCAGCTTGCTGTCGTCGGTGTGCGTTGGCGCCAGGAATACTTGCTTGAGCCAGACTGTGCCTTCGATCTGTTCGATCTTGCAGCTTTCCAGGGCGCGAGCCTGGTTCAGCTGGCCGCCGGCATGCCTCAAGATCAGCGATAGCGTCGTACTGGTCGACGGCGCGGGCGATGACGGTGTATCGGCATCGCTGGCGGGCTTGCCATTGGGGGTTTCCGATGGGGGAGGCTGTTCCGGCTTGTCCCCGGGCTGTTGCCCGGCGTCGCGCGCGTTGTCGGTCTTGTCTGTTGTTTGTGCCGATGGCTTGTCCTGGGACGTTTCTCCAGCCGGCGCGGCCGCAGCCCCATTGTCTGCGCCAACGGTAGGCAAGTCCGCACCGGCAATGAGCATGCGCCCCACGGCCGACGTCACGGGTTGGGTTGTTGCAGGTAGCGTGAACGCCATCCGGATCTGCGTGGCATTGGTGGCCTTCGCAGGTTGCGTGAAGTCGATCGAACCCTGCAGCCCGCAAACCGGGCCGAATGCCATGTCGTCGCCGTTCTTGAGTGCAAGCGCCCATTCCCCCGACAATGTCGCCACGGTTGGTGCGGCCGAAGGTGACCAGGCGTCGTGGAAGAAGCGGTATTGGAGCCCAATGCTGGGTGTGACCTTGAGCAGTAGTGTCTTGTTGCCCGCCTTGCCGAACGGGACGACACCGGATGCACTGCACGATGTGCCCCGGGCCAGGAAGACTGGCTTGATCTGTGCACGCGTAGTGCCGTTCTGGGTGGCATTCCCGCCGGTCTGCGCGCCAATCGGTTCGCCGAGCAGGGCCGGCACGGGTGGGTCGGTGCAGACCGCCGGCAGTGGCGTGGAATTCGCCACGCACCATCCCATCTCAATGGTGGAGAGTTGTAGCGAGGTTGCCAGTGTCCTGAGCGCGGCAAGCGAATCCCTGGCGAGATCGGGTTGAATCGTCCAGGTACATGCAGCGTGGAAGCTGACCCTCATGCGGCCCTTGGCACCGACCGTGCGATGCAGCAGCGTATCCAGCGTCTTGCTGACGGCCGCAGTCGGCGGCGTCAAGGTCAACGGCTTGCCCACCTGGGAATTTGCCGGCGCGTCGCAGAAATCGCGAAACAGCACGACGTCGGATTTCGTGTCGGCGCCCCAGAACCCGGTGCGCAGCTGAATCTGCCATTTCCCGGAAGTCGCGCGGGACAGCGTGAAATGGAGCGTGCCTTTGCCATCGCCAAAACTGCCTTCGTCGATGGCCACCAGATAGGCGGTGTCCTTGAGACAGGGTTTGGCGTACACCGTATAGGTGGCGCCCGGTCCGAATGCCGCGGTGGCAATCAGCCACTCATGCGATTGGCTTTGCCCCGCAGGCGTTTCCCGGATAAGCAGAGCGCCTTTCCTGCGAAGGAATTCCAGATCCCGGGGGCCGCAGTCTTCGGCCGTGGCAGATCGCGCTCGGCCTGGGCGCATGAGGCCGGTGGCGATCATGGACCCGATAAATGTCCGTCGGGTCATGCGCAGCAGGCGTGCCTGCCAGCGGCAGACCGGCATCCAGTCAGCGAAATCGTCCATTGGCATCCCGTGCCCCAGATAGGAAACAGATGACGGCGGGCGCGGGCAGCGCGCAAACTGCCTGTCCCATACATCGACTCACCGTATCGCCACGACGCATGCTGCTCGGACGCGGCGTGTACCGGAAGGCGCCGCCGAACCGTGCACGTCAATGACTGTGGCGCGATGCTGGCTAGTTCAGGCAGTGCGTCTTGATGTTGGCACACATGCCGTTGAAATCGTCGACCATGCGATTCCTGATGGCGGCGGCGGGAGGCTGCAGCGCCTCGATGGCCTTGCGCAAGTTGGCAATGTCGGTGGTCATCTGCTGCACCGCCTTGGACTTGTCGCTGGCAGAAGCCGCGCTGTCGACCAGACTGACCATGGACATCAACTTGCTGACGACGGCGATGGCGCAATCCGGTACATCGCCCAGGACGCAGACTCCCAGCGCATAGGTGGCCATCGCGTTGCCCGTTATTGCCATGCTAATGCCAGCCCAGTCGCTAGACGCGTTTGAGGCTTTCAGTTTCGCCTGGAGGCTGTCCAGTTTTTGGAGAGCCCCGGAAACGTCCACGTTGCCGGTGGTTGGCATCGCGTTGACCTGCTGGAACAGAGCCAGCCGGCGCGATTCCAGCGCCTGGCAGCTTACGGGTGTGACGCCGTTTATGAACGTCTTGTTCTTGATGTTGAACGAGACCATGCATGAGCCTTGCATGTCCGCTGCCATAGATGGCGCGGAGAAAACAGCCAGCAACAGGACGAGTACCGAACGGAACAGAAGACTTGGCATGACGCGTCTCCATGAGTGTTTCAGCAAGTCGCAAGCCCACGGCATCGGCACGACGATCACGCCGAAGACATGATGTGAGAGTGTGGATTCCCGCTGCCTTACAGCCCCCGGCGCGCGCATGCAAGGCAATGCGATATCGCCGGGATTTCAGGTCGGGAGTTAATGCGGGTGAGGCAGCTTGCGGAGAGAGAGGGGCGTCGGCGGTGCCCTGTCGGGCTGCCTGGATGGAGCCGGTGCAACGGCACGATGACTGCACAACGATATGTATCTCATGCAACGCTCCCTTTCTTCTTGTGACTTGATAGTAGAAGAGAAGCACCAAAAGGCAACCCCCAAAGAATTGGGTAACTTGCCCACGGCGGTTATCCCAGACTGGCGTAATCCACTCAAGTGATGATGTTGCATTTCGACTTTCCTTGATTCTTCCGGAAGCTGAGCCACGTTCTGGCTGGGAATAGCAATTCTTACGGAGGCCGATTGTTGGTTTTGAGCATGGTGTGTAGTTGAATTGGACCTGTTTGCTTCTCAACCCGCGCACAGGATCAGAACATGGGGTGTTGCCGGGTGGTGGCGTATTGGACGAGCGATCGAGCGACCGCAAGCGGCCGTAGCCCTTGGCAACACGAATGACTGTGAATCGGCCAACCCGGTCTCATCTCCCGAAGCTTGGCCCTACGGAACTCGGGCGAAGTCGAGCCGGAATTCACTTTTGCCCCCAGAGCCGGATTGCGCCTTCGAAGGAGCCGTTACAGCACATTATCAAAGCTTACGTGCGCTACCCGACATTCGCGTCTACTTTCTTTCTCGCGGACGTGATAGAAGAGGGAGCGGCTCCCAGTTCGGCAACAGTGACTAATGCCGGTGCTGCTGCTAAGGAGTAACCAATGAGGGGACCAAAACAGTTTGCTGTTATCTCGTTTTGGGTCGTTATTACGGGCAAGGATGATGTACAACTCGAGTATTAAAGCATCAACGGAGGAGAGGCATGAGAATGTTCATACAGGCCGTAGATTCTGGGAAAATTGTTCAGGTGACTGACAAAATAACTCAAACCGTTGTTTTTGATAGATTTTTAGATATGGCGGAAGGGGCGGTGGCGATAAATGTTGCCTCATACGACGATAAAGAAGGCCGCGTTAAAATCATGAAGGGTGCAAGTCCACCCCCCAACACATACTCGAAGACTGATTATCCTGTGAAGAAAGATGAGCTCATCACCATTTCTGATGGTCAGGACTAATATTGGTGGCGAATAATTCGCGATCTTGCAAGGTATTCTGCAATACCAATACTGGGGGTCCGCGTGGACCGAGCAGCATTCGGTCCAGGCTATTCCAAACGATGAGCCGCTGCTCGAACGAAGCGGCGATCGAGTTAGGAGTTGGCGAATGACTGAAAGGGGGGCCGGTTGCGGTAATGCCGTTCAGTTAAGTCTGAACGGCATTTTTCTTTGCAGGGGTTGTAAACAAGGTGTCGAGCTGTTAACTTGCCGTTCCGATGCTATCGGAACAAGTCCACGCCACCCTTAAGCTTAGTGAGCCGGCCAGTTTTGCCCGGCTCAGTGAGCATCTGCCGATGGCTTGGATTGAGCAGGCGCTGGCAGCCACAGGAACAGCGTCCGTTCGCCGGCGTCGACTGCCAGCAGAGCAGGTGGTCTGGCTGGTCATCGCGCTGGCGCTCTATCGGCACCAATCGATTCCCGATGTGCTGGAGACGCTGGACCTGGCACTGCCCAACGATGCCAACGCCTGTGTCAGCAAGAGCGGGATTGCCCAAGCCCGCGAGCGGCTTGGAGACCAGCCGCTGTTGTGGCTGTTCGAGCAGACCGCGCGGGCGTGGGTGACTCAGGATGCTGCGCACTACAAATGGAAGGGCTTGGCGCTTTATGCCATGGATGGGACCACCTTCCGCACCGCCGATAGCCCTGAGAATCGCCTCCACTTTGGCGCGCAGAGCTACGCCAGCGGCAAGGTCGCCAGCTATCCACAAGTCCGCGGGGTCTCGCTCACGGCTGTTCCCACCCATCTTGTTGCCGATATCGCCTTTGGCTGTTACGGGCGCAACGAGATGCTCTATGCCAAGGAGCTCATTGAGCGGATCCCGGATCATTCGTTGACGATCTTTGACAAGGGCTTTCTGGCCGCAGAGATCCTGTGGGGCTTGCGCATGGGCGGCAGCGAGCGCCACTTCCTGATCCCCGCCAAGAAGAATCTGCAGTGGGAGCTGCTCTCAGGCAACGAGGGTGATGGCATCGTCCAGATGAAGGTCTCGCCTCAGGCTCGCCGCAAGAATCCTGCCTTGCCAGAGACTTGGACAGCTCGCGCGATCCGGGACGAGGACTCAGACCGCGTCCTGTTGACCTCGTTGACAGACCGTCGGCGCTTCAAGGCAGCCGACATCATTGGGTGCTACAAGCGCCGTTGGGAAATCGAAACCAGCTATCGGGAACTGAAGCAGACGATGCTCGGGGCCGAACTGACCTTGCGCAGCCGCCAGCCTGAGGGCGTGCATCAGGAAATCTGGGGGGCACTGATTGCGTACAACCTGGTGCGCCTGGAGATGGCCAAGGCTGCGCTCGAGGCCCGCGCCGAGCCCACCGACCTGAGCTTTGTGCTGGCCTTGCGCCTGATACAGGGCGAGTTGATCTGGGCAGCCGGCATGGCCCCAGGCAAGCTGCCGGCCCATCTGCAGCGCATGCGCGCCAAACTTCAGTTGGCGATCGTCCAAAAGCGAAAGGGGCGTAAGTGCCCCCGTGAAGTCAAAGCCCTGCCTAAGCGCTACACCGTCCGGTTCCTCAGAAAGGACCTAAACTGAACGGCATTAGGCCGGTTGCGGCCCTCTGCTTTTGGTCGGATGACCGCGTTTCGGCCGACACGGTTCATCCAGTGTGCGTGGGAAGAGGAGAAAGTTGCACCAGGACCAATTCTAGCCCGGAAGCCGAGTTTCGGCTTGGATGCGCCCGAAGCCCCGCTTTGCGGGGTCGCGTGGCACGCCCCATTCGAGACGAGCTTTTCCTGCTGAGACTGCTGGAACTGTTGCTCGAGGGGTATCGAAGAAATTAGAGCCGAACGCCTACAACAGTTTGGAGAGAGCGTACCGCCGGTTGGCCGATGCCGGCTTTGATCTTCCACCCCCTCAATGGACGGCCGACTCGGCCGAGAAGGCGGATGACAGTAGCCCCATTACGGCCGGTCAGCCTAGGGACGCACGAACGGTGGCTTGCCGATTCTGTGACGCCGCAGCGATGCAGCCGAGTTGCTTAAGCGGTGGCGCCGCACTTTCTTTGCCAAAAAAGAGTAATGAATGGGTAGAGCAGACTGGGCTTGCGCCCAGTCTGCTCTTTTGTCACGACGCTTTAGATCGGATTGATCCCGTACTTCGCCATGAATTGTTCGACATCCTGATTGCGGTCCCTGATGTGGCTGTAGTAACAGGCGTTGTCCGAGCACTTCTTCTCGACGTAGTCCGTCCACTCCTTATGGTTTTTCGGGATGTTCTCTTTCAGGGCCTTGGGCACATTGGGTGCCGCCATGATGCGTTCATAGTTCTTCTTCATCCGCAGAAGACCGCCGCTGACCGCGTATTCATAACACTGGGCGCGCTCGTATTGCGAACGCTTCATGCTGCAGATGTCAACGCCGGCATGACTGACGGTAGCGATGGTAAGAAGGGCGAGGGTGATGGTGAGCTTACGCAAGATTAGTGCTAGCTGGTGAATGAAGTTGCCCGCGATGGGTACTCGCTTTGGGCTGACATCTTTCGGCGCGAAATCGCCTACCTCCTGCCAATCGCCACGCATGTGGCAGACCAGCAAGGCGATGGGGTGAGATTCTGCATGCCTGAGCGCAGCCAACGCGCCGGGCGTCGCCACCAGACGGCCAAGCCGGAAGCGTGGGCCATGGCTGGGATGAGATTCAGTCATCAATCGATTCTCCAATAGTGAGCGCGCCCGACGCGCACAGGCGCGATGGCGCAAAGAAAAGAGGTCGGGAGAGTCTTCTGGCCGTCGCCGGAGGGGGAGGGCTGGGACGGGAGAGGCGTGGCGTTACGCCACCAATTGCCTGCGTAATTCCAGCGCTTTGGCCTGGGAGCAGCCCAGATGGCGCCGGATTTCCACAACGGTGGGACGAATCTGACCGTCGGCGATGGCGCGGTGCAGTCGGCTCAGATCGGTGTCGGGATCGGCGGGACTGTCGGCGACAGGTTCGGTCACGGCAGCTCGCGCAACGAGCACCAGGTACCAGCCGTAGCAGGCGACGCCTTCGAGCGCCGCCGCCAGGACCAGCGCAGCCAGGAACTCGATGTGAGCGGGCGTGACCCCCAGCCAGCCTGCCAGCGTGGCCACGACCGGGTCGTGACGGGCGGCGTCATGGCGAGTCGCCTCGCGACGCTGTGCCTCCAGTTGCCGGTCTTCGGCGGCTTCCCGGCGCTTGGCCTCCTGCGCCTCGACATCGAGCGCCCCAGTGTCGCCGCCAGCCCAGCCTGCCTCGCCTTGAGGTCGGCACAGTCGCCATGGCAAGGCCTGGCCTTGGCGGAGGCCAGCGCGGCGACGACCTTTGCGCGCACCGCCTGAGACCTGGCGTAACCACCCCGTGGAAGGAGTAGTCATGGCGCCGCCTCCGTCAGCGCGTCGGCCCGCCGTGCCAGCTTGTCGCGCAGGCTCGGCGAGCCAGTCGGGGCGTGACCGGCCGAGTCGTCGCAGTTACTGCCCGAGGCATCCGGGAAGAATTCCTCCGCGACGGCTGCACACTCCTCGTCACCATCCTCGAAGGCGCCGTTGCCAAAGCCGAGCCGCGCCGCCTCGTCCAGGGCTGACTGGTCGAAGCCGGCCCCGCGGCGCCTCGCATCCAACTCCCTCGCCTCGCCAATGGCGGCCTCCAGCGTGCTGCCGATCCGTACCCCCAAATCCACGTAGTAGATCGCCGAACGGAAGCTTTGCGTGGTGGACTTGCCGCGCAGCTTCAATTCCAGTGGCAGGCAAGCCAGGAGCCCGCCCGACACGGCACCGAAGTAGTGGAGTCGCGCAGCGAGCGTGCGGATCGAATTGTAGGAGGTGGTGCGGAAGAGGAAGGAGCCCAGCTCGTCGTCATCGCCAATGACGACGTTCAAGCGCCCATAGGGCTTGCAGCCGCCGGCCTTGCCGAAGCCGCAGCCATCTGGCGACGGGCAGGGCAGGGTCGCGATGCCCTCAGTGCCCGCGCGCTTGCAGGTTTCGCCGTTGCCGACACAGACCGGACGCCCGGTTTCGCGATCGAACAGGGTGTATTCGGCGCGCAGGTTCAGGTTGGGGTCATTGAAGAGAACCCGGACCGGGATGGCGCGCAGCTTGCCGGGGCTGCCTGCCTTGCGCAGGGCTTCGTCCAGCGGGTGCAAAATCCACCCGTCCCGGTTCTGCACCTGGCTGGTCAGGGTGAACTGGTCGTCCTTCTCAGGCAGCCGCTTGCCGTTCTTCTCGACGACGCGGCCGATGGAAATCCGCCCGATGACCGGCGGAGTAATGGTCAGTCCTTTGAGCATGGTATATCTCCGTGAGGATGTATCAGGAACCGGCGCGAGCCGGGCTTGGTGGTGGCATAAGGCGCCTGGAGCTCCGGGTGATCGGCAAGTAGGCGCTTCAGGTCGATGCCGGCGCCGTCCTTGCTTCGCCGGAACGTGACTTCGCCCGTCTCGAAGCGCGCGCGGGTGGCCTCGGCCATCGCCTGCTGGATCGTTTGCTTCAGACTTGCCTCCTGCGCTTCTCGCAAGGCGATTTCGGCACGTAAAGTGACCAGATCGGCGAAGACCGTGCTCAACTGGCGATCGGCCGTGAAATCCGCGGTTTCTCCGTTGTCGTGCGGATACAGGCGGCGCAGTGCAGCATCGGCGGATTCCGAGCCATCGGCCGGTGGCGGCGAGTCGGTCGTCACGTAGCGCCAGAAGTTGGCCTCCAGAAGGATCAGACGACCGATCAGGGCGTCGTCACGCTCGATCCGGTGGACCACCAGCTTCTGCCCGCACAGCAGAACGGCCACATCGGCCGCCTGCTTGCCAGTGACCGCCAACTGATGCTGGACCTGCAGTTGCACGTACTCCGGCACGCCGTCACGCCAGAGACGCGCCCCGAACTCGCCGGCCGTCTTGCACTCGAGAATCTGGACGTCAGGCGACCCGACAACTTCCCGATCCAGATTGGCCAGCATGTAGGGCACGATCGGATGCCGCAGGATGGCGTTGACCTTGCGCACCCGGCGCCCGGTCTGCTGGGTGTAGGCTGCCGCCACAATCGGTTCCAGCAGGGTCCCCCAGTAGACCGGCTCAGTCGTGTCCTGCGGGTTCGGCTTAACCAGGCCCGTATCGCGCCCGGTCTTTTCCAGCCAGAGTTCGAGTTGGCTCTGATAGGGACTGAGCCCCACGGCGGCTGCCGCATCCGAGCCGCCGATGCCGGTCTTGCGAACGGCAAGCCAGTCGTCACGGCGCAGCCGCTTCGTGTCGACCAGGCGCAGCGCCGGGCGCGCCTTGCCGGACTTCGTTTCCTGAGCGGGTTGCATTACATTCTCCTTGGCGGTCTGCCGCCGGTAATGGAAAACATCGGATTCACTGCGCCAGGCGCAAGGCCTCGTCCCAGGCCTTCTGCTTCAGCGCGGCGCCTTGGCCGAACCAAGCGGCATCGCGACGGTGGTCGTCGCTGCGCGCGCGACGGTGGTGATCGACGAACTCGGTGATGCTGTTGAGAAGGCCCCATGCCGTGCCGGCTGACGATGGCAACAAGGAACCCTTGCCACGTCCGGCGTAGAGCTCCTGCACCGCCTTGAGGGCACGGTCGTTGACGGCGACGGCGGACCGGTCTGGGGCGTTGACGACCGGATAGGTCAGCACTCGCCGGAAAAAGGCCTCAGCCGCATCGCCATGGACACGGCATTCGGAGAGCACTTTCATGCGGGCCATGAAGCCGTCCCAGGACGAGATGGCGATGCCGAGCTGCCGCTTGACGGCTTGCGCATCGAACTGACTACGGTGCGGTACCTTGACGGCGCCGCCACCGTCACCCAGGGCAATCGACAGCGTGTTATTGCACACGACTCGTACCGACGTGAACTGCGCGGTGGTGGCTAGCGTCCCGTCGCAGGCGGTGGCCAGTAGCAGGTAACCGTTGACCTTGTCGCGGCCCTTGAGCGTCGCGCTTTGGCCGGTTCGGGCCAAAGCCCAGAGCTTGCGCCCCTCCTTGAGGACGCCCGCCGTCTCCAGCTCGAAGCCGCCAACCTCGGTGAGATCCCGATAGAACTCCAGGATCTCAGACGGCTGGACGACCTGGTAGCGGTTGGAGACGACTGAAAGCGGCGCCTTGGTGTCCGAACGGTACAGGACCTTCTGCTCGGGAAAGGCGTGAATGGCCCCCAGACCAGCATTGCCCGACACAAAGCGTACTTCGGACTCCTCGATGCGCCAGTTCATGCCGGCGCGCTCGGCCCAGACTTCGAGCGATTGGTTGGGGGCGAGCTGATTGCCTAGGCCATGCCACGGGGTTTCGCCGACATAGGCCATGGTTTGAACGAGATGCATGAATTGCTCCTTTGGGAAGACAAGTGCACAAAGCCCGGCCGAGGCCGGGCTTTGCAGGGGGATATAGGTGAGGGGAGATCGATAAGCGCGTTTCGCCGTTGCGTTACGCAGAATTGACGTTCACACCGCGCTTAATCGGCGTGGAATGGCGCGTAGCCTGGATCATCGAAGAGATTCGCGTCGGAGTCGTCAGAAGGCTGCCTGGAGCCTGCATAAGGAGTGTTCTTTGCTTGGGCAAACGTGTGGGCGCAGTCCAGGCAGCGGTAGTTGTCGAGGATCTTGTCGTCGATCAATTCACCGACGGCTGAGCCTGTCGAGCAACCGGCCGCCCCACCGGCCAGTGCGCCGAGGATGGCCCCTGCGACCACGCCGAGCGTCATGCCGGTGGGGCCGGCAATTAAGCCAATCCGGCCGCCGAGCAAGCCTCCCAGTCGCACGCCCCTTAACCCTGCGACAAGGCTTGGTTAGAGCACCTGTTGCGTCGCGGTGCCCCGGTTCAGTATCCTCTTGTATAAACTGACAGCAGTATCTGCCACTTGCAGGATGCGGCGGCAATCCGTCGGCTCGTGTGATCGATCGTGTGCGAGGGTTCGGGGGCCGCTTGTGTGGCTTGAGGAGAGCTTGAGGGGGCGGAGGAAATGTCACAGGTAACCAGGCGTGCTATTGAGCGATACAGTGTCCAGTGCGCCGGCATACACGGCCGGTGTTGCCCAAGGGTCGCACTTGGTAGCAAGATGGTCGAGCGCCGACATGGGCGGCCCGGATTAATGGTGGCGTGTGCCCTCGGAAGCGTCCTGCCTCTTGGACACTGCCATATAGCCGCGGCTGCACCGTGATAGCGCCTGCTGCAATCGGTGCACTACGTCCCTACCAGCAAGGCGGTGTCGCTTTCTTGGTTGAGCACCAGGGCGCCTTGTTGGCCGACGAAATGGGGCTTGGCAAGACAGTTCAAGCGATAGCGGCCATAGCACATCTTCGCTTCGAAGTCGTCCTGGCAAGGACACTAATCGTCACCCCGACATCTCTGACATCGAATTGGATGCAGGAACTAGCTCGTTGGGCACCAGCTCTGGCTTGTCGGCGAATAATTGGAAACGCAGAGGACCGAAGGGCCACATACGGGCTTCCTATCCCTGTCCTTCTCGCGAACTACCAACAGATTCGAACGGACATCCAACAGGTCCTCGCTGACGGCCTACGGTGGGATCTCGTCGTTCTGGATGAGGCTCAGTGGATAAAGAATCGCCATTCCTCGACGAGCCTCGCGTGCAAGCTCTTACGCCGGACTCGCAGTTGGGCTCTCTCGGCGACACCCTTGGAGAACCGCCTGGAAGAGTTTGCTTCCGTGCTCGACTACGTTCTTGACCGAGCGAGTGCCTTCTCCTATACAAGGAATCAGCTGCATGAGGAGGCGGAGGGCCACTTCTTGCGTCGACGAAAGGCCGAGGTGCTGCAGGAACTGCCTCCAATGATCATCCAAGAGCTGCCGGTCGATTTACTTCCAAGTCAGCGTGCCACCTATGACGACTTGGAATCCGAGGCGATCAACATGGCGTCCGAACTAAACGCCCCCGCATCGATACTGGCGGAGATCACGCGACTCAAACAGGTATGCAACTTCGACCCTGAGACAGGCGAATCGGCCAAGCTCGAGGTACTTCAGGGAATCCTTCAATCGCTCTGCAATGCTGACGACAAGGTCATTGTCTTCTCCCAATATGTTGAAACCCTCGAGAGAGTAGCCAGCCAGATCGATTTGCCGGCTGACATTTACCATGGCGCGCTTGCATCCGCAGAACGGGACGAGGTTCTGAGCCATTTTCGGTCAGAGCCGGGTCCCCGCGTCCTGCTTGTCTCTCTCCGTGCAGGTGGAGTCGGACTCAACATTCCCGAAGCAAGTCATGTAGTACTTTTTGATCGATGGTGGAACCCCGCCGTGGAGGACCAAGCAATCCAGAGGGCGCATCGATTCGGGAGACTTTCAACCCTCATCGTAATTAAGCTAGTGGTGGTCGATTCTGTGGAGGAGAGGATCACGGAACTCCTGCACCAGAAGCGGGAACTTTTCGCGGCAGTGATTGATGATGCGCCGTCTTCCAAAATTGATAGCACAATCTTGCGCCATGTCTTGACCGGCGTCTCGCAAGCGAACACTCAAACAGAAAGGAAGGTGTCCAGTGAGCAAATTTAAAGACGTGCGGGAGCTCCCACTCGAACAGCTTGAAATTGGAAAGGCTCAGGTCAGAGTCCGCGACGTGGGCCGTGACATTGACGAACTCGCTGCCAGCATAAACAAGGTCGGACTGCTCGAGCCAATCGTCGTGTGCGAAGTCGGTGCCGACAAGTACGAGATCATTACTGGACAGCGTCGGTTCCTTGCGCACCAACGCCTCAAGGCAAAGACGATCCTGTCTGCGATTCTCAAGGATCGCGTGGACGAAACTGCGGCAAAGATACTGTCGGTCACTGAGAACTTGGTGCGGCGAGACCTCAACTCGCGTGACCTGATTGACGTTTGCACCGAGCTATACCGGAAGTACGGAACGGTCCGTGCCGTCGCTGAAGAAACGGGCTTGCCGCAAAACAAAGTCAGTCAGTATGTCAAGTACGATCGGCTGGCCCCGGCGTTGAAGGGCTTAGTCGACGACAACCAAGTTTCGATGACGGCCGCCTTGAAAGCCCAGACGGCAGCGGAGCAGCTCGGCGAGGTGGACGATGCCGAACTTGTCGAGATGGCCAAGGAAATGACGAGCATGTCCGGCGCGCAACAAAGTCGAGTCATCGAGCAATTGGCCGAGAGCCCAGCGTCGTCAATCGACAAGGTTCTGGAGGACGCAAAGTCGGGACGGAAGGTCACTCAGATCGTGGTCACCCTCACCGCGCGTGTCCATGCATCGCTTCAACAAGCTGCACGCGACGACGGGACGAATCAAGATGCCGAGGCCGGCCAGCTGATCGAGGAGGCACTTATCCAGCGCGGGCTGCTCGATGGGTGACGTATTCACCCGAGAGGAACTCAAAGGTCTGTTGCTGTCCGTCGGCTCCCACAAGGCAGAGCGTCGCCTATCTCCGGCAGAAGTCGGATTGCTGATTGAAAGGGCTCTGGCTGCCGGAAAGAGCAGCCAAGAGCTGTCCAACCTGCTCGGGATAGGCGTTACGCAGCTCAAGGAGTTCGTCAAGATCGCAGGTCTCTCTCCCGATGTCCGCGACATGGCCGGCTGGTCGGGGCGCAAGCAGGGTTTCGCGAACACGATCCCCTTCTCGTCGCTCGCCCAATTGAGCGGGCTCGACAGCGTCGACCAGAGAAGGGCTGCAGAGGCGATCCTCTCGCATGCGCTCACCTGGAAAGAGATCGTGCAGGTGATGCAGCTCCACCGCCGTGCAGCAAGGGACCTAGACGACTGCGTGAGGGAGGTAGTGGGCATGCGGACTGAAGTGGAGATCCGATACGTTCTCTTTGGCTCAATCGACGACGTCATGCTGCGGAATCGCCTCGCAGGCTTGGTGCAACGCGATCGGGACGAGTTGCTGAGATCGACGCTCCCGGACCTTGGCTCTCTTTCGAATCTCGTGTCGGCCTCGCGCCTTGGATCCAGCTCCTTCGTGCTTGTCGGGACGGCCGATCTCGCTGCATCCGAAGGTACGACACCCGAGGAGATCGAGCGACGGGTGCTGGACTCGCTTAGCAACAAGTTGGGGAATGAGGATGGCTGACGTTCGAATAACCGCAGGCGGGTGCATCTTGCTCGCAGGCCAGGTCAGCTGTGATGGCTTCATCAGGGAAGCTGGGTTGCGCGTGCAGACACACGTCCATTTGGATCACATGGATAGCTTTGAGACGAGCAAAGCGTTCCAGACCATCTTGACCAGCCGCGGTACCCATGCGTTGCTTTGTGCACAGCTGAACGCCGATCTCCCGTACAGGTCCAACTTCGTGGGCGCCGAATTCGGCAGTGTGATGAATTACGGCGACTTCCAAGTAACCTTGGAGTCGAGCGGGCATATGCTCGGGGCCGCTCAGGTCCGGGTAGAGACGCGGGAGGGTCTGCGACTTGGCTACTCGGGTGACTTTAGCTGGCCGCTGGACAAGGTGATCCAAGTTGATACGCTCGTAGTGGACCCGACGTACGGCAGCCCGAGCAGTGTCCGAGAGTACGACCAGGGTGCTGCTGAGGCGGCCCTCCTGCACGTCATACATCGAACACGTCACTTCGGACCGGTTCGCGTTCTAGCCCACCAAGGAACACTGCAGCGGGCTCTCCAGGTCGTGAGCGGGCAGCTCGGTTTCCCGATGCTGGGTTCACGGCGGCTCCTGAAAGAAATTGCGGTGTATCGGGACTTTGGCTGCGTCATTGATGACGTGCTCGATGTCGAGAGCCCGGAGGGGAAAGAGGTGGCTAAAACACGAACCTACCTCCGATGGTACGGAACCGGTGATAGCCTACCAATTCCCGATGGCGAGTCCACGGCCATCAAGCTAAGCGCGTTCATGTCGCGACAGGATGATCCGGTCCTGCACTACTCCGATCGCTCACTACGAATCGCGATGTCGAATCATGCTGACTTTGCGGGGACGCTGCAGTACATCGAAGCTTCAGGTGCGCGCACGGTCGTCGTCGATGCAAGTCGTGGTGGTAACGCGATCGCCCTTGCAGAGGCCGTCACTTCTCGCCTGGGAATCGAGTGCGTAGTGCCTGAGGTCGAGCTGAGCCGCGAGTGGGGCCGATAGGTCGAGTGAAGCGTGGCTTCCGCATGAACTGGCGCATCGAGGCGTCCAAAGTGCGCTTCGTGTCCGGCTATGCCGGTCTCGACGCGATTCACGCCTTCTCCGAGCAGAAGGTCCGAAGGTCCTGTACCGCTCGGACACCAAGGCACCGCTGACGGTTGTTTCGAGCCGCTATCAGGTCGTGCAGCCTTCCGAAATCCTGGAGTTCTACCGGGATCTCACCGAAGTCGGTGGCTTTGAGTTGGAGACGGCGGATGTGCTCAAGGAGGGGCGCAAGCTCTGGGCGCTGGCCCGCACTGGGCAGAGCGTCACGCTCAAGGGGCGTGACAAGGTCAATGGCTACCTGGCTACTGGCGACCGCCTATGGCGGGACGCTCGCCACTCCTGCCCTGGTCCGTCGTTGCCGAACTGCCGTCCATCGACGCGCCCGCTCCCTAGCTCCTGCCACCGACAGTAGTCGTCCGGCACCGTCAAGGACGGTGCTGACCGGCCCGTTACGCGTTCATGCCGGCGCGCTCGGCCCAGACTTCGAGCGGTTGATTGCGGGCGAGTTGATTGCCCAGTCCGTGCCAAGGGGTTTCGTCGACATAGGCCATGGTTTGAACGAGATGCATGCGTTGCTCCTTTGGAATGACAAATGCATAAAGCCCGGCCGAGGCCGGCCTATGCTGGGAAAAACATGAGGGTGATTGGTAGGGTGCGTTGCGCACTGCCTTACGCAGAGTCGATGTTCACATCGCGCTTTGTCGGCGTGGAATGGCGTGCGGTCCTGATCTTCGAAGTAATTCGCGTCGGAGCTGTCGGAAGGCTGCCTGGCACCTGCAAAAGGCGTGTTCGAAACATGGCCAAACGTGTGGCCGCAGTCCTGGCAGCAGTGGTTGTTGAGGATCTTGTCGTCGATCAATTCGCCGAGGGCAGAGCCAGCAGAACAACCGGCCGCCCCGCCGGCCAGTGCGCCGAGGATGGCGCCAGCGATCGCGCCGAGCGTCATGCCGGTGGGGCCGGCAACTCCTCCAACCCGGCCACCGACCCAGCCGCCTACGCGCGCGCCCTTCAGGGCTGCACCAAAGCTGCTGGCTGCACCGGCGACAGCGCCGATAGTGCCGCCGACCTTGCGCGCATAGGCGCGGGTAGCTACCCGCGACGAATGGCAAAGCGGGCAGTTTGGCGTCATGGCATCTGCCCGTTCTGGTTGACGGTCCGGGAATTGAAGCGGACGTGGGTCCAGCACGCGCCGAGCAGAAAGACAATGGCGAATGCGAGCAAATTTTCCAACGGTGAGTTACAGAGCGTCATGATCTCTCCATGGCTGATGACGGACGGACCATTGCGGTCCAACGGCGGCGGTATTTCACCGCTGTCCATGGAGTTATATAGGTTTGAAAAATTCTTCAATCCGAGAAGCGCCGCGGGTGGCACTCCCATCAATGCGCCGTCGCCGGATCGCGCGCCAACAAAGGATACGACCCCGTGAAGCGCGCTGGACCATCAGAGAAGATGGAAAGAATAGAAGGGCCCCGAGAGGGAGGTCGGCGGGGGGTATGTACGGCTTGCGAAGGCCGGCGTGGAATCCGTGCCGACATTGGGTGAACGGACGAGAGAACCAATGGAGAGCGGTTGGATAGTCGATAATCAGTGGAGGAAGCATGAGCAGGAAGTATCGGGGCCGGATCAAGGGCGATCCGGTCACCTACCAACGGCCGAGTCCAGCGGGCGGCGTGCAACTGGAAGCCTTCATGCCCTGGACGCTGGTGCGCCGGGGTCTGAAGAAGCAGGTCATCACCCGCCGGACGCCCCGCCAGAGTTCCTGGACGAGGGCGGCACCAGTGGCAGTTGCAGGCGGCGGCCCAGGACCGCCCCTTGATCCGTGCGCTGGGCCTGGCGCACCACTGGCAGCGCCTGCTCGATGAAGGGCGCTTCAGTTCGATCACCGAAATCGCGGCGGCCGAGGGGCATCGACCGTGGGCAGGCTAGCAAGATTGCCCAGTTGGCCCGCATTGCCCCCGACATCGTGGATGCCTGTTCGACCGGGCAAGGCAACGGTGTCACGCTACAGCGGCTGACCCGCACCCGATTCCGGCGCCATGGGATGTTCAGCGGGTGCAGTACGGCTGTTCCTCCTGAGTGGGCGTCCCGCTACGTCCTACATCCGGTAGTGCATGGGTGCCACTCGTTCAAGCAATTGCACGATGGCCTCCAGTTCTTGCTTGGACGCGCAGCGCTTGCCATCCCGAGCACGCTGTTCGGCAAGCGCCTCCAATGCATCAGGATGCTCGATAAAAGATTCAGCCAGTTCCAACGGCGTATTCCCAAACGAGTCGCGCTTCCAAACTAGTCCTGGTGCCAACTCCATCAGACGGTTGACCGCATGTACATTCCCCGCCCAGCTCGCTGTATGCAGCGGTGAGCGCCCCTCGCTCGTCAACTTGTCCAACTTGCACGGATGATCCAGTAGGGCATCCACGCAGCCGTCCACGCGGGATTTGCATGCTGAATGCAAAGCCGTCATACCTTGCCAGTCCTGCATTTCCGGGTCGGCTCCGGCTTGCAGCATGATTCTGACCAGCTCGGCATCCCCGTCCTCGGCCATCAGCATCAGCGGAGTTTGTCCCTTGAGATCAGTCATATTCAGCTGCTTGGGGCTTTCCTTGGCCAGTTGCCCGAAAAACTGCCGCCAATGCCCCAACATGGTTTCGAACCGACGCGCCTCGCCCTGCAGCCCAGTTGGAATCATCTGCCGCGTCGGCGGAAGCCGCTGCAGGAAGTGGGAATGCATTTTGATCAGTCCCATCAATACCGAGTTGCCGTCGACATCTGGCAGGTTTGATTTCAGCAACGGGCGATTGGCTTTGATCCATTCTTGCAGGCCGCCCTGATCGCCGGAGATGAGCAACGGCATCAGCTCTTTGAACATTTTTTCAATCACCCCGCTGGCGCGGCGCTTCTCTGCCGGAACACCCGGGTAAGGCTTGTACAGGGTGTCCCAAAAGTAGGTCGAGGCCCAGCGTGCGGTTTCCTCGAGAGGGGGGATCTCTTCGCACTCCGCCATCATTCCGCCGGCCAGCATCGCCCGGTAGTATTTTTCGTGGTTGTTGGCGCTCAATTTCTGGTCGGCTACCACCATCGCAAGACAGTCCCGCGCCACCTCGCCGCGCAGCGGCCCGTAATTGCGCTCAAGCCCAGCCTCCAATGCCTCCCTGAACAGCTTGCCTGCTCCCTCGAAGTCATTGCAGGCCAGCAGGTGTTTGGCCTTGTATTGCAAGATGGCGGCCCTCCACAGCCCGTATCCCTCGCTGGCCTCGGCTTCGTCGAGCAAGGCCTGAACCTTGGCTTGCGTGTCTTTCGGACGATGTTGGCGCTCGCCATTCAGATGGCTGTCGAGTTCCAGAAGAATGGCTTGGACGGTTTGAGCGGGTGTGGCAGCCAGTTCGCGCAAACGCTGGATGGCTGCTTGTTTCGCAAGTGGGCCAAGGTCTGGGTTCTGCACCACCTGACTGATCACCCAATAGCGCTTCTCGCCTTGCAAGGCCCGCCAAGGGGATGAGGTTTTCATGCGCGCAACCAGGCGCAATTCACTGTTTATCTCCTCGGCAAATGCAGCAACGCGTTCAACATTGCGCTGAATAATAGGCAGCGCTGATTGCGCGTCGAGCCCGATGTAATCTTCAAGTTCCGCACCTGCCTCCATCTCGCAAAAGCGGCGGGTCAGCATATGTGCGAGAGCCTGGTTGGCTGCTTCCCGACGCGAAGGCAGGATGGAAAGAAACAGGCCGTGCTTGTCCCACTCTGGCAGATGCTTCTCGAACCAGGTATTTTCAGCGGCCTCGCCCTGATCCCGGCAATGGCGCCAGGCATCGATGGTCAGGTTGTAGACAAGCTTGTAGATAGCGAAAAGTTGCAGCAGCTTGTTCTGCTGGGGATCGGCGCACTGCCGGTCAACGCCCGGGCAGAGGAATTTGAGCAGGCGGATGTAGCCATCCTGCACCGCTCGTGCGAGCAGCAGGCGCTGGCGGATAGTGTGGAGGGAAGGGGCGGCGTAACGCTCAGCCAGGCATCCGACGAACGTAGCCTGCTCCTCCTCATCGGCGTGGCCGTCCAGAATCGGCTCCAGGCGCCCTGTCTGGGTCATGGGGATTTCCAGGCGCAGCCTGTCGGCAGTCAGCTCTTTGCTTTTCACGAAGCCCAGGGCGTCGGCGAACTGCTGCGCAGGCGAGTGCTTGCTGTCCAGTGAGAAGGCGCCCTTGAAGTCCAGTCCCGCGTCGTCCGGGAAGTACTTCAGGATGGTGTCGGGCCGGATCGGGGTTGCATTGCGCCAGTTGTACAACGAACGCCGCAGACCTTCATGGCCACCGTGTGTGGATTCACTGCGCTGGTCAGCAAGTTCCTCCAGAGGCATTCCCAGCAGATCCAGTAGCCAGTCCACCACCTGGGCTACCGGCAAATGCAGGCTGGGTTTGCCATCCACCTCGCAAGGCTCGGGTAGATACCAGAAGCGCCCACCTGGCATGCCCTTGTCCAGCACTTGCGCAAGGGTCCAGAAGCCCATGCGGCGTGCTAACCCGGGCACGTAGAAATGACCCAGTAGCGTCCAGAGGATCTGGCGCTGGTCGGCAGCGAAAGTCCAGGTGTTCAGCTCGAGAAACTTGTAGGCATCCCCGAATTCCATGAGATTTCTTGTGGCATCCCCTTGCGCCTGTGGATCCATATCCAGGGCATCAAAGATGGTGCACAGGATTTCCCCACCCATGGCCTTGTGGGCCTCAAGACTGTTCTGCCCAGTCGCAAACTTGGTTTTTTTGGTTGTTTGATATGGCTCGCAGCCGAGGCTTTGATGAATTTCCAGCAGGATGGCTTCGGTGAGTGGCAGTGTGCTCATGGTCCCTGCTCTTGGGGTTGTTGAAGTTGTGGCCATTCTCCCAAGGCCTGATCACCTGGTCACTGAAATCTCCTGTACCCCCCTCACAGGTCGGGGAGAGGCAGGGGGTACACGGTGATTCATAGCGAAAAAGTTGCCCTACGGGCACCCTTCGCGGATCTCAAACCATGAAGTCCGCGTCATGCACAACCCCACCCCGCTGGTTCTCAACTGGCACCTCACCGAAGCCTGCAACTACCGTTGCCAGTACTGCTACGCCACCTGGGATGAATCCACTTGCCGGCGTGAGCTGATCCACGACCCTGAGCGAACGACAGGGCTACTGAACGAGCTGTACCAGTTTTTTCGGCCAGGCAACCGCATGAATCCATTGGCCAATCGCCTGGCCTGGAGTTCCGTGCGGCTCAATCTGGCAGGTGGCGAGCCATTGCTACATGCCGGCAAGCTTCCATCCATCGTCAGTCAGGCCCGTGGCCTTGGATTCGAAGTTTCGATGATCAGCAACGGCAGCCAGCTAAATGAAGAGCTGCTGAACCAACTGGCGCCGCAGTTGACCTGGCTGGGCATCAGCATCGATTCGGTCAACCCAGCGACCAATCGCGCCATTGGCCGCGTAGACCGCCGTAGCCGACTGCTCAACCTGGAGGGGCTGGCGAGCAACCTGGTGGGCGCCCGCCTGTCCAACCCCGGCCTGCGCATCAAACTCAACACCGTGGTCAACCAGCTCAACCATGGCGAAGACCTCGGCTCCTTGATTCAGTGCTTTGCCCCGCAAAAGTGGAAAGTCCTGCGAATGCTTCCGGTCGTGAATCAACATCTGGCCGTCAGCGACGAACAGTTCGCTGCCTTCGTCGCTCGACACCGCACCTTTGCCCGCATCCTCTGCGCCGAGGATAACCAGGACATGCGCGAGTCCTACCTGATGATCGATCCCCACGGGCGCTTCTTCCAGAGCAGCCCATTGATTGCTGGGCAGGGTTATGCCTACAGTCGGCCGATTCTCGAGGTCGGAGCTGGGGTAGCTTTCTCCGAAATGACCTTTGATCATGAGCGTTTCAGCGCGCGATATATCCCTGTCAACACGGGGATCGGCGCGTGAAGTACTGCTCAAATAAAGAAATCGACCAACTGATCCGCCAGTTGGTTCGTCAAGGCTGGAGTTTCCAGCGTGGCGGCAAGCATGGGCGGCTTACCCACCCTGACGGACGACCGACGCTGACGGTGGCTAAGTCACCCAGCGACTGTCGTAGTTTGCATAATTTCCGTCGCGATTTACGCAAGGCTACCTCATCTTCAGCCCCTGAGCCTGGATGACCAGCTCATCCAGCGGTTGTTCGGCCTCACCCTGCGCCGGAGGCCGCTCATTGCCACGTCCTTGAGCCTTCACCAATCCCGGTTCTCAACCGAAGCAGCAATTGCCATCAGCAACCGACCACGCGCTGATCCGCGTCATTGCTGGATGTAGGGCCGAAAACGCTCACGAGGCCAGTAGAGAAAAACCGAGACAGTGACGCGGGAAGTGTGCGGCGGAACAGGGCCGTTTGGAGGGCAGGCGCTCACGAGGAAAAGGTGGGAAACCGCGCCAACCCTGGCGTTCCGGGCAGAAAAAAGCCCAATCGATAAGGGTTGGGCTTTGGAGATATGGTGGTGGAAACGGGAAGCGAACCCGTGTCCGCCTTCCGATCCCAGATTCCTGGGCCTTGTGCGCGTGGATTCCACGATTTGGCTGAACGCAATCAGATGGCGGCCTCCACCCCGAACGCGCCGCCAGTCTCCGGAAGTGGCACAGCCCATCAATGCCCCATCGCCGGGGTGGCGCCGGAGACGACCCTGTGAAACGCTCGAGACCGTTCTACGAGATGTCGCGCCAGGCTCTCCAAACGTAACCAATCGTAACGTGCAAACGAGCTTTGATATAATTTCGTGACAAAACTATCACTTTGTGCTGAGTTCCGTAGGGGGTGATTTGGCTACGTGAATCAGCGACATTGTCACGTTCTGAGGAGTTAGCGGTTTTTTGACCGAGCTCCATTAGACACCAATGTATGGAAGTTTAGAGGGACAGAATGTGACCGAAATAGCACAGCCAGCCAGCGCATGGGTCAGGTTTCTGCGTAGCTACGGCCCCACGCCCAACAACCTGACAATGTTCGATGAGTACGTGGCAGGCGCAATAGGCCGGGCCAAAGTCCAGCCCATCAGCTTGTCTACGCCTCTGCTTGATGCGATGGAGGCTCACATTCAGTCCAAATCTCCCGGTTCGATGTTAATTGCTGGGACGGCGGGAGACGGCAAGACCTACCACTGCCGTGCACTTTGGGAACGCATTGGAGGCGATCCAAAAGTTTGGGCTATTAAAGGTAATGTGAAAGAGTTGCCCTTAGCCGATGGGCGTTTGGCGGTTTTCATAAAGGATCTCTCAGAGTTCAATGGCGAAGAAAGCGACCGTCCGCTGGAGCGGCTCGAAAGATCGGTGCTCGCAGGGGATAACTCCGAGGTCGTGATTCTTGCGGCCAACCATGGTCAGCTTCTTGACCGGTTGCGTGATTTGGGCAGGCGTCAAGGCCGCGTGCATCCTTTGCGCAAGCCCCTGCAAGAACGATTTCTTCAAGCAGGTCCTGCTCCTGACCGTCTCGCGGTCTTCGATCTAAGTCGGACTACTGGCCGCAAGACTCTTGACGAAATCACTAAGGCGGTGGCGGGTCACCCCGAGTGGGACAACTGCAAGCGCTGTTCGCTAGTCGCCAACGGAAAGGTTTGCCCGATCGACGAGAATCGTCGCCGGCTGTTGGGCGAAACGGATGGCAGGCAGCTTGCGCGTCGCTTGGGCGACCTGGTCGAAATTGCAAGGCTCAACGGGCTTCATCTTCCTGTTCGCGATTTGCTGGCCTTGTGTTCGAATATGATCCTTGGCTACTCCGACGCCAAGGAGGCCAAAGAGAACCTGATGACTTGCGCGGATGTCGCCAAGATCCAAGAGGGGGGCAACATCGGCAAGGCCAGCGTCTATGCCAATGCGTTCGGCGCCAACCTGCCCAAGCGTAGGACCACTGACCGCCCTATCTTCAAAGCCATGGCCAGCTTTGGCGTGGGCGAAGAGACCACCAATGCGGCTGATGGCCTGCTGGTCTATGGGAAGGACGACTCGCGGCTGCAAACCGATTTCAATCGCCTCGTCGGCTCCGATCTAATCTACGGGGGAACGGCAGCGTTTCGCGCTGCTCAGGATGCCTATTTGGAAGGGTACGAGGGTGCGCGCTTGGACGGCGGATACTCCGAATTCTTGGAAATGCTGGAGTCCCAGCGGCGTCGCCTCTATTTCACACTTCCCGAGGCAGAGGCCGAATACCCACGCTGGTCGATGACGGCCTTCCGCTTCGCGGGAGATTACCTGGACATCATTGAATCGCTCAAGGCCAAATCGCCGGTGAGCGAGACGGTCCGTGGGCGCATCGCCAAAGGGCTCAACCGCGTCATGACCGGCCTGCTGCTTGAGAACGTCGACCGCATCTTTATTGCCAGCTCGGGAGGATTCACCCAGAACCGCGTAAGCGTGCTGTGCGATCACGAGACATCTTCGCGCAGGCAGGGCGGCGTTGGCATGGCGATTCGGCTTGACGAGGAGACTAACCGACCGCACCTTGACGTGTCGCTGGCTCCTGGCGCAGGCAACTCCGTTAGCTTCGACCTTACCCCGATCCGCCATGAATTCATTTCGCGCGTGGCCGATGGAGCGCTACCGGCTAGCTTTTCCAACGAATGCCTTGAAGATCTGCTGGCGTTCAAGGCAAAGCTGCTGCGCAAGGCTGAACTCGTCCGCAAGGCTGGCTTCGCGGGAGACGATGAGGCCAGCGGTCAGGCCTCTGCGCTGACCCTTAATTTTATCGACATCGAGCCAGGAGGCCGCGGCTTCGCGCGTCCCGTGACTGTGAGGGCACCGGCATGAACGAGATCATCAAGCGGCCGGAGATCAAAAGCGTTGATTTCTGCGTGGATGAGAACATCTGGGGCCACCGCCTTTATGACGAGCAGCTTCCGCATCTCACCGTGCTGGAGTTCCTCGGTGTCCTCGGATCTAACTTGGACAAGCCGCTGCGGCCCCATGAGGGCATGGGAGGCACGGTCAAGTTCCGGCCGCAGCGCCAAATTCGCTTGCGCGGTCTGCTGTTTAATAACCCCTATGTCGAATCTATCGCCGAGAGCGCGCGGCCCGACGAGGAGAAGTGGAGGCAATGGTTCGACAAGTTCGCCCAAGGAGCGACGCGCAACGGCGATGGCGATATGGCATATCTGCGCCATTCGTTTTCGACCTTCGATGATTTCGCCAAGGCCATCGAGCTGCTGCGCTCGTCGTCTTTCGAATCGCGAAGCAACAAGCGTTGGAGTTCGAAGTTCGTTTTCCCGTTCGGCCCAGACGCACTCTACGAAGACCTGGAGATCGACTCGCGCGGCAAGATGAGCAACGACCGGCGTTTCTTCGCGCGCACGGGCGAGTTGCTCTATCTGATGCTTTCTCGTTCGGAAAAGGGTGCCCAGTTGGGCGACTCATTGGCAAAAGGACTGTTCGATCGGGATGCTCCGATGAACAGGCTGGCGAGGGCGCTTCAAGGCGATCCGCAGTTTGCCGATGATCCGCGACCAGCGGGTTATCTGCCCGAGATGAAGAACGTGCGCTTCGACCAAATCTGCGAAGACTGGCTGTCGATCCTCGCGAAGGATATGCCGATCTATGACGCGTTAGAGCATTGCATCGCCATTTCCGGCTTGAACATGCTTCTCTATTTCCTCGAGCGGGCCAAGCGCATCGCCGGAGATGACGAGCCTGTGGAGATAGTTTGCGAGATAGTCTCCAAAGAGCGGACAAAGGTGCGCACGCTCTCAGGCGACAGCTACCAGTTTAATCAGGGTCTGGCCGCCAAGGCGGTTCGAGCTCATGTCGAATCAATCCGGCAAGCTCCCCGGTGGGGCCAAGCCGCGTCGGTCGAGTTCCCGGAGGCGGAACGCGTCAAGCTCATGCGCGAGTGGTTCCAGTGGCCGCCCACAGACGACGGCGACGATGAAGATTATTCGGGCAAGAGCCCGGATGCGCTCGTCGCTGGTCTGGTCGAACTCGCGCTCGCCCGGCACGAGCAGCACGTCGGCAAGATCCATAGTGCCTGGTCGCGCGCCATCGGATTGAGTTCGCGCAGGCTCTCGCGCCGCATTCGGTACGCTCCCACTGATCGGCTGCTCAAGTCGATCGTGGTGGCGATCGTGGACGACCGCATGCAATTCGACGAGTTCTTGGCCGAAGCCAAGCGCCGATATGGCCTGGTTATCGGCGACGCGGAAGGTTCACGACTAGTCGAAGCCAAACTAGTCGACCAAGAGGAGCTCAGCGAAAACCGGGACAACCTCGAAGCCCGGCTCGTTGGATTAGGCCTGGTGCGCCGGCTATCCGACTCCTGCTCGTTTGTTGAAAACCCGTTCGCATTCAAGGGAGAGGCAGCGTGCTGACCGATCGCATCATCGGGCGCGTCGGCGCGGACATTCTCGCCAAGCGCATCTCGAATCCAGGCCAGCCGGGAGACTCGGTCGCGCTCTTCCGGCTCGACAAGCTTTCACCCAGCCAGATCGCTGCTGTGGCGCGAGCGATCCTCGCCAATGCAGACCTACTGTCCAGGGTGGAACTGATGATTCCGGAGGCCTTGGTCGAGGGCCAAGGGTTGCCCGCAGAGATCTTGAGCGCCCACAACGCCGGGTTCGTACGCAACAACGCCGAGACTGCCAAGGCAGCGATCCTTACGGCCAATGGTAATGAGCACAACCTGGCGGACACCTTGGGCCATGTGATGGCCATCGGTGCCAAGGAGATGCGGGCCGATCCGGAGCCGTGGGTTGAGGCTGCATTGCATGCCGGAGGGATCTCGCCAGTTCCGGACGACCGCGCCGTTTTTCATGCAGCCCTCGGAGGCCTTCTGACCTCGTCGGAGCTCTCTTTGGTGCAGCTCGGCGAGCTCTGTTCTGATATCGTCGAGGCCATCTCCACGCGTGGCCTGGCCATTCGAGACGCGGTGGGTTTTGCATTGCCTAGGGCGGCTTTGCCTAGGGACAGCTCCTATTTCTCCAACGCCAAGACTTTCGCGGCCTCACGCAAGCCTTGGCAGAAGGCCTTCGCCAAGCTTTTCATGCAACGTGCTCCGCTGCTGAAGAAGCTTCGCCAGAACGGCCAACCGCTTGATGCCGAGGAGCTTTCCGAGCGCATCGCGGAGCACGCCTCCGACATCGCCGATGGCGCGCGCCTTGCGCTGCAGGCGTTCGCTGCCGCTCCAGCGGGCGACCAGGAAGCCACCGCCGCGCTCGCGCAGTTCGAGTGGGAAAGTGATGGCGTTTATCTGGCATTCGACAAGCCCAAGGAAAAGCAGCTGGGTTTGGCTGACTCGACGATCCGCTTCTTCGACCACGACTGTGAACAGGAAAACGCCTTAGACACAGAAGGCCGCAAGCTACTCGAGGATTTGAAGTCGCGCGAGCGCCGATCGGATTTTAACGGCGAGGATGAAGAGTTCTTCGTCAAGAACCGCCGCCACTTGGAGGAAGACGTCAAGCTTTGCGGCCGCTGGGAGAAGGCTCTGTATGGCAAGCCCATTGAGTGCCACGACTTCTTCGATGGCTTTGCGCGCGTGGTCAACAGCTTGCACGCGGGCCTTCGAGATCCCGAGGGTGAGCGCATCCTGCGTTTCACCGTTACCAAAGGCCGCAAGGAGTGGCGCGAGCGTTTCAACTACGACGCCGGCAGTTACTTCTCGGCGATGTATCGAGGCTTGAAGGAGCTGATGGGGGCAAAGGCCGACTGGAAGGTCGAGCGCCTCGGCAACGTGAACTTGCCTGATCCCCTCTTCGATTACGAGGCGTTCTTCGCCAAGGAAAAGGAGTTGCGCAACGATAAGAAGAACAAGATCAGACCAAACGCATCGCTGTCTCGAATGGCTCTCCAAATCAAGTTCGACGTGGCCTTAGTGCAGATTACTAAGGGTAAGGAGACCGTCTTGGCCAAGACCCAACTCCTTTGGAGCTATCGCCCTACCTCGATAGGCCTCTCGATGGTTGCGGACATGCGCCGCCTCTTGGAGAAGGGGGCAGTGGGCTGTACGGAAGTCCCGCGCCGACTGGTGAGCAAAAAGGGGGGGGTGCAGAACGTGTCGCTGCTTGACACCGGCACCTTAGAGGCCACCTATTCGACGGATGCAGGTTCGCTTGTCCCGGCTGCCAACAAGCTGCGAAGCCTCCGGCACGAGATTAAAGGCCGGATCAAAGAGCTTGCCGACGAGGGGAGGCTGACTGCGCAGCAGCGTGATGAGGTTCGATCGGCGTGGGACAAGTTCGAAGAGGACTACGTCAAGGCAATGGAGGACTTCGTTGGCACAGGCCTTCATGGTGAGGCCGTCATGCGCCAGGCCGAGTCCTTCGGGGCGCTGCTGACGACCTTGA
Source organism: Cupriavidus oxalaticus (assembly GCF_004768545.1). Classification (NCBI taxonomy): domain Bacteria; kingdom Pseudomonadati; phylum Pseudomonadota; class Betaproteobacteria; order Burkholderiales; family Burkholderiaceae; genus Cupriavidus; species Cupriavidus oxalaticus. Next base: position 3,273,489 of record NZ_CP038635.1, on the reverse strand, counting down.
TGGCACATGCTCGCGGCGATGTCTGCCGTTCGAAGCTTGTGTCCGAAGTGCTCTCCGTCGGGACTGCCCGGGTGGCTGGCGACAACCCGGCGTTGATCATCCCGCCGTGGCATCCGGAGCGCATGAAGGCGTTGGCCGTCAAGTCTCGCCGCATCGCCGGCTTCGCCACCCACTTGCTTTCGAGTCGCAGCATCCTTTATGGCGACCGCGAGATCTTCATGCGCGAGCTCTCCGATGAAATCGCCCACCCGTTCTATCCGGAGATCGCGGTCTTGAACAGGGCGGGCGCGCCGACCCTGGTGTCTGAAAGCAGTACGATCAACGGCTACAGCCTGTTGGAATCGCCCACGCGCGGCGCCGAAAACGCGATGACCGATGTCGATCCGGCCGCCGCCGCTAAGCAGGCGCGCGAACTTCTGGAGCGCTATGTCGGATTGCAACCGCACGAGGCTTCCAATCTCAGCGTGGTGCTCTACAACGCCGACGCGGCCGAGCTGCCGCTAGCTACGGTGCACGAGCTCTCTTCTATCCAGGAAGACGGCAAGCTGAAATGCAGCGTGTCGGTGCGTCATTCCGATCCAGCCAAGCTTCGCAGCGTCTATGGAGAACTCGTTAACAAGGCTGGCGATGATCCTGACCTGCCTGTGGTCAGCGAGACCAGCGACAACTTCATCTCAAAGCTGCGCATCTCGGTGACTCCGATTTCGTCGACGCCCCGCGAGAACGCCCAAGGATTTAAGGCCTTTGACGTTGCCTTCCTGCATGACGTCGTTGCTCGCGCGGCCCAATCCGAATGGCTGCCGGTTCCTTGGGCCAATGACCGGCCCAACCTGGAGCATGCGCCGTCGCGCTGGTCTTATCGTAGCGTCTCAGGCGAGAATGAGCTCAAGTCGACCACTTTCCTTGCTTGCCCCTGGCAGACCGCTTCCGGGTGGGCCTATGTGTCGGCGGTGGCGGCCGTCTGCCGGCAAACCGACGCCTTGCCCGAAGAGCGATTCCTGCCCGCCCGGCGCATTTCGCTACAAAGCCCGGCGTTGGCCGGGATGATCAAGGATGCACACGATCTAGCCGAATGGGTCGCGACCTACGACGAGCTGTTGGACAAGCGTCAGCTTCAGCACAACAACATCACAGTCGTTCGGTACCGCCGGGGATCGACGAACGGCCGCAACATGATTGTCAGTTCGACATCCGAGCTGCGCCTGTTGGGCGTATTGGTGCGGCGGCGCTTGGAGGAGTTGAACCTGCAGCTTGGCCCCAATGAGATTCAAACGGCGGCCGATAGGGCCAAGCGTGATGCATTGTCCGTCTCGGGCGACATCGTATTGCGCGCAGCCAAGCGTGGGATCTCCGCTGGGGAGATGATTGGCCTGGTGCTAAGCCGCCACTTGCTCTCCGAGGAGTTCAAGAAGGCCGCTGCCAGTGGGCAAGTTTTGACGGCTTACTTCCTGCTGGACGATTACGCGAGTTGGCTCTCGCAGCCGGAAAGTCGCATTGCGGACATTCTGGCTTTGAACGTTGAGGAGAGTGAAGAGGCTGTCCGTGTTGGCATCTCGATCGTCGAATCTAAATACGTCGGGGCCGACGGCCTCGCCAAAGCTCGCCGGGACTCCAAGGACCAGCTTTTGGCGACGTTGGGCATGTTCCGCGAAGCGCTCTTTGGTGATCCAGGTCGCCTCGATCGCGACGTGTGGTTGGCCCGATTAGCGGATTTGCTCATTGACGCCGAGATTCCTCCTGGTATGACGGGGCTGATGGAGCGCGCCAGGGCGAAGTTGCGCGAGGGTGATGTAGAAATTTCCTTGCGCGGCTATTCGCAGGTCTACGTTCACACGTCGGACGCTGGATCGACCTCGGCATCTGATCAAGAGTTGCTCGACGAGGCAGATGGCGTCCAGGCATGGCAGGAAGTCTTCGATCGGCCGGACTTGCGGAAGCTTACCGAGGCCTACGCCAAAGGGGAGAGCGCATTCGATGTCAGATCGGGTTTGGGCTCTCATCAGCCTTGGGCTTGCCACGTCTTCAAGAAGCCGGCGCCGCGCGTGCCTTGGCTGGCTGCTATGGGGCAGCTTGCGAGCGGTTCGGTGGAGACTGCCGAAGCTGTAGTTGCAGCTCAGCTGGAAGTTGCCTCAGAAGCTCCAGCGAAAAGCGTTGCCTCTGAGCCCGTCGCTCTCTTGCGGGGAGAGGCGCACCAACTTTCTGCGGCAATGGAACCGATAACTGCGCCGAGTGCCGAGGCCACGGCAACCGCATCTCCCATCGTCGGCGCTTCGCTGTCTGAATTGGTCGCGTCCAAGTTCGCTGGCGGAGCTCAGGCGGATGCGGCACGGGAGGGGTGGGCTCAAGATGTGACCAAGAACCTCAAAGCTGCCCTTAACAGCTATGGCCTGCAGGCAGCGATCCTAGGAACGCGTCTGACACCCAACGGCTGCCTTGTGCGCTTGGCCGGCTCAGACCGGCTGCGGGTCGAAGACATTGAGAACAAGCGCACGCAGCTCTTGACGACGCATGCGATCAATCTAGTCACGGTGCAGCCGAAGCCTGGCGAAATCGTCGTGACGGTCGCCGGGGCCAAGAGGCAGGCGGTATCGCTGTGGGAGCTTTGGTCTCGCCGCGAGCTTAATCGCAACATCGCCGGCATCAACACTTCTTTCTTGCTGGGTCTTCAGGAGATCAATGGGGCATTGCTCTATCTGAATCTCGGGACCGAATTTGGTGGCCTCTCGTCGCACGAACCTCATTCGCTGGTGGCAGGCGCTACTGGCAGCGGCAAGTCAGTGCTCATCCAAGCCCTGCTGCTGGACATTGCTGCGACCAACTTGAAGGAGCTGGCCCAGATCGTCTTGATCGATCCCAAGATGGGTGTGGACTACGCCCCCTTGGCTGACCTGCCGCACATGCGCGAAGAGATCGTCACGACCAAGGAGAAGGCCTCCCAAGTCCTGGAAGCACTAGTACAAGAGATGGAAGACCGCTACCGGGCCTTTGCCAAAACCAGAGCACGCGACCTGCCAACGTACAACGCGAAGGTCTCAGCGCAGGAACGCCTCCCGATGGTTTTCCTGGTCCACGACGAGTTCGCAGACTGGATGCTCGACGATGCCTACAAGGCGGCGGTCGGGGCTGCGGTGCAGCGCCTCGGTGTGAAGGCTCGCGCAGCTGGCATTCATTTGATCTTTGCGGCCCAGCGTCCAGACAAGGACGTCATGCCTATGCAGCTTCGTGAGAATCTGGGCAACCGGCTGATCTTAAAGGTGTCCAGCGAAGCGACTTCCAAGATCGCGCTCGACCGGCCCGGCGCGGAACTGCTGCTTGGGCGCGGACACCTCGCCGCGAAGCTCAATGGCGAACAAGGCTTGGTGTTTGCCCAGGCGCCATTTCTGTCCGACGAGGATATTGAAGCCGCCGTGGTGGCTATCTGTTCTGACAACAAAGATTGTCACTAGGAGTAGCCATTGTTCAGAATTACTGCACGCACTGTTTTGGAACTCGGGTCTGAGCTCATCAGTTCGGACATTATCGCCTTTTATGAACTGATTAAGAACGGCTTCGATGCTCGTTCTAAGACGGGCGTTGAGGTACGGTTCGATATTCCGCTTTCGCGTGGTTCATATCAGCGGCTTGCTAAAGAGGTAAGCTCAGGAGGCAATCTTGTTGAACTGAAAAAGCTCATCATTTCAGCGCTGGCCCCTCGCGCAAGTGCTGCGGCCGTTGATGGATTTCGTGAAGCCATTGAGGCGGCCGAAAACAGCGAGGATCTTCAAGACCGGCTAGCTGAAGCACAAGCACGCTATAACACCATTGTGGTTGCCGATACCGGTAGTGGTATGTCGCTCGATGATCTCGAGCGTAGCTTTCTCGTAATCGGTACGCCGTCGCGCAAACGCGAGGTGGAGGCTGCACTGCGCCGGGGCGAACGGGAGGTGCCTTACCTTGGAGAAAAGGGCATAGGCCGACTATCGGCAATGCGTCTTGGAGAGCGCTTGCGTGTCGAAACCGCGCGCGTCGAGGATTCGCGGCTCAATTTTCTGGAAATTGACTGGCAGGCGTTCGCGGATATCGATGCCATGCTCGACCAGATCCCGGTTAGCCCGACAGTTGGACCTCACAAGCCGAGCCCAACATGGTCAGGGACATCCATCATTATCAGTAACCTTAGCGAAAACTGGACGGAGTCCCGGGTTCGCGAGATGGCGGAGTACGATTTTGCGCGCCTCACAGACCCATTTGCTGATCCTGGAGAGCGTCCTCGCATTGCCATATTCTGGAACGGTGAGCGCAAGGCAATTCCTATTATGCCGTCTGCATTACTTTCCGCCGCTCACGCCCGCGTTGAGGGTTGTTACAGCGTCGTTGACGGATCTCCCACCCTCACCTGCACTATAGAGGCGCTCGATCTAGGGTTCGCTCACCCCAAAGAACGTGAGGTCATTACGCTGTCGGTCGAGGACTTGCAGAGTGCGATGATTGGGCGGGACCGGCACATTGAGGACAGTGCACTTAGATCCGTTGGGCCGTTCTCATTTGAGGCGCACTGGTATAACCGTCGTCGGTTGTCTAGGGTCGACGCGATTGGTGAGCAGAGGGCGGTGCGTGAGCTACAGGAGAAGTGGTCGGGGATCATGTTGTTCCGAGATCGCTTCCGAGTCTTCCCATATGGTGAAGATGAGGATGACTGGCTGGAGCTTGACCGCAGGGCATTGCGCCGATCGGGGTATACGCTTAACAAGACGCAATTTATCGGCAGGGTGAGTATTTCGCGCACAGCCAACCCGATGCTAGTCGACCAAACGAATCGGGAAGGTCTTCGGATTACTCCGGAGCAGCAGGTGTTCCTCGAGGTCATCCGCTATGCAGTGCAGGACCGGCTTGGTGCCTTCATGCGTGACGTCGAACGGCAATATAAGAACCAAAAGGTCGACCTATCGGACGCGCAAGCCCAGGTCACGCGGCTCGAGGATAGGGCGAAGAGCGCAATTCGCCGGCTAAAGCGGCTGACGCCGCCCGAAGGCGACGAGGCAATTGAAGATCTTCAGCAAACACTGTTCGAGTTCACCGAGTTCGCAGCGCGTGCCCGTCAACGAATCGCGGAGGTAGAACAGGAAAGCCGGCAGATGATTGACATGGCCGGGGTGGGCCTCATGGTGGAGGTTGTCGCGCACGAGCTCGCACGCGCTTCCGAGAATGCGCTCAAAGCACTTGATCGTCTGCGCAGCAAGGATGTACCCGACAGTCTCAGGCCACAATTTAGAACGCTCCAGGCGGAATTGAAGAGCGTTAGCAAGCGCGTTCGTATCCTCGACCCAATGAGCGTCTCCGGCCGCCAACGCACCGAGGTCTTTGCGCTGGACGAGCTGATCCGCGACACTATCGAGGCGCACGAGGCGCAATTCGACCGGCACAACATCCGAGTCTTCCCAGACCTACCTGATCGACCGGTGCGCGTTAGAGCGGTGAAAGGGATGATCGTCCAGATTCTGGAAAATCTGATCTCGAACTCAACCTACTGGCTCGACATGAGGGCTGACCGTGAGCCGCGCTTCAAACCAGAGATCCGGATCACGTTGGAAAGTGGGCCACCTACGATCACCTTTGAAGACAATGGCCGCGGAATTTCCCCAGACAACCGCGAACAAGTGTTTAAGGCGTTCTTCTCACTCAAAGACACACGTCGGCGCAGAGGCCTCGGCCTCTTTATCGCTCGCGAGGCGGCGCAGCACAATGGTGGCACGCTCACTCTCGCAGAGTCCATTAACCCCGAGACTGGTCGTCTTCACCGCTTCATTCTCGAGCTTCCGGAGGGAGCACAACTGTGAGCCTGGCTGATCTGCTTGCCGTGCGCAACATTCGAACCGCCCTAATTGTTGATGACGTATTCGATGCAGTGCCAACCAGCACCGATATCGACCCTGGAAATGAAGCGTGGTCGAATTTCAACGATGACATAACGCATGAACAGCGGGCTCGAATCATCGAGGCGTATCCTGCAGCAGCGTCGAAGCGTTTCGACGAGTGCGTTGATGACGACAACTACGTTGCGGCGATCTGGCGGCTTCGCGACGAACTTGGCGAGACTGCAGCTGGCCTCTTTGAAACCTACACCGCCGACCAGGCTACGGACGAGAGTTACGTTCGCCTCGTCAATGAGCGGCTTCACGCTCTTGGCTTGACCGTGAGAACCGCTGGACGCGATTTCGCTAATGCAGCAAGGGAGGCTGACCTTGTAGTCATCGACCTCTTCTTTGGTAAAGCACAAGATCCCGCTTCGCTGGACGAGTCTAAGAGGCGGCTCCGCGAAGCGCTGCAACTGCGGTTAGCCAATCCACCCCTAGTTATCTTAATGTCACGCAGTCCCCGCTTGGAGTCCAAGCGAGACGAGTTTCGCGACGAGGTTGGTTTGCTGGACTCCGGATTTCGCATTCTCAAGAAGGAGGACATTGAAAATACCAATCGCCTCGAACTCCAATTGGAGCGATTGGCCGAGAACAGCACCGACTCGCACGCCCTGGCCCGGTTATTTCACGCACTTGAAGTTGGGGTTAAGCAGGGCGCCGAACGGACATTGCGCCTTCTCCGCAAAATGCGCCTGTCAGATGTCGGGCAGATTCAGCAGTTGCTGCTAGATGCTGAGGGACAACCTGCTGGCAGCTACCTCGTAGACGTCTTCGATCGCGTTCTTCAGCATGAGATTGAGCGCGAAGCTGGCATCATCGACGCCGCTCTAGCTGTGAACGGTTTTTCTGCTGCAAAGCACCCCCCACCATATGTCGCCGGTTCAGCAGACCTACAAGAACTAGTACAGCGCTTGCTTACTCAGCACGAGAACCGCTTGCGGCTACCTGGGTCAGTCGGCGCGCTGGTGGCATTTGGCGATCTTTTGCGGATGCCACCTGAAGCCGACGCCAATCGGCTGCAACGAGCCATCCTTGTCGACCTTACACCTGAGCAAGTGCTCCTAGTATTGACGCCTGCCTGCGATCTCCAACGTGGGGCCGCACCACGTATTCTTCTCCTTGTTGGCACGGTCAAGCCGCTTGCGGTCAAAGATTGGTCTTATGGCGATGACGCTCGGACGTCCGCGATCCGGATCGATAATGAATTGCGTTGGGTGAAATGGAACCTTAAGCACATCGATACCGTCTCGGAAAGTCAGATCTCCAATGCGTTTGAAGCTGGTGATGTCCGCCTTGTTGGCCGACTGCGTGAGGGACATGCACTCGAATTGCAGCAGCGTGTGCTTGCAGGATTGGGAAGAATCGGTCAAATGGCAGCTCTGCCAGGCACATTCCCGGTTGAGCTTGGGCTATTCTATCCTGACGTCGAGGGGCGACTTAAGGCTCTAGACGTCAGCGCACTCGCCGATGGGGCGGTGTGCTTCGTCGGCCGCGACGAGAACGGGGGGCCGATGCTGCGTCTTGTGATGACAGAGGTGATCTGCGACGGCGTGCTTTCAGCTTTGGCTGGCGTTGAAGAAGACCATGTTGCGCCGCACGCGCGTCTCGCTTTTCAACATGTTAAAGCCACCCCGGATTTGCGACGCCTTATGGTTCAGGGTTTTGACTTAAAGGGGGTGAACGACCAAGGATGGAAGGAGATCAGCTCCGAGACAGGCGCTGAGAAAGGAGTTCGCAAGATGGGTTTGATAGCCTGGAACTACATCGTGCCGGATGCGCCATTGCCTCGCAGCAGTTTGAACAAGGCTGGCATCGTCTTTCTGATCCGCGATGCTGGCCGTGCGGACGTTCCCGGTCTCGGTGATGCGATTCGGTCCGGCTTCATCGAGCCTGCAGGGATGCAAATTCCAGCTACGCAGCTGGAAGAGTCTCCTCCGGGGTAAGACAGCAGGTATAGCCTGTGCGGGGAAGCCTGAAGGGTTCCCCGGACGTTGCGCGCTCGGTAGCGGCGCTTATCGGATCGCTTCCGGGGGTTTCTGCTGGTGTAAAAGAACAAGAGTTCCGGAGTGATGCTGAGACGCAGTACAGCCTTGAGCGGAGTCAGTAGCATTGCTTCACCGGTGCGCGCCCCGAGGTCTGATTGACTACTTACTCAGTTGGCTCATATTCGCGCTGTTTGATGGCTCCACGAGGTAAGACAATGGTCTCCGCACAGAGCGGCGGTAGTGCGGTAGTGCAGTCGCGCCAAGTGTGGTGTGCGATCTAGATCTGGGCTCGATGTCTACTTGTGGCAAACCACGCAGGCGCCGTTGCCTTCGTCCTCCCCGTAGACATCGTCGATGTCTTCCAGAGAAGACTTCGCGGGACGCAGAGGATTTATGGGAATGCTCTTACGCAGGCGCGCGCGGCGGATCTCGTATTCGGCCTTAATCTGTGCAATGCGCTCGGGCTGCTCAATATCAACGAGCGACTCGCCCTTGGACCAGGTGAAAGGCGACCCGTGCTCCAAGGCGTCCTTCTCCAACGCCTTGGCCTTTTCATAGTCTTCGGGGTGCTGCTCTTTGAGGCGAACCCATTCGATCTTCTGCTGGAAGAAGCAAAATGTGCAGCCGCTGCGGGAGCGCCACTCGTAATACTTCGGATAACCGACTCCGGAGGACTCCAAGATATCGACCACGCCTGCCTTGTCGATGCCTGCTTCACGGAATGGTAGTCTCACGAACAGGTTGGCGGCCTTGGTTGCGTACCCCTCCCGATAGTCTTCGTCCGCACGGATGGCGACATAGGAAGTTACCCTGTCGCCGACTGCGAGCCATGGGCGCACCCATTGCTCGAACGGCGCTAGCTTCAGCATCTTGGTGCACCAACGGGTTTGAGGGCTTGGGAGGAAATGGTTGTACTCCCGCAGCCAGAACCGGAAGTTTCGACGCGGGTTGAGTCTTGCGATTGGCTTGCCAAGATAGCCTTCAAGCAGACCCAAGAATTCGTAAACCTCGGGCAGCTCTTCTCCTGTGTCGGTGAAGAAGTAGTCGATGTCGAGTTCGGGATGGTGATCCCGCATGTAAACCGCCAAGGCGGCGCTGTCCTTGCCGCCCGAAATTCCGAGAACGTGTCGCTCAGCCATTGGCAGCCTCCTTTTCGATAGACGCGAGCTTCATTCCAGCCTTGGCAAGGATGGCTAACAATACATCTGTCCCCAACCCTTGACCTTCCAGCATGGAAGCAACTTCATCGGCCTTGGTCTCCACCGTCTTGCGATACCGGTCTGAAATCGCGAACGAACGTGAAATTGTCTTGGTGTTAGATCCCGCGCCGATGACGACGGCAATGGCCTCGCTATGCGCTTTTCTTCCTTGGACTGCCACAAAGGCTTCGGCTTCCCGGAAGCGCCGTGCGAACTTGGCAAGCTCCAAGATTGCTGCATCGATGTGGCGGTCCACCCACTCGCGCGGAGGCTTTTCGGCGGCCAGGCTGAGAATGCCTTCAAGCGATTCTCGGCTGCCATCGAGATTGGTCAAGCGCGTCGCGAAAGCATCCAATCGCAGCTCACCCGACACACCGGCCACTGATCTGGCCCGTTCGCGCAATGCTTCGAGGTCGTCACGGCTCGCATCAAGCGCGTCGAGCATTTTCCCTTCGACTTCCACAAGCATCTTTCCGTATGCGCTCGACAGCTCCTTCAATGGCGCGCGCAGTGCCTTCACGTAAGCCCTGCCATCCCCAGCATTGAGCAGCGATGCCAGGTCGACAAACAGCACCTTGTGCGGGTCACTAGCCTTCAAGAGCATGTCACGCATTGCCTTGGCCGTATCGCCCAAACGCTGCGTCCTTCGAGTCCACTCCGGCAGGTTGTAGACCATGGCGACAAGACCTCGAGCGGCCTCGAGCGGGTCGGCCGCTCCCGAGCTTTCACCAATCTCCGCAAGCAGTTTGGCGATACCGTCGAGGATTCGGTTCTTGTCTTCATCGATGGCCACCCAGCGCAGGGAAAATCGGCCGGGGTCTTGTAGACACTCGTCGATATCGGCATCGGTTAAGCGGGGCACGAACATCCCATCTTTGTAAACGGCGATGTTGGCTTTGTGGGCGAGCATGAATGCAGTGAGGACCACTGGCTGGATGCCTTGCTTCATGCCGAACGGTGGCGCGCTCCACAGTGCATAGATCTCATCTGCGCCCACGCGAGCAGTGGCGTCCGAGAAAAGGGTGCGGGTCGCGTTCCACAGAGGCTCAAATTGGCTGGCCAATCCGTCACCAGGTGGAACAAAGCGCCAGGCACCAGAGTCGTCTTGTCGATGCAGCTCAGTGCTCTTAAGCAGAGTCTCATAAAGCCCGCGTTCGGCAGGGAAGCCCTCGAAGCCGAGCGCCTCTTGGCCTTCGGTATTAACCATGGCGTGCAGGAGGTCCCGGCGGGCTTTCACGCTGTTGCTTGACACGCTGTCGCGGTTGACCAACTCGCTCCAAACAGGAGGCGAAGTGGTAAACAGCTCGTCAGCTAGTTCGGAGGCCACCGGCGAGAGCTTTGACCCCAGCTCGACGACTTGATCTGTTCCATTGTGCCACTTCGCCAGCGAAACCGCCGCTTGGAGCTGGTCCTCCAGACCGGCCCGCGTCGCAGCCAGGCGAGCGTAGACCTCTCGGCGGGCGACGGCGTCGCCGGATAGCTCATGGCGCTCCTTTACCTGCTCCAACGCGACCAACTCAGCCGAAAGTTCTGCGATGCGAGAGTGGTTGGTGGGGATGCCTACCATAACCGGCCATGGTCGCAGCTTGGAGCAAGCCTGCGCACGAAGCCGGGCAGCCCTGGGGCTCGTGCCACGGCTTGGCAACGCGAGGATGAATGTCCCGAACTCGCCCTTGCGCGGGCGAAAATCAGCGGCGATCTTTTCAGTCTCCTCGATGCTACAAAGCACAAGCTCCATCCATCGCATGGAGCCTGTCTCGTGGTAATGGCGTTTAGCTACCACAGGATGCAGGCCCATGAACTGCGCGAGGCGCGTGTAGTCGACGCCCGGTGATGCAGCTAGTGCTTGCGCGATGGCGGCATCGATATCGAAGTCGCTGCCCTCGAACACCGACCAAGCTCCGGTATAGCTCTTGTAGAGGGCGATCTTTAGGGCGGAGAGCTTTTGCAGCGCGGCGTCGAGCTCTTCGCTGGTCTTGTCAAAGAAAAGGGCTCCAAGAACCGCAGCGTCAGCCGCGAGGCCTGATCCGTTGCGGAACAGGTCGATGACGGCAATGCTTTTGATCAAAGCGACTAGCAGCGGATCGCCCGTCTTGGCTTCTGCACGTTCGACTGCTTCTACCGCTTGCGACCAGCGATGACCATCGGGAGAGGCTAAGATCGCCGGCTCCAAGTTCGAGCGAAGGTAGTCCCAATAGTCATTTGGGCGATACCAGGTAGCCTCCTTGACAGGGGTCGAGTTCAGGTAAGCGCGGAAGCCATGTGGTTCCACCGATGAAAGGAAACCGAAGGTGCTGCGCTCGTTTTGACCGAACTGCCGTTTGGAGATCGGCCCCAAAAGCGCCGCCATGGCCGGATGCAGCGGCCAGCATGCGGCTAATGCCTTGGCGAAATCCTGCCCCACGGCAGGGCGGCGAGAGCGGATGGCATCCGCAATGGTCTTGGATGCGTCGAGCATCCACGCAGGCCAGCGCTTGGCTTCAATCGCGCGCCCGATAAGCTCGACGACTTCGTCGCTTGCCGCCACGAATGGCAGGTCAACATAACGGCCTTGAACCTTGGACCAGTCGTCGCGCGTATCGATGCCGAGACGGGCGGAATATTGCGCGAATGATTGGTGCAGCACGCCAACGACAACCAAGCGACCCTCGGAACGGGCGGCGGCTTCGGCAAGCTCTTGGAAGAAGTAGACGTCGTCCCCGGAGCCCAAAGCGGAAGCCTCCAAGAACTTGCCCATCTCGTCGATGATGACCAGCACGCCGTCCTGTGGACGGCTCTTGGCCTCTTCGAGCAACTCCGCGATGAGACTCTGGGCGTTCGGCTTACTGCGGCCGTCGACGTTCTTGCCTTGCGCGCGCCGGACACCGGCGGCTAGTTCCGCGACAACGCTGCCGCGCCGGCCTACCGCCGGAACAAGCAACCATCCCCTGCGAACCGGGAAGGCGTTGTCGAAGGCGGGCTTAGCGTCCAAGCGCAGGACTTGGCGAGCCTTCGTTCGAAGATCCTTGTCAGGATGCAGCGCGCTCGCTAGTGCCGCGGCTAGCGAACTCTTGCCGCCGCCGAACGGGCCTGTCCAAGTGAAGCAGCGTTGATTGGTTCCGGTGAGCTGCTTGCACATGCCATCGACTACGGACGCCGCGGTGGCATGGCAGATATAGCCGCCAAGTGCATCGGCCCGACCGATATCCGCGTCCACACGGATTGAGCGTTGGTAGTGGCGCGAAATCTGAACGATGTCAGATAACACTTCTTGCTTCTTGTCAGTCATAGGCGCGCCTGATCAAATTCTTGATGTCTTCTTTGGACATGGGCTTGCGGTGGACTTGGCGTAGGCCTGCCGAGTCTGTCCAAGCCAGCTTGCGGTCCGTGAAGTCAGAGAGGGCAATCAACCGCTGGGCGATCGACTCTTCATCAAGTTTGAAGACACGCCCCGGCGAGCCTTCGGCGTAAGCGACCGCCTCGAAGGGCAGCGAGCTTTGCCCGTTGGCCTCGCGATCCCAGAAGTCGACCAATGCATAGGCGAAAATGCCGTCGTGCAACGAAGCCTTGGGGCCGCGGCGGAATGCATACTGGCTTTTGTGGACCTCTTGCAGCAGCCCCAATTCGCCCAACAGAGGCTCGGCGAAGTCTTCCGGAGAGCCGCCGGCCGCGCGCGGCGCATAGCTGCGCAGGCATGTCTCTAGGTCGCGAGAGATCGTCGAGGCGGAGAGACGGTGCTTGGGGTCAAGCTCCCGGGCATAGCGGGCCAAAGGCTCTTCCAGCTCTTGGCGCGTGAATGTTGGGGCAGTTACATAATTGAACAGCCAATACCATGTCGTCGAACGAATGCACCGCCCCGCGAGTTGCCAATGGGCGAGCCATGCCGTTGATGGACTCTCTGCGTACGGGTCGAGCCCGCCATCTTGAAGGATTTCGTAGGCGAGACGGCCAAAACGAAAGTGACTTCCCTCTTCCTGCATTACGCCACATGCCAAAGCCCAATGCCGGATTGACGCCACCATATTCTTGCCGACGCCAAACGTTGCAATAGCGTTGTCGTCGCTGAAGGTAGCCTTGGCAATCCGACCGTCAACTACCCCGTCGCAGACTTTTTTTAGCCACATTTGGCGTAAGGGAAACGTCTCATGGCCAGAGAAGTGGGCGGGCATGCCTCTAGCAGTGTCGGGTTCGTGTTTCATATCCAGCATTTTACGGCGGACTGGTGATCGTCACCAGTCCGCCGTAGTCAAGACATGATAGTTTTTATATATTGATTGTTGCATTTGATTGTTTTCCGGCAAACGTCTTCCTCGAAACGTCCCCTGGACGCCACCTGCTAAATTAGTAGCCTTACCGCCAGTTGCTGATCCGCGCCAACTGTGAAGCCTCTGGGGATTAAGCGGATGGCGTCATTTGGAATGCAGCCTCTTGGGCCGCCTTCGACGCCTGATGAAAGCTAATTCCCGCCTGCACCAGCATCCATGCCTCGATCTTGTCGTGCCACATTCGGAGCATATCGAGTGGCCGGCGTCGATAATGCTTCTCGGCCAACGCCGAAGGCTTGTGCCCTTGGATTTGCGCCACTACACCGACTGGAACCTCGCACCACTCCGACAGGGTGCCGAATGATCTGCGTAGCCCGTGCAGCGTCACATGGGGAAGGCCGGCAGCTTCGATCGCCTGGTTGTGCGCGTAGCGCGGTTCGGCAATACGACCTTTCTCGGCATTGAGGCTGTGAAATACCCAAGGTGATGGCTCCCATTTCTGTCCGCGGGCTTCCAGGCTACGCAGGCGGCGTCTGCTGGGCGGCGTTTCGTTGAGGCGCTTCAGATCGAGCAATAGGGAGGCTAGATAAGGCGTGAGGGGAATCACGCGTCCAGTTTCGGTTTCAATCTTGTCCGCGATGTGTAAGCTTCGCCATTGGAAGTCCGCGTCTTCCCAACGCAGCGCGGCCAGTTCCTCTCGGCGCGCGCCGGTAATGAGCAAGCCTTGTAAATAGGCGGACTGTACCGGGTTGTGCAGAGCGCGCACGGCGCCAAACCAAGCTGCGAGCTGTTCCCGCTGGAGGCTGTCGCCGTCCTTGGTGTTGGTGCCAGGCAACGACCCGCTTACCTTGGGAGACGTGCAGCTGTCGGGAGGAACGATGCCGGCGTACTTGTCATGGCCCTCGCACCACCTGACAAACGCCTTGAGCATTCGAAAGGCGTAGGCGGCGCTGGTTGGCCTGATCGGCACCTCCGACTCCAGCCATGCGCCAACTGCTTTAGCGGTTAGGCCGGAGAGCTTCAGTTCCATCAACGGATAAAGTGGTCCGCGTTCGGTTTGCTTGCCGCCACGCTTGGTCGGTTCCCCGCCCGGCGCAGCGAGTTTGAAATGGTCATTGATGTAGCCAGCAGACCTTGGCTTCTTGGTTTTGGGGGAGAGCTTGGTACGCAGAGATTCGACATAGTCACTCCACGCGTTGGCTACGGTTATGCTCTCGCGGACTTTCGCAGCGTGTTTTGCTTCAAAGGCAGCCTGCTGTTCTGCCTTGACTTCGCGCGGATCTTTCCCTGCGTCTATTAAAGTCTTAAGGTGGCCTGCTTCGGCGCGTGCCTTGCCTAAGTCCCACGCTCTGGTGTCACCAATGGTGACGCGTATGGTCTTCCCGAAGAGTCGAGATTCAAAGATGTAGGCCTTTGCCCCAGCTGCCGTGACCCTGATGCCAAATCCTGGCGTCTTCGCATCCCAATAAATGCTTTGCTGTTTGCCTGCTTCACAAGTGAAGCCGTCGACTCGCGCTGCCGTGAAGTTTTGTTTTGCCATTCGATATCCGTGTAGGCATCATGTAGGCAAATTCTAGTGGCGTTGAACCATGTTGGTCAATTCTGGAGGGCACGGCCTGAAGGGAAATTTCCATTAAAATCAATGGCATGATCTCATCGATCCACGTAGATCAAATCGGATCAATAGTCGACTCCTTAAGATTTGTAATCATCAGGTGGCGGGTTCGAGTCCTGCAGCCGGCACCAGGAATATAAATGGCCTCCCGATTCGGGAGGCCATTTTCATTTGGGTAGTGCATTAGCAACATTCGACGATATCTAAGATTGGCGGCATATCAGGCAGGCTCGCCAAAGTCGAGCAATATCTTGCAGCTCTCGCGCGGGTTGTGTTCGGCAAGGTCCAGGGCATCGGCGACATCGTGGAAATCGATCCGATGCGTGACGATGCAGCCGGGGTCGACCAGCCCCTGGGAGATCCAGTCGATCACGGTGGTAAACATGTCGCAGTTCAGGCGCGAGGCATAGAGCGAGAGTTCCTTCCGGGTCAGCTCCAGTTGCGGAACGGCCGATGGCATCGCGGAAAAGCCCAGTATGCCGATGCGTCCTGCCGGGGCGGCAATGCGCACGGCTTCCTCCAGGATCGATGGGTGGCAGACGGCGTCGTAGATAAGTGTCGGGCCCTCTGCCACGCCGCGTTTTGCAAGGGCCTGTCCGATGTCCTCATGTGAGGTGTTGATGACGTCATCCGCATCGGCGCCGCAATGGCGGGCCAGCGCCAGCCGTTCGTCAAGGTGGTCGGTGATCAGAACCCGTGCACCGTAGACGCGCTTGAGTACTTGCAGCAGGTTCAAACCGATAGGGCCGGCGCCATAGATCAACGCGATGTCTTCGCGCAGCACGCCTGTGCGGTGGGTCATGTTTGCCGCGACGGCGAAGGGCTCGATCACCGCCGCGCTCGTCGCCGCCAGGCCAGCCGGCACCGCGTAGGCATTGCACGCCGGCACGCACGTGTATTCGCTGAAGCCGCCGTCACGGTGCACGCCGATTACCTGCATGCGGCTGCAGACGTTGCGCCGGCCAATGCGGCAGGCGTGGCATTGGCCGCAACTGATGACCGGATCCACCACCACGCGTTCGCCGATGCGCTGCGCGCTGATGCCCGCGCCGACAGCGTCGATATGACCCATGAATTCATGGCCGATAACGCGGGGATACGCTGCGAACGGATTCTTGCCGTGGAAGATGTGCAGGTCGGAGCCGCAGATGCCGGCATAGCGCACGCGCAGGCGGACTTCGCCGGGGGCGGGGGTGGGGATGGGCCTTGCGCACAAGGACAGGCCGTGGGGTTGGTTAACGACGATGCTCAACATGTTGGGTGCTGGTGGCATGGGGGACGGCATTGTGTGGAAGTGAGCGTCATCTATCGCGTGCCAGGCTACCAGTTCCACATCGCTCCATCGCATAGCCTTGCCACAGGCAGGTAGGCACGCTCATACGGGTACCTGGCGGCCAGCGCTTCGTCGATGTCGACGCCAAGTCCAGGCACCTCGTCCATGACCAGATGGCCGTCCGCAAAGCGATAGTTGTGCGGGAACACTTCGTCGGTCAGCGCGTTGTGCGGCATCAGTTCCTGGATGCCGAAGTTCGGCGCCCACAGCCCGAAGTTGACCGCCGCCGCCATGCACACCGGCGACAGGTCGGTGGCGCCGTGGAATCCGGTGCGCACCTGGTGCATCGCGGCGAAGTCCGCGATGCGCCGCACATGCGTGATGCCGCCGGCATGGACGATGGTGGTGCGGATGAAGTCGATCAGCTGGTTGCCGATGAGGTCCTTGCAATCCCAGATCGAATTGAAGACTTCTCCTACCGCCAGCGGCGTGGTGGTGTGCTGGCGGATCAGGCGGAAGGCGTCCTGGCTTTCGGCCGGCGTGGCGTCTTCCAGCCAGAACAGGCTGAACGGCTCGAGTGCCTTGCCAAGGCGGGCCGCTTCGATCGGCGTCAGCCGGTGGTGCGCATCATGCAGCAGGTGTGGCCCGAAGCCGATGGCATCGCGCACCTTGCGGAACAGTTCCGGCGTGTGGCGCAGGTAGAGGGCAGTGTCCCACGGTTCTTCCGGCGGGAGCCCCTTCTCCGCGGGTTCATAGTGGCCGGCTTGCTTGCCCACGCCATACACCTTGGAGAGTCCCGGCACGCCGGATTGCACACGGATCGCCTTGAAGCCCTCCTCGATATGCCGGTGGACGGCATCGACGGCTTCCTCGTGGTCGCGGCCGTTGGCGTGCCCGTAGACCAGCAGCCGTTGCCGGCTCTTGCCGCCCAGCAACAGGTACACCGGCATGTTCGCCAGCTTACCGAGAATATCCCACAGCGCCATGTCGATCGCGGCGATCGCGGTCATCGTGACGGGGCCGCGCCGCCAGTAGGCGCCGCGATACAGGTATTGCCAGATGTCTTCGATGCAGCGCGGGTCGCGGCCGATGAGGCAGGGGATGACATGCGCGTCGAGGTAGGTGCTGACCGCAAGCTCGCGGCCGTTGAGCGTGGCATCGCCAACTCCGTAGACGCCCTGGTCAGTCATCACCTTGACCGTGACAAAGTTGCGGCCCGGACAGGTGACGATGGTTTGTATCCGTTCGATCTTCAAGACTTGCTCCGGCGATTGCGCGCTGCCACTGCTGCGTCATCGCATGCGATGACGCTATGGCACGGGATGCGAAGCAGGTTACCTCCCGAAGGCAGGGGCGGATACGAGAGGATTCCGCAGCGGGAAAGCGCAAGTGCCGCACAAATGTTGCGAAACGGCTGCACGTCTGCAGCATTCCCGAATGGTACGTTTTGCCATCGTCAACAGCACGGATGCCACGCACGATGCCGCAATACAAACGATCGAGGGTCAGGGCATGAGGCTGGCGCAGCGTACCGTCTGCAGCGCCGACGCCGCCGTGCAACAGCCCGGCTACGAGCGCAGCCGTCTGTCGCGCGGCGTGGTGCATATCGGGCTCGGCGCCTTCCACCGCGCGCACCAGGCGCTGTACACCGAGGCAGCGATCCATGATGGCGACACGCGCTGGGGCATCGTGGGCGTCAGCTTGCGGGAACCGCGCATGGCGCGCGCGCTGACTGCGCAGGATTGCCTGTACGCGGTCATCGAGCGACAGGGTGCCGAGGCCACGGGGCGCATCGTGGGGGCGCTGGTGCAGGCCCTGTATGCGCCGCATGCACTGGAGCAGGTGATCGGCGCCATCGCCGATCCCGCCGCGTCGGTCGTAACCTGCACCGTGACTGAAAAAGGCTACCACCGGCATCCGTCGACATCCGACCTCGACACCAGCGATCCGGAAATCCGTCATGACCTGGCCCATCCCGAGGCGCCGCGCAGCACGCTCGGCGTGCTGGCGGCGGGGATACGCCGCCGGCCGTTCGGCGCGCCGCTGAGCATTGTCTGCTGCGACAACATGGCCGACAACGGCGACACGCTGCGCAAGCTGCTGACGCAGTACGCGTCGCAGGCCGATCCGGCGCTGGCCCGGCGTATCCACGATGAGGTGGCGCTGCCGAACACCATGGTCGACCGCATTGTGCCGGCCGCAACGCCAACGTCGCTGAACTGGGCGCAGCAGCGCCTCGGACTACGCGATGAAGCCGCCATTGTCTGCGAGCCGTTCACGCAATGGGTGATCGAAGACCGCTTCGCCGGAGCGCGGCCCGCGTGGGAGGCTGGCGGCGCGTTGATGACCGGTGATGTCCGGCCGTTCCAGGCCATGAAGCTGCGCATGCTGAACGGCACGCATTCGGCGATCGCCTATGCCGCGCAGTTGTGCGGCATAGAAACCGTGGCCGGGGCGATGGCCGATCCGGTCCTCGGTGCCTTCGCGCGCGGGGTGATGGAGGACCTGCATGCCACCGTCACCGCGCCGCCGGAGTACGACGTCGCCCGCTACGGCAATGCGTTGCTGTGCCGCCTGCGCAACGCGGCGATCGCGCATCACACCGCGCAGATTGCGATGGATGGCACGCAGAAGGTCCCGGTGCGCTGGCTGCCGGCCTTGCGCGAAAGCCTGGCCGCGGGCATCGAGCGGCCATGCCTGGAGCGTGCGCTGGCGCTGTGGCTCCACTATTTGCGCTGCGACACCAACGAGCGTGGCGAGCCGCTGGCCGCCAGCGATCCCGGTGCGCCGCCGCTTGCCGCAGCGCTGTGCGGCACGGACAGCAATACGGAAGCCGTGCACCGGGCCCTGGCGCACGGCGCCGTATTTGGCGACGCCCCGTGGCCGCAGCAGTTCCGGCGCCGGCTTGCCGCACACCTGACGGTATTGCGCGAGCGCGGCGCGGCAGCACTGCTGTCCTTCCCGGCCACAACTTGAACAACAGGAGACAAGCACATCATGGCCCATCGGTTCACTCGCCGGCAGTTCGGCGCACTCGCCGCCGGCGGACTGGCGCTGGCATTGCCCGCGCGCAACGCGTTCGCCCAGAACGCCACCATCAGGCTGAAGTACGGCACGGCCTTCCCGGCCGACCATCCGGGCACGCTTCGCATCAAGGAGGCCGCCGAGGCCATTCGCCAGGACACCGGCGGCAAGGTCGACCTGCAGGTCTATCCCAATAGCCAGCTGGGCAGCGAGCCGGACATGGTCTCCCAGGTCCTCGCCGGTGCCATCGACTTCATGTCCACGGCCAGCACCAACCTGCAGACACGTGTCCCGGCCGCCAGCATCAACGGTGTGGCCTTTGCCTTCAAGGACTACGCCGCGGTGTGGGCCGCGATGGACGGCGGACTGGGCGCCTATGTCCGGGGCGCGCTGGGCAAGGTGAACCTGCACGTGTTCGAGAAGTGCCTCGACAACGGCTATCGCAACATCACCTCCGCTACCCGCCCGGTGAACACGCCAGCGGACCTGAAGGGGTTCAAGATCCGCGTCCCGGCGATCCCGCTGTGGGTCTCGATGTTCAGGATGCTGGGCGCGGCGCCGACGGTCATACCGTTCGCCGATCTCTATTCGGCGCTGCAGACACGCGTGGTGGATGGCCAGGAGACGCCGCTGTCGCTGATCCGCAGCGGCAAGCTGTATGAAGTGCAGAAGTTCTGCTCGATGACCGCGCATACCTGGGACGGCCACTTTATCTTCGGCAATGCCAGAAAATTCCAGGCACTGCCGCGCGAGGTGCAGGCTTTGCTGACGACGCGCTTCACCACCGCGGCGCTGAAGCAGCGCGAGGATATCGCGCGGCTCGACGTCGAAGCGCAGGCGGAGATGACCCGGCTTGGCATTAAGTTCAACCGGCCGGATCCGGCGCCGTTCCGCAAGCTGCTGCGGGACGCGGGCTTCTACGCCGAGTGGCGCAAGAAGTTTGGCGACGAGGCATGGCAGATGCTGGAAAAATACACCGGGCCGCTGGTCTGAAGCAGGCACCATCAAGCCGACATGCAAGAGGAGACAAAGATGGAGCACACCGCCGAGACCCTGGACCGGCCCGCCAGTACCCCCTCCACGGCCAGCGCACGCTGGAGCCGCGTCCTGGCCTGCGTGGTCGAGGTTCCGGCCGCGCTGATCGTCGTGGCCGAGACCCTGATCCTCGGGGGCGGCGCGTTTGCGCGTTATGCCTTGCATGCGCCGCTGCCCTGGACGGAGGAACTCGCCGGCATCCTGTTCCTGTGGCTGGCGATGCTCGGCGCCATCATTGCCCTGCAGCGCAGCGCGCATATGCAGCTCACCACCTTCATCAGCAAGCTGCCGCCGCACCGGCGCGCATGGCTGGATGCCTGTGGCATGTGGATGGTGGTGGCGTTCCTGTTGCTGCTGGTGCGGCCGGCTTGGGAACATCTCGTCGAACACGTGGACGTGCTGACGCCGACCCTGGAGGTCAGCGAAGCCTGGCGCGCCGGGGCGGTGCTCGCCGGCACCGTGCTGATGCTCGTGACCGCCGCGATCCGCCTGCTGGAGACCGCAAGCCGCAGGCAGGTGGCCCTCAGTGGCCTGCTGGTCGGGCTAGGCGCTGGCGCGTTGTGGCTGCTCTCGCCGGTGCTGTTGGGACTGGGCAACGCCAACCTGGTGATTTTCTTCCTGCTGATGCTGGTTGGCTGCGTTGCCATCGGCGTGCCCATTGCCTTCGCTTTCGGGCTCTCCACGCTGTGCTACCTGGCGCTGTCCACGACCACGCCGCTGTCCATCATGCCGAACCGCATGCAGGAGGGCATGTCACACCTGATCCTGCTGGCGGTCCCGCTGTTCATCTTCCTCGGCGGGCTGATCGAGATGACGGGCCTGGCGCGCGCGATGATCCAGTTCCTGGTCAGCCTGATCGGGCACGTACGCGGCGGCCTGCAGTATGTGCTGCTTGGGGCGATGTACATCGTCTCGGGCATCTCCGGTTCAAAAGCTGCCGATATGGCGGCGGTCGCGCCGGCGCTGTTCCCGGAGATGAAGCAGAGCGGCGCGAAGGATGGCGACCTGATCGGCCTGCTGTCGGCGTCCGGTGCGATGTCGGAAACGATTCCACCCAGCATCGTGCTGATCACGGTGGGGTCGGTCACGGGCGTGTCGATCACCTCGCTATTCATCGGCGGGTTGATGCCGGCGCTGGTCGGCCTGGCGATGATGGCACTGGTGGTCTGGTGGCAGACGCGCAAGGAGGACAGGGGCGGCATGGTGCGGCCATCGAGCAGGACGTTGCTGAGATTGCTGGTGGTGGCCCTGCCGGCGCTGGCGCTGCCGGTCATCATTCGCACGGCGGTGGTGGAGGGCGTGGCCACTGCCACCGAGGTATCGACCATCGGCATCTTCTATACGGTGCTGGCCGGCTTGCTGGTGTACCGGCAGTTCGAACTCCGGCGCATTTATCCGATCCTGCTCGATACCGCGGCGTTGTCCGGTGCGATCCTGCTGATCGTGGGCTGTGCCACCACCATGGCGTGGGCACTGACGCAGTCCGGGTTTGCGGAGGACCTGGTCAGCATCATGTCCGCTGTGCCGGGCGGAAAGACTGGCTTCCTGCTGGTGTCGGCGCTGGCTTTTGTGATCTTGGGCAGTTTGCTGGAAGGCATCCCGGCCATCGTGCTGTTCGGGCCGTTGCTGTTTCCGATTGCCAGGCTGGTCGGCGTGCATGAGGTGCACTACGCCATGGTGGTGATCTTCGCCATGGGGCTGGGCTTGTTCGCGCCGCCGTTCGGCGTGGGCTTCTATGCCGCCTGCGCCATCGGGCGCGTGTCGCCGGACGTTGCCATGCCGCGCGTGTGGCCGCATATGGCGGCGTTGTGCATTGCGCTGTTGCTGCTGACGCTGGTGCCGTGGTTCTCGATTGGGTTCCTGTAAGGCTGCGGGCAGGGGCTTACCAGTGGGACTGGCAAGCCTTCAGCGGCCAAGGCCGTCAGGCGGCAAGCTCCTCCGCCAATATGCCTTCCAGCTGCGCCTTCAACAGTCGAAGCAGGCAAAGCGCACTGAAGCAGCCTTCGGATGCGTCGCACAACTGGTCCAGCATGCCAAGCACGCCTTCGATGCCCGCCGCCAATGACTCAAGATTCAGCCGTGCCGCTGTGGATAACGAGTTTCCCGACATATGACCTCCGATCGTTGGATGAAGGCCTGCCGCGCGACGTGAGGGGAGGGCGGCGGGCCTGACAACGAGGGTGGAAGCCCGGTGTCACAGCCAATGCCGGTCAGCCTTGCGGCTGTCTCGTCCGGCCCGCCATAAAGCAATGGCTAGCCCGAATGGGCAAGAAGGTCGCCAACGGCGACTATCAAACTGTGACACGCGGGCTTCCACACCCGGTCATCGTTGTTCGATGACGGCCTCAGTCTCTCGCGCCTTGGCTCGCGATTCGATAAGACACTTCGCATTCCCATACGGACGCCGCATCCTGCCTGAGTGCCGTTCGCCGGCAAATAGCCAAACACCGAAACCCCTCCTCCCTCAACCCGCCCACGCCGGCGCGCTGGCGCCTTTTGCATGGCTTCCCCGGCGGCACGGCTCGCTGTCTCCCGATCGTCTCGCCTACAATGAATCAGACTGCACAATTCGCCCGGACCCACGCATTGTCGCGCGGCAGCTATCGCACAGGCAAGCAGGTCACGGACGACAGTGCGGCAAAGGAGCATGATCGATGCGCTCGCCAGCGATGGATGCCACGCGCCTGAGACGCCCCGCGACCTGGGTAGTGGCCGTCATCGTCGCGCTGGTCGCTGCCGGGCGCGTCAGCGACCTCATCGTTGACTGGCTGTGGTTTACCTCCGTTGGCTACGCCGGGGTTTTCCGCACCATATTCTCGACCCAGGCGGTGCTGTTGCTTGCCGTCTTCGGCGTGTCGGCGGGTGCGATCTGGGTATCGGGCTGGCTGGCGCACCGCTGCGCGAGGCAGGCGCAGGCCTGGACGCCGGAGGCCCGGGGCGAACCGGTCGGCGAGATGGCGATGCGCCTGCCCTGGCGCGCCGCCATTGCCGGCGTTGCCGTCTTTGTAGGGCTGCTGATGGCCGTCGGAGAGCTGTCGAGCTGGGACACTGCGCTGCGCTACATCAATCAGGTTCCATTCGGAAAGTCCGATCCGATCTTCGGCAAGGACATCGGCTTCTACTTCTTCTCGCTGCCTGCGTATCTGGCACTCAGGAACTGGCTGCTCCTGCTGCTGGGCTGCTGCGCAGTGATTGCCGGCGCGGTCTATGGGTTGCGCGGCGATATCGCGCTGGTCCAGCCGCCGCGCGGGCTTTCAGCGGCGGCCGCTATCCATGCTGCCGCGTTGCTGGGCTTGTTCTTCGCGTTGCAGGCGTGGTCCTACTGGCTTGACCGCTACCTTCTTCTCTATGGCGACAACGGCGTCGTGGTCGGCGCGAGCTATACCGACATCCATGTGGGGCTGCCGGTCCTGTGGCTGCAGTGCAGCCTGTCTGCCGCGGCTGCCGCCGCTTCATGGGCCTATCTGCGCTGGCGGGACTACCGGGTGCCTGCGGCCGGGGCAATCCTGGTGGCCGGCAGCGCGTTCCTGCTCGGCACGGTCTATCCGGCGCTGTTCCAGCGATTCTATGTCAAGCCCAACGAACTGCAACTGGAGACGCCGTACCTCGAACACAATATCGCGCTGACACGTGAGGCCTATGGCGTAACGCAGATCGAGGCAAAGCCGTTCCCGGTCGAACAGAGCCTGAATCTTGCCTCAC
The DNA here is from genome assembly GCF_004768545.1 of Cupriavidus oxalaticus. Taxonomy (NCBI): domain Bacteria; kingdom Pseudomonadati; phylum Pseudomonadota; class Betaproteobacteria; order Burkholderiales; family Burkholderiaceae; genus Cupriavidus; species Cupriavidus oxalaticus. The sequence goes on along the minus strand of NZ_CP038635.1, from coordinate 3,249,518 downwards.
TCCAGGCCAATCGCCCGACCATCGACAATATCCGTCTGTGGGACCTGCAGCCGCTGCGCGATACCTATGCGCAGCTGCAGGAGATCAGGACCTATTACAAGTTCCTCGCGACGGATATCGACCGCTACCAACTCGACGCCGGTTACCAGCAGGTCATGCTGTCGGCGCGGGAGCTGGAGCCGGCGCTGATCCCGCCCAATGCCCAGACCTGGGTGAACCTGCATCTCTTGTTCACCCATGGCAATGGCGTGGTCATGTCGCCGGTCACCGAGAAATCCGCCGAAGGCCTGCCCTTGCTCTATCTGCATGACATTCCACCGCTCTCCGACGGCGGCCCGGTCATCCACGAGCCGCGCCTCTACTTCGGAGAAGGCGGCAAAGGCTATGTCATCGTCAACGGCAGTGTGCCCGAGTTCGACTACCCCAAGGGCAAGGACAACGTCTATACGGCCTACCGCGGGCGCGACGGCATCGACGTCGGCAGCCTGGCGCGCCGGGTCCTGTTTGCCTGGCAGCTCGACGATCCCAATATCCTGCTGAGCGGCTACATCACGCCGCAGAGCCGCATCCTGCTCCATCGCAACATCCGGGACCGGGTGCGCACGATTGCCCCGTTCCTCATCCTCGACCGCGACCCCTATATCGTGGCAAGCGACGGGCGCCTTTACTGGATCCAGGACGCCTACACCACCAGCCGCTGGTTCCCTTACTCGCAGCCTGGCACCGGCGACGGCGACAACTACATTCGCAACGCAGTCAAGGTAGTGATCGATGCCTACAACGGCACGGTGGACTTCTACGTCAGCGACCCCGCTGATCCAATCCTGCGGGTGTACCAGCGCATCTTCCCGGGCATGTTCAGGCCGCTGGGCGCAATGCCGCGGGACCTGCAGCGGCATATCCGCTACCCGGAAGACCTGTTCCTGGTCCAGGCGCAGATCTACCGCGCCTACCACATGGAAGCGGCGGAAGTCTTCTATAACCGCGAGGATCTCTGGGAGTTCCCGCGCCAGTTGTCGGGCATGAGCGCAGGGAACACGCCCGCCGAGCGGATGATGCCCTACTACATGATCCTGCGGCTGCCTGAGGAAGCGAGCGCCGAGTTCGTGCTCATGCTGCCGATGGTGCCCAGCCAGCGCGAGAACATGATCGCGTGGCTCGCGGCGCGCTCCGATCCGCCCAACTACGGCAAGCTTGTCGCCTACACCTTCCCCAAGGAGAAGCTGGTCTACGGGCCGTTCCAGATCGAGGCGCGCATCCAGCAGAATACCGAGATCTCGCAGCAGATTTCGCTGTGGAACCAGATGGGCTCGCGCGTCATCCGCGGCCATCTGCAGGTCGTGCCGATCGAGAATTCCATCCTCTATGTCTCGCCGCTCTACCTGCGCGCGGAGTCCGGCCAGTTACCCGAACTGAAGCGGGTGATCGCCGCCTATGGTGATCGCGTGGCCATGGAGGACACCCTGGGCGCGGCCCTTGCGGCCCTTTTCGGGGGATCCGCCCCGGTGGCGATATTTGAGCAGGGCGCTGCGAACACCCGTGCGCGCGAGGCACTCGCGCACTATGACCGCGCCATCGAGCGCCTGAAAGCAGGGGACTGGGCCGGCTTCGGCGCGGAACTCGATGCCTTGCGGCCGCTGCTTGAGGCGCTCGGGGGCGGGGGTGCCGACAGGCAAAGGTGAACGGCCCGTCTAAGGCTCCGCTGTCGCCGCCCTCTGGGGGAGGGGGGCGCTGCACGAGGGCCGGCCAGAGTGCGCCGGGCTGAAGGTGTGGATGGCGCATGATCCGCTTGTACTCCTGCTGCCGCTCAAGCATAGCCCCTTGGGATCGTGGCGCCGGCGCCATCCCGCCGGGCTTCAGCCATCTCCTATCATGTAGTCACGCCTTACCTCTGAACGAGCAGGCAAACGGGGCCCGGCGCGAACCAGCTGATTCATGTCGATGGCGTCTGCGACGCCGCTCTCACGGCCGGTTACGCGGCGGCGGTTCCTCCTTTGGCTTACCTGGCGGCGCCAAAGCTGCGCGTCGCCTGAATGCGTGTTGGGAGAATGCCATGGGCGACAACCAGCAACAAACTGTCTTGGCGCTGAACCAGCTGATCGAAGCTGGCAAGGACAGCGAACTGGCCTGCATGAGCGGTGCCGGTGAAGTGCGCGATGCACAGCTTCGCGACATCCTGACCGCTACGGCGGACACCTACCGGGCGTCGGTGAAGGAATTGCAATCGATGGTCAGTGCCATGGGCGGCCGGCCGACCGACCGGGGCACCATGAATGGCACGCTGTTCCGTGGCTGGATGGCGTTCCGTCACATGCTGCAGCCAAACAACGACGACGCCGTGCTGGGAATGTGCGAGCACGAGGAAGATGCCGCCAGGCGCGAGTATCAGTCCGTCATGATGAAGACACTGCCACCCGATGCCAGCGCGACACTTCAGCGCCAATATGACGCGTTGAAGCGGCAGCATGAGCGGATACATGCCATGCGCGGCATGCAGGTTCATTGAGGGCTCGCAGTCACACCAAGCGGAGGTGCATTACCGCCGCGTTGCCGGCGGTAATGCGACTTCGCCAATCCGGCCGACGATTCGCGAAGAAGCTGTAACTAGCTTCCCGCCTTGTCCAGTTCGCGCCACGCCAGCCACAGGCGCGTGTCGAATTCCAGCTGGTGGTAGCGCGGCTCCATGTGTTCGCAGAGCCGGTAGAAGGCCTTGTTGTGGTCGCTCTCCTTTAAGTGCGAGAGCTCGTGCACGACGATCATGCGCAGGAATTCCGTCGGCGCTTCCTTGAACAGCGACGCCACGCGGATTTCCTTCTTGGCTTTCAGCTTGCCGCCCTGCACGCGCGAGATCGCGGTGTGCAGGCCCAAGGCCTTGTGCGCCGAGTCGAGCGTGGCATCGAAGCCGACCTTATGCAGCGGCGGCGCGCTGCGCAAAAATTCCTGCTTCAGTTCGGTGGCGTAGTCGTACAGCGCGCGATCGGTCTGCACGGTATGGCGGCCGGGATAGCGGCGGGCGAGGTGGTCGCCCAGGCGGCCGGCGGCGGCGAGTTCGCGCACCTGGTCGAGCACTTCGGGCGGATAGCCGCCCAGGAAGCGCATCGGGTCCTTGCCGGCGGGGCGCCAGGTTTCCGTCACTGCTGCAGCCTGCTTAGTGGTGATGGTGATGCATCCAGCTGTTGTCCAGCGAGTTCACGAAGGACTCGACTGCATCCTTGTCGCCGGTGGCGTGGCGCATCATCTCGCCGCATTTGCAGAAGCCCTGGTACGGGGTGATGTGCGAGCACGCGGACGTCTTCTGCAGGTACAGGGTGACGGGTTTCGCGCACTTCTTGCACTTGAACTTCAGGGTCAGGGCAGGTCTGCTCATGGCGATGGCTCGGAAAATCAGCGGAAAGTCGAACCTGCCATTGTACCGGCGGGGGCCAAAGCTGGCTGGGGCCGGCAGCGCGCGCCGGCGTGCCTGATACACTCCCGCCATTCCCGCACCAACACCAACACGCACCCATGGCACAGTACGTTTTCACCATGAACCGCGTGGGCAAGATCGTTCCGCCCAAGCGTCACATCCTGAAGGACATCTCGCTGTCGTTCTTCCCCGGCGCCAAGATCGGCGTGCTGGGCCTGAACGGCTCGGGCAAGTCCACGCTGCTCAAGATCATGGCCGGCCTCGACAAGGAGATCGAGGGCGAGGCCACGCCGATGCCGAACCTGAACATCGGCTACCTGCCGCAGGAGCCGCAGCTCGATCCCGAGCAGACCGTGCGCGAATCGGTGGAGGCGGCGCTGGGCGGCGTGTTCGAGGCGCGCAAGAAGCTCGATGAGATCTACGCCGCCTATGCCGAGCCGGACGCCGACTTCGACGCGCTTGCCGCCGACCAGGCCAAGTACGAAGCCATCCTGGCCGCCAGCGATGGCAACAACGTCGAGCTGCAGCTGGAGATCGCCGCCGACGCGCTGCGCCTGCCGCCGTGGGACGCGAAGATCGGCCACCTGTCCGGCGGTGAAAAGCGCCGCGTGGCGCTGTGCCGCCTGCTGCTGTCGCGCCCCGACATGCTGTTGCTCGACGAACCGACCAACCACCTGGATGCCGAGTCGGTCGACTGGCTGGAACAGTTCCTGACGCGCTTCCCGGGCACCGTGGTGGCCGTGACCCACGACCGCTACTTCCTCGACAACGCCGCCGAGTGGATCCTGGAGCTGGACCGCGGGCAGGGCATCCCCTGGAAGGGCAACTACAGCTCGTGGCTGGACCAGAAGGAAGCGCGCCTGAAGCAGGAAGAGGCCAGCGAGTCGGCGCGCCAGAAGGCCCTGCACAAGGAACTGGAGTGGGTGCGCCAGAACCCCAAGGGCCGCCAGGCCAAGTCCAAGGCGCGCCTGGCCCGCTTTGACGAGCTCAACAGCCAGGAATACCAGAAGCGCAACGAAACCCAGGAAATCTTCATCCCGGTCGGTGAGCGCCTGGGTAACGAAGTGATCGAGTTCGACAACGTCAGCAAGGGTTTCGGCGACCGCATGCTGATCGAAAACCTGAGCTTCAAGGTGCCGCCGGGCGCCATTGTCGGCATCATCGGTCCGAACGGCGCCGGCAAGTCGACGTTCTTCAAGATGCTCACCGGCAAGGAACAGCCGGACAGCGGCGAAATCAAGATCGGGCCGACCGTGAAGATGGCGTTTGTCGACCAGAGCCGCGATGCGCTGGACGGCACCAAGACCGTATTCGAGGAAATCTCCGGCGGCGCCGACGTGCTGACCGTTGGCCGTTACGAAACCCCGTCGCGCGCCTATATCGGCCGCTTCAATTTCAAGGGCGGCGACCAGCAAAAGCAGGTCGGCACGCTGTCGGGTGGCGAACGCGGCCGCCTGCACATGGCCAAGACGCTGATCGCCGGCGGCAACGTACTGCTGCTGGACGAGCCGTCGAACGACCTCGACGTGGAAACGCTGCGCGCTCTGGAAGATGCGCTGCTGGAGTTCGCCGGCTGCGTAATGGTGATCTCGCACGATCGCTGGTTCCTGGACCGGATCGCGACGCACATCCTGGCGTTCGAGGGCGACTCGCATGTGGAGTTCTTCCCGGGCAATTACCAGGAATACGAGGCGGACAAGAAGAAGCGGCTGGGTGAAGAAGGGGCCAAGCCGAAGCGGATTCGGTACAAGCCGATTGCGCGGTAAGGTACTGCTGAGTGTGAAAGAGAACCAGGCCTGCGGGCCTGGTTTTTTTATGGCTTTTTTATGGCTGTAACGCTCGCGAGCGCATTGGCGATGCTGCTTAGTCCTACGCCCGCACCAGCCGCAACCGCGTAATCTCCGAAGGCGCCCCGAACCGTTTCGGCGGCCCCCAGTACCCCGTCCCCCTGCTCACATAGACCCACATCGCGCCATGCCGCACCAGCCCCGCGGTGTACGGCTGCTGCATCGGCACGAACAGGTTCCACGGCCAGAACTGCCCCCCGTGGGTATGCCCTGATAGCTGCAAGTCAAAGCCAGCCTCCGCGGCGGCGGCGGCAGTGCGTGGCTGGTGCGCCAGCAGCACGCGCACGCCGGCCTGCGCCGGAGCGCCGGCGATGGCGCGGTGCGGGTCGCTGCGGTGGCTTTCATGGAAGCGGCCGGCGGAGTAGTCGGTCACGCCCGCCAGCACCAGCGGCTGCCCACCGTGCTCCACCACCACGTGCTCGTTCATCAGCACGCGCAGGCCGAGCCGGCGCAGTTCGTCGATCCATGGCTGCGCGCCGGCGTAATACTCATGGTTGCCGGTGACGAAGTAACTGCCATGGCGCGCCTGCAGCCGCGCCAGCGGCGCGGTATGCGCGGACAGTTCGCGCACGGTGCCGTCGACCAGGTCGCCGGTGATGGCCACGGCGTCCGGCTGCAGGCTGTTAACGCGCTCGACGATGCGGTCGAGGTAAGGCCCCTTGATGGTGGGGCCGACGTGGATGTCGCTGATCTGCGCGATGGTGAAGCCGTGCAGCGCCTCGGGCAGGTCGGCCACCGGCACGTCGACCTCGACCACGCGCGCCACGCGGCGGGCGTTGATATAGCCGGCCAGCGTGACCAGCAGTGCCAGCAGCGGCACGGCGAGGGCGCTGCCCGATGCCAGTCCGGCGGCCTGCCAGCCGAGCAGCTTGCCCGCCAGCCAGGCGGCGGCCAGCGCGACGTCGCGCGCCAGCGTCAGCACCAGCAGGGATGAGAAGAATCCCATTGCCAGCATGCCGATCCAGGAAATCCGGTCCGCCCACGGCTGGCTGAAGCGCCGCGCCAGCAGCCCGGCGGGCAGCAGCGCGCAAGACAGGGCGAGCCAGACAACAGCAAGCATCTTGACCAGCATCGGCACGGGCATTGCCGGCAAGAGGCGCAGCCCGATGTAGGCGTGCAGCAGCGCCGTGATCAGCGCGGCAGTCAGGATCGTGGTGCGAGGAGGCATGGGGCGCGGCAATAGCCAGGGAAACACTGAAGATGAGGCCGTGGCGCGGTCGCTTCAAGGGCGGCGGCTGGTGGCTGGCGCAACGGCGCATCGCGCCTCGGTGTCTTCCTGACCACCAGGCGCCGCAGGGGCGGTGCATCATGCACGCAGACGGCCCGATCTGTCTTTTTTTGCAAGCGCCCTGAATGTTTTCAAATGCGATTGTTCGCCTGTCCGGCCTAATTTAGATTGCCAGCATGGGCCGCCTGCTGTGCTGCATCGTGCCCTCCACGCTGGAGAAAGCCATGCCTTTTCGCCTCAAGCAGACCAGCGCCCTGATCGTGGCGGCGTGGCTTGCGCTCGCGCCCCTCGCGCTGCAGGCCGCTACGCCACCGCAGCCAACCGCCGCAGCGCTGGCCTGGCCGCGCAATTTCGACGCCGCCAACGACCATGTCGAGCTGTACCAGCCGCAGGTCGAGACATGGGACGGCAACCGCCTGTCGGGCCGTGCCGCCGTGGCGGTAGGCGAGAAGAGCGGCTCGCCTACCTACGGCGTCGTGCATTTTTCGGCCACCGCCGATATCGACAAGCCGTCCGGGCTGGTGCAGCTGAGTGCGCTGCGCATCGAGAGCGTGGAAGTCCCCACCAGGCCGGACGCCGCCGACCGGGTACGCCAGGCGCTGGTGTCCCGGCTGCCGGCCAACGGCCTGACGGTGCCGCTGGACCAGTTGCAGGCCAGCTATGCCGTGTCACAGCAGCTGGCCCGCGCCGGCCGCGTGCCGGTCCGCAACGACGCCCCGCAGATCCTGTTTGCGACCACGCCGACACTGCTGGTGCTGGTCGACGGCGACCCCGCCTGGCGCGCCGTTGCCGGCACGCAATATGAACGCGCGCTCAACAGCCGCGCCCTGCTGCTGCGCGAGTCGGGCGGCGAGCTGTACCTGAAGGCCGCTGGCTACTGGTACCGCTCGGAATCCGCGGGCGGCGCATGGGAGGTCATGACGACGGTGCCGAAGGCGCTGGAGCATGCCGCCACCAAGGCCGCCGCCGGCATGAAACCGGACGCGATGCTGCCCGCGGACGGCAAGCGCCCGGCGCGGGCACCGGCCATCGTTTTCGCCACCCGGCCGACCGAGCTGGTGATCACCAGCGGCGCGCCGCAGATGACGCCGGTCAGTGGCGTGGGCCTGCTGACGGTCTCCAACGCCGATCACGCCATCTTCGTCGACCCGGCCACCAACCAGTATTACGTGCTGGTGTCAGGCCGCTGGTTCCGCGCGCCGATGCTGACCGGGCCGTGGGAATACGTGCCTGGCCGCGAGTTGCCGGCCGACTTTGCCAAGATCCCGACGACCGATCCCAAGGCCAACGTGCTGGTGTCGGTGCCGGGCACGCCGCAGGCGCGCGAGGCCGAGATCGCCGCCACCATCCCGCAGACCGCCACGGTCTCGCGCAGCAAGGGCAGCCTGAACGTCACCTACGACGGCGCGCCGCGCTTTACGCCGATCACCGGTACCTCGCTCAGCTATGCGGCGAACACGGGCACGCCGGTGATCGAGGTCGATGCCAGCCACTACTACGCGGTCGCCAATGGTGTCTGGTTCGCGGCGCCCGCACCGTCGGGACCGTGGCGCGTCGCCACCGAGGTGCCGTCGGCGATCTACACCATCCCGCCGGCCTCGCCGCTCCACTACGTGACCTATGTACGGATCTACTCGGTCACGCCTGACACCGTCGTGGTCGGCTACACCCCCGGCTACATGGGCGTGGTGGTCAGCCCCGACGGCACGGTCGTGTACGGCACCGGCTACGTCTATCCGGCCTACGTCGGCGCGGTCTACTACGGCTACCCGGTTACCTATGGATACGGCGCAGGCTTTGGCGTCGGCATGGCCGAGGGGTTTGCCTTCGGCTTCGCCGCGGGTGCGTTCTGGGGTGCGGCGTCGCCGTACTGGGGACCGTACTGGTGGGGCGCCCCGTTTAACTGGAACTACGTCAATGTGAACCAGGCCAATTTCTATGGCCGCTGGGGGCAGGGCACGGTGACGCATGCGCAAGGCTGGAATGCCTGGACCGGCACCGAGTGGCGCGGCAGCGCGGCCTCGGGCATCAACCCGGCGACCGGCGCGCGCTACCAGGGCAGCCGCGGCGCGGCGTTCAACCCATATTCCGGCAACTACGCGGCCGGCCACCAGGGCTCGTTCGCCAAACCGTCGACCGGCCGCGAAGGCGCCGCGCGCGGCGGCGTGGTCGGCAACACCTATACCGGCGACTACGCGGCCGGACGCCAGGCGGCGGGCTACAACGCGCAGACCGGCCGCATCGGCGCGGGCGAGGCCGGTATTGCCGGCAACACCCGGACCGGCGCGCACACCGCCGGCAGCCGCGGTTTTGTCGCCAACCCCGGCAAGGACAACGCCCTGGTGTGGAACAACGGCAACGTCTACGCCGGCCACGACGGCTCCGTGTACCAGCACACCGACGACGGCTGGCAGAAACACACCGCCGGCGGCTGGGAACCGGTGCAGCCGAACAACGACGCCACCAGCCGGCTGGAGTCGCAGCGCCAGGCACGCGAGGTCGGCCAGCAGCGCTGGCAGGGCATGGCGCAGCACTGGCAGGGCGCAGGGCGCTTTGGCGGCGGTGGCTTCCGCGGGGGCGGCTTCCATGGCGGATTCCGGCGCTGAAGCGGTGGCCGGACAACTGCCGCCAGCCCGGTCCCGGCTGTCGAAATGAGTAAACACGGGCACAAGAAAGATTGAATTGGCGCGTCCATGGGCGCGCCTTAACCTGCCTGAACAGGCACAGGATCGGCGGCGGGCGCCGCTGCGTCCGGCATCGGGGGCGGCCATGGTTGCTGGCGGAGGAGGCTTTGTGAGGACAATGCTTAACGGGTGCGGCGTGGCGGGCCTGCTGGCCCTGCTGCTGGTGGCGGGTTGCAGCAAGGAGAAACCGGCGGCGGTGGCGCCGCCGGCAGCCGAGGTGGGTGTCATCACCGTGGCGCTGCGCGACGTGCCGCTCGTCTATGACTTCGTCGGCCAGACCCAGAGTTCGCAGCAGGTGGAGATACGTGCGCGCGTCAATGGCTTCCTGGAGAAGCGGGTCTATACGGAAGGCGCCCTGGTCAAGACGGGCGAGACCCTGTTCCTGATGGATCCCAAGCCGTTCGAGGCCACGCTGAAGGCGGCCGAGGCCGAAATGGCGCAGCAGCAGGCGCGCCTGAATACAGCACGCGCCGACCTGAACCGCGTGCGCCCGCTGGCGGCGCGCAATGCCCTCAGCCAGCGCGACCTGGATGACGCCACCGGCAAGGAGCAGGAGGCAGCAGCCGCGGTGGAGCAGGCGCGCGCCAATGTGATCAATGCCAAACTGAACCTGAGCTACACCACGATCAAGTCGCCGGTGGCGGGCCTGTCGAGCTTTGCCAAGCGGCAGGTGGGCTCCTATATCGATACCACCAACAGCCTGCTGACCTATGTCGCCAAGCTGGATCCGATGTGGGTCAACTTCAGCCTGTCCGAGAACGAGGTGCTGTCGTTCCGCTCGTCGGAGAAGTCGGGGGCGGTCCGGTACCCGGCGCAGGAAGCCTTCGACATCGTCATCGTGCTGGCCGACGGGACGGAGTTCCCGCACCACGGCAGGATCGCTTTCGCCGACGCCTCGTTCAGCCAGGAAACCGGCACCTACCTGGTCCGCGCCGAGGTCGCCAATCCGCAGGGCACGCTGAGGCCGGGCCAGTTCGTGCGGGTCAAGGTGCATGGCGCGATGCGCACGCAGGCCATTGCCGTGCCGCAGGAAGCCATCGTGCAAGGCCCGCGCGGGCAGACGGTCTGGGTGATCGGCCCGGACAGCAAGGCGCAGCAGCGCGTGGTCGACGTGGGGGAATGGACCGGCTCCAACTGGGTGGTGCGCTCGGGCCTGAAGGCCGGTGAGCGCGTGGCGGTGAGCGGCCTGGTGCGGCTGATGCCGGGCGCGACGGTCAAGGCCGTGCCGGCGACCGAACTGGCCGCGCATGGCGCGGCCAGCGGTGCCCAGCCCACGGGTGCCCAGCCTGCTGCCGCGGGCTCGGCCACTCCGGCCACTCCGGCCGCTCCGGCTGCATCCGGTGCAGGCGCGCAGCAGGCGGCGGGCTCCACCGGGGGCAAGCCATGAAGCTTGCCCATTTCTTTATCGACCGGCCGATCTTCGCATCGGTGCTGTCCATCATCATCACGGTGGGCGGCCTGGTGGCGCTGACCAAGCTGCCGATCGCCCAGTTCCCGGATATCACGCCCCCGTCCATCACGGTCACGACCAAGTACCCCGGCGCCAGCGCCGAGGTGGTGGCGCAGAACGTGGCCGCGCCGATCGAGCAGCAGGTCAACGGCGCCGACCACATGATGTACATGAACTCGACGAGTTCCTCGACCGGCGACCTGACGCTGACCACGTATTTCGAGATCGGCACCGACCCCGAGCTCGCGCAGGTGGACGTGCAGAACCGCGTCAACCTGGCGCTGCCCACGCTGCCCGATGCCGTGACGGCGCAGGGCGTCTCGGTGCAGAAGCGGTCGTCGGCGTTCATGATGGTGATTGCCATCTACTCGCCCGACAACAGCTACAACCAGACCTTCGTCGGCAACTACGCCAACATCTACGTGCTGGATGCGCTCAAGCGCATTCCCGGCGCCAACCAGTCGTCGATCTTCGGCAGCCCGGACTACGCCATGCGCATCTGGCTGCGGCCCGACCGCATGGCGTCGCTGGGCATCACCACCGAGGACGTCAAGAACGCGGTCTCCAACCAGAACCAGCAGTTCTCCGCGGGGCGCATCGGCCAGTCGCCGACCACCGGGCCGGTGCAGCAGACCTTCCCGATCGCCACCAAGGGCCGCATGACCGAGCCGGCCGAGTTCGACAACATGATCCTGCGCGCGCAGTCCGGCGACGCCGCGCTGGTGCGCCTGAAGGACATCGGCCGCGCCGAGCTCGGGTCCAAGGACTACTCGCTGCGCAGCCGCTACAACGGCAAGACCGCCACGCTGCTGGCGGTGTACCAGCAGCCGGGAGCCAATGCGCTGGATGTGGCCAAGCAGGTGCGGTCCACGCTGGCGGAGCTGAAGAAGAGCTTTCCGCCCGGGCTGGAGTACGAGATCGCGCTCGACACCACCGAGTTCGTGCAGGAGTCGATCGACGAGGTGGTGCACACGCTGCGCGACGCGGTGATCCTGGTGATCCTGGTGGTGTTCCTGTTCCTGCAGAGCCTGCGCGCCACGCTGGTGCCGATCCTGGCCGTTCCCGTGTCGATCATCGGCGCCTTCGTCGGCATGAGCGCGTTCGGCTTCTCGGTGAACATGCTGACCTTGTTCGGCATGGTGCTGGCCATCGGCATCGTGGTCGACGACGCGATCGTGGTGATCGAGAACGTCGAGCGCAACATGACGGAGTTCAACCTGCCGCCCAAGGAGGCGGCCAAGAAGGCGATGGACGAGGTCAGCGGCCCGGTGGTCGCGATCGTGCTGGTGCTGCTGGCGGTGTTCATCCCGGTGGCGTTCCTGTCGGGCATCACCGGGCAGCTGTACAAGCAGTTCGCCATCACCATCGCGGTCTCGGTGGTGCTGTCCGGCGTGGTCGCGCTGACGCTGTCGCCGGCGATGGCGGCGATCCTGCTCAAGCCCGGCCAGCACAAGAAGAACCGCTTCTTCACCTGGTTCAACAATTCCTTCGACCGGCTCATTGCCGGCTATGACAGGTCGCTGCAGATCGTGATCCGGCGCACGGTGATGTCGATCGCCATCATCCTGGCGATGGTGGCGGTCAGCGTGGTCATGTTCATGCGCATCCCGACCTCGTTCCTGCCGGTGGAGGACCAGGGCTATCTGTTCGGCGCGGTGGTCATGCCGGACGCGGCCAGCCTGGATCGCACCCAGACGCTGTCGAGCCGGGCCGAATCCTGGCTGTCCAGGCAGCCCGGCGTGTCATCGGTGGCCACGGTCGATGGCTACAGCCTGATCGATTCGCAGAACAAGGCCAATGCCGGCACGCTGTTCATCACGCTCAAGGGCTTCCATGAGCGTGGCGAGGGCGAGTCCGCGGCCGACCTGATCCAGAAGTCGATGCGGGAATTCTCGCGCTACCAGGACGGCGTCGTGATCCCGCTGAATCCGCCTTCGATCCCGGGCCTGGGCACCACCGGCGGCTTCGAGTTCTGGCTGCAGAGCACAGCGGACGGGACTTACCAGCAGCTGGAGCAGAAGGTCCACGAGTTCATCGCCAAGGCCCGCCAGCGGCCGGAGCTGACCGGCGTGAACTCCACCATCAATTCGCGCTCGCGCCAGTTCCTGGTCGAAGTCGACCGGGAGCGCTCCGAGACCCAGGGCGTGCCGGTCGAGAACGTCTATTCTGCGCTGCAGACCATGTTCGGCTCGCTCTACGTGAGCCAGTTCCCGAAGAACAGCCGCTTGTTCCAGGTGATCCTGCAGGCCGAGCCCGAGTTCCGCTCGCGCCCGGAAGACCTCGACAAGGTCTACGTGCGCAACCACAACGGCGAGATGGTGCCGATCAAGGCGGTGACCTCCACCAAGTATGTGCCGGGGGCGGACATCGTCACACGCTTCAACAACTTCCCGGCCGCCAAGGTCATGGGCGACGCCGCGCCGGGCTACAGCTCGGGGCAGGCTATCTCGGCCATGGAGGAGGTGGCGCAGGAGGTGCTGGGGCCGGGCTACGCCTATGCCTGGAGCGGCCAGGCTTATGAAGAAAAGACCGCCGGCTCCACCGCGGTCTACGTCTTCGCCTTTGCCTTGCTGATGGTGTTCCTGATCCTGGCGGCGCAGTACGAGAAGTGGTCGCTGCCGCTGGGCGTGCTGCTGGCGGTGCCGTTCGCGCTGTTCGGCGCGCTGCTCGGCATCCTGATGCGCGGCATGGAGAACGACGTCTACTTCCAGATCGGCCTGACCGTGCTGATCGCGCTGGCGGCGAAGAACGCGATCCTGATCTTCGAGTTCGCGGTGGAAATGCGCGAGAAGGAGGGGCTGAGCGCCTACGATGCCGCTATCCACGCGTCCAAGCTGCGCCTGCGGCCGATCATCATGACCTCGCTGGCCTTTATCCTGGGCTGCGTGCCGCTGGCCATCGCCAGCGGCGCCTCGGCCGCCAGCCGGCAGTCGCTCGGCACGGGCGTGATCGGCGGCATGCTCGGGGCGACGGTGATCGCGCTGTTCTTTATCCCGATGTTCTTCTGGGGCCTGGAGCGCATGTCCGAAGGCAAGCCCAGGAAGCCCGCCAAGGCCGGCGATGCACAGCAGCCACCCACTACTCCACCCACCGCGCCGTCGGCCGGAGAAACGCTATGAGCCCGCGCGTGTGGATGCTGGCGGCCTGTGCGGCGGCAACGCTGGGCGGCTGCGCGATCGGCCCCAACTACCAGCGCCCCGAGACCCCGGACGCGTCGCAGTACCGGCTCGACACCGGCGCGCTGGCGATCGCCGCCGACAGCGACTGGTGGAACCAGTTCAGCGACCCGGTGCTGAACGCGCTGGTGGATGAGGCGCTGGCAGGCAACTACGATATCCGCATCGCCGCCGCACGCATCGACGAATTCCGTGGCCAGCTGATGGTGGCGCGCGCCGGCTTTTTCCCGCAGCTCAATCTTTCCGCGTCGGCCGCGCGCCAGAGCATCGGCAGCCTGAACAGCACGCAGTTCGGCAGCGGCACCGGCAATACTTACCAGTTGCTGGCCAACGCCAACTGGGAGATCGACCTGTGGGGCCGCATCCGCCGGCAGGCCGAGGCGGCCGAGGCCAGCCTGTGGAATGCCGAGTATGCGCGCCGCGGCGTGGTGCTGGCGCTGGCGGCTTCCGTGGTGCAGGGGTATGCCACGCTGCGCGGGCTCGATGCGCAGCTCGATGTCGCGCAGCAGACGCTGGCATCGCGCGCGAGCGGGCTGGATATCTTCCGCCAGCGCTATGAAGGCGGCGTGATTTCGCAGCTTGAACTGGCACAGGCCGAGAATGACTACTACGTGGCCGAGGGCTCGATCCCGCCGCTGCGTGCCAGCATCGCGCAGACCGAGAACGCGCTGTCGGTGCTGCTGGGCCGGCCGCCGGGCCCGATCGAGCGTGGCAAGCCGATCCACGAGCTGCAGGCGCCGCCAGTCGGCGCCGACCTGCCGGCCGCCTTGCTCTCGCGCCGGCCCGATGTGCTGCAGGCCGAGCAGGCCGCCATCGCCGCCAATGCGCAGCTGGGCGCGGCGCAGGCGCTGTACCTGCCGGCGGTCAACCTGAGCGGCCTGTTCGGCGCCGTGGCGGCGTCGCCGGGCGCGCTGTGGGACAGCGCGTCGCGGGTGTGGGCGTTCGGCGCGGGGCTGACCCAGCCGATCTTCCAGGGCGGCGCCATCCGCGGGCAGGTGCAGACCGCGTCCGCGCAGCGCAACCAGGCCATGTTCGCTTACCAGGGCACGGTGCTCGCGGCGCTGGCGGATGTGAACAGCGCGCTGGCCAACGGCGTCGAGACCCGCACGCGGCTGGGCAGCCTGCGCCGGCAGGAACAGAGCCTGTTCATCTATGCCGACCAGGCTTTTGCCCGGTACGAGGGCGGGTATTCGAGCTACCTGGAGGTCACCAATGCGCGCGAGAAGCTGTTCGATGCGCAACTGGCGGCGATCCAGGGCCAGGTCGACGTGCTGACCAGCACCGCGGCGCTGTACAAGTCGCTGGGCGGCGGCTGGCCGTCGGTGCCGCAGGCCGTGCGCGAGGCGGGGATGCAAGGGGATGCGAAGGTGCTGGCGAGGTAGGACCGAAGCCGAAGCCGACGGTGTTGGGTGCTCCAAGCCGCCCGAGCTGGCCCAAGCAAGGTGTTCTCACTCTCCCCTCAGCGGGAAAGATGACCAAACCGGCGGGATGCGACAGTCATCCCTACCGCGCCGACCACTCCCCCTGCCTGACCCCCAGCGCGGTCACCACCCCATACGCCGTAATTCCCAGCGCCACCCCCAGGAAATGCCCGTCCAGCCCCATCCCGAACACATTCGCCAGCACCCAGCCGCCCCCCGCCGCCAGCGCGATCCGGCATAGCCCCGCCGCCACCGGCCAGCGCATCCGCCCGGCGCCCATCGAGGCAAAGTACAGCGCCATTCCCAGCCCGAAGCCGCCGAACGCCGGCCCCACCCATGACAGCGCGCGCGCCGCGATGGCGATGACTTCCGCATCGTTGGTGAACAGGCCGGCAAAGCGCACCGGCGCCAGCCCGACCGCCGCACCGGCCGTACCCGCGATCGCCAGCGCAAGGAAGGCGCCGACCCAAGCGGTGCGGCGCGCCGTATGCCAGTCGCCCGCACCGACCGCGCGCCCGACCAGCGCCGTCAGCGCCGAACCCACGCCGAACGCCAGCGGGATCATCAGGAATTCCAGCCGCGCCGAGATCCCATAGGCCGCCACCGCCGCGGTGCCATGATGGCGCAGCTGCGCGGTGACCAGGATGGTGGTCAGGTTGGCCACCGACGCCAGCGCGCACGCCACCAGCCCCACCGACAGGATGCGCGAGAACAGCGCCCACGACGGCCGCACCCGCAGCACCGGCACGAAGCCGGCGCCGCCGCGTGCGACCACGATCGCCATCGCCAGTGCCGCGGCCCACGAGACCGCGGCCAGCGCGGCGCCGATGCCGGCCAGCCCCATGCCGGCGGGTTCGGCCAGCAGCCATGCCAGCACCGGGAAGGCCACCCACATCAGCGCCAGCACGCGCGCCGCCAGCGCATGGCGACCGCCGCCGCGCAGCACCGAGGCCAGCGTATTGGCCAGCCACGCCGGGATCGCGCCAGCGCCGAACAGCCAGATCGCATAGCTGGCGGCAGCTTCGGCAGCGGTGCCGCCGGCCACGGCGCCGAGCACCCCGCGCGGGAAGCCGGCCAGCACCACCGCAAAGGCCAGCCCGGCCGTGACCGCGATCAGCAGCGCATGCATCACCAGCGCCGAGGCTTCCTCGCGCTTGTTGGCGCCCAGCGCCCGCGCGATCGCCGCGACCACGCCGCCGCCCATGGCGCCGGCCGACATCTGCTGCAGCAGCAGCGCAAACGGCAGCACCACCGCCCAACCCGCCAGCGCGGCGGTGCCCTGGCGCGCGGCCAGCCAGGTTTCGATCAGCTGGCCCACCGCCTGCAGCACCGCAATCAGCGCGGTCGGGCCGGCCAGGCGGCCGATGCGGCGGGCGAGTTCCGTGGCGGGGACTGTCTCGGCCGGTACGGTGCCGGCGGGCAAGGCGCCGGTTTCACTCATGTCCGTGCTCCGCGCCGTGGCCCACGCTGTCGGGTTCGCCGAAGCGGCGCTGCAGGAAGCGGCCGGCGCCAGGGCCCGGCAGCACGCGCACGTCGTCCAGCGTGATCGGCGTGCCGTCGGCGCGCGCCAGTGCGGGCTCGGCGATTTCCTGGCCGGTGCGGCGGTCCTGCAGCAGCGTCAGCGGACCTTTCTCATCGGTCATCCAGCGGTCGGCCCAGGCCTTGAGCGCGACATAGGCCGGAAAAAAGTCACGGCCCTTGTCGGTCAGCCGGTAGACATGGCGGCCGCCGCCCTCTGGCGTGACGCGGGCCAGCAGGCCGTGCGCCACCAGCGTCTTGAGCCGCGCGCTGAGGATATTGGGGGCGATGCCCAGGTTGCGTTCGAACTCGTCGAAGCGCGTGCTGCCGTAAAAGGCCTCGCGCAGCACCAGGATGGCCCAGCGCTCGCCCAGCACCGCCATGGATCGGGCGACCGGGCAGGGCATGGAAGTGAAATCGGTTGGGGTGGGTGGCATGGTCTCGGCGCCTCGGTCGGTCTCTTGCTTTCAATTTGCAAGTTTCATGAAGCATAGCTTGCAGAATGAAAGTTCGTTCAGCATCGGGAGGGGGCCGCAGGGGATTCTGTTCGATTACCGGCCACCGTCGCCAACGGGGCGGCGCTGGCTGAACCTGCCGGCCATGTCGAGCTTCAGGCTGCAAAGACTTCGATCTTGCCCAGCTCTTCCCGCATGAAGCCGATCAGCGCGCGGGTGGCCATCGACGGATGCAGGTTCGGCGTGGTGATGATGTAGAGCCGGTTGCCCAGTCCTTCCGGCCGCCAGTCCGGCAGCACGGGCACCAGCGTGCCGGCTTGCACCGCCTCCCAACCGATATAGACCGGCAGCAGGCCGATGCCATGCCCCTCGCTGACCGCGCGCGCCAGGAACAGGAAGTGCTCGGATTGCAGCGTCGGCGTCAGCGCCACGTCGACACGCTGGCCCTCGCGGTACAACGACAGCGCAAACTGGCGCGGCGTATAGGGCGGGCAAAGAAAGCTGCACCCCGCCAGGTCCGGCGGCACTCGCACGGGCGGAATGGTCGCGAGGTAATCCGGCGATGCATACAGTTGCCAGCGGATATCGCAGATTTCGCGCGCCACATGGTCCAGCGGCGGTGCCGAGGTGACCTTCAGCGCCACGTCGATCTCGGCCGCGATCAGGTCGTTGACGCGGTTGGCGAAGAACACCCGCAGCGTGATCCCGGGATGCAGCTTGGCGAAACGCAGCAGCAATGGCGCGATATAGGCGTCGCCCAGCCCGGTCGGCACGCTCACGCGCACATGGCCGCGCAGGGTCTTGCCCAGGCTGTCGATCTCCGCCTGTGCCGAAGTCACCTCCTGCAAGATGCGCACGCCGTGCTGGTACAGCGCGTGGCCGGGCTCGGTCAGCTCCAGCCGGCGCGTGGTCCGGCGTAGCAGCTGGGCGCCGGCCTGGTGCTCCAGCTCGCGCAACTGGCGGCTGACCTGCGAGCGCGTGACGCCGCGCCGCCGGCCCGCTTCGGCAAGATTGCCGGCGTCGACGATATCGACGAAGGCCTGGATCAGGTTGAGGTCCATCCGGGATTGCCTGTGGGATTGTCGAGTCTGGCGCAACATTGTGATTCCGCTGCGCGTGATTGTCGATGAATGACCGTGCCGATACAGTGGCAAGCTGATAGTCAGCTAAGCGAGAAAGGGAGACAACGGATGGCCACGGACCTCTGGTTTGAAGACATGCACCGCACCGCCGACGAACTGGTGGCGCGCGGCGCACAACTCGCCGGCGGCCTGCGCCGGCTGGGCGTTGAGCAGGGCGACGTGGTCGCCGTGCTACTGCGCAACGATCCCGCCTACGCCGACGTGGTCAACGCTTGCCGCACCGCCGGCTGCTACTACTGCCCGATCAACTGGCACTTCACCGCCGAAGAGGTGCGCTTCCTGCTGGCCGACAGCGGCGCCAAGGTGCTGCTGGTTCAGTCCGACCTGCTGGCCGCGGTGCGTGACGCCGTGCCCGCCGGCATGACGGTGCTGTCGGTCGGCGGCAGCGCCGAGGGCGCGACCGAATATGAAGGCTGGCTGGCGCAGCAGCCGGCCTATGACGGCCCGCGCGTGGCGCCGCGCGGCCATATGGCCTACACGTCCGGCACCACCGGCCGGCCCAAGGGCGTGATACGCGCTCCGGTCCCGCTGGACCAGCTCGAAGCGCAGCAGGCGCGCGCGCGCTCGCTGGTGCGGCAGACCTACGGCCTGGAGCCGGGCTGCCGCGCGCTGATGTCGGCGCCGCTGTATCACAGCGCGCCCAGCTCGTTTATCCAGAACGCGCTGCAGATGGCCGAGCGCCTGGTGATCACGCCGCGCTTCGACGCCGAGCAGGTGCTGGCGCTGATCGAAAAGCACCGCATCGACGTGGTCTACCTGGTGCCGATCATGTACGTGCGCCTGCTCAAGCTGGCGCCCGAGGTGCGCGCCAGGTACGACCTGTCGTCGCTGCGCTTCGTCGCCTCGACCGGCTCGCCGTGCGCGCCGGAGGTCAAGCGCGCCATGCTCGACTGGTTCGGCCCGATCATCCACGAGACCTATGCCTCCAGCGAGGCCGGCATGATCACCGTGGCCACGCCGGCAGACGCCGCCGCGCGTCCCGGCACCGCCGGCCGCCCGGTCGACGACGCGCAGCTGCGCATCCTGGATGAAGACGGCCGCGAGTGCGCGCCGGGCGAGATCGGCCTGGTCTACGTGCGCCAGCCCGCCTATCCCGACTTCAGCTACCGCAACAACGATGCCGCGCGCCGCGCGATCGACCGCGGCGGGCTGGTGACGCTGGGCGACATGGGCTACGTCGACGCCGACGGCTACCTGTTCATCTGCGACCGCGCGTCCGACATGGTCATCTCCGGCGGCGTCAACATCTACCCGGCCGAGATCGAGCACGAGCTGGTGCGCTATCCCGGCGTGGCCGACTGCGTGGTGTTCGGCGTCCCCGACGACGAGTACGGCGAGCGCCTGCTCGGCATGGTGCAGCCGATGCCGGGCGTGGAAATCCGCGAGGCCGAGGTCATCGAATGGCTGCGCCAGCGGCTGTCGGGCTTCAAGGTGCCGCGTAGCATCGTGGTCGAGCCGCAGCTGCCGCGCGACGAGACCGGCAAGCTCGCCAAGCGCCGGCTGCGTGACCGATACTGGGAAGGCCGCCAGCGGCGCGTCTGAGTCTACCGGGCAGCGCGGCGATACAGAGATAACCACAGGAGGAGACGCGATGCACAAGGACAAGAAAGGACGGCGGGCCTGGCTCGCCGCGATGGCAGCCGGCGCCGGATGCGCACTGGCTCTGTGGGGCGGCGCCGCGCTGGCCGCCTATCCGGACCGGCCGCTCAAGCTGGTGGTGCCGTACACGCCGGGCGGCTCGACCGACCAGTTCGGACGCGCGCTCGCCGACGGCATGTCGCGACAGCTGGGCCAGACCGTGGTGGTGGAAAACCGCCCCGGCGCCGCCACCATGATCGGCACCAACAGCGTGGCACGCGCGCCCGCCGACGGCTACACCATGGTGCTGGCGACCAACGGCAGCATGGTGCTGAACCCCATGCTGTACAAGAAGATCAGCTACGATCCGCCCAAGGACTTCAAGATCTTCACGATCGGTGCCGAGGCGCCGCTGGTGGTGGTGACCAACACCCAGGTGCCGGCCGGCAACATCAAGGAATTCGCGGCCTACGCCAAGTCGTCCGGCGGCAAGCTCAACTATGCATCGGTGGGGCTGGGCAACGCGCTGCAGCTGGCCACCGAGATGCTCAAGACCGAGCTCGGCATCAACGTCACGCATGTGCCCTACAACGGCAGCGCGCCCGCGCTGGCGGCGCTGCTGGCCAACGACGTGCAACTGATGGTCGATGTGGTCAGCACCTCGCTGCCGCATATCAAGGCCGGCAAGCTCAAGGCGCTGGCGGTCACCGGCCGCACCCGGCTGGAGGTGCTGCCCAACGTGCCGACCGTGGCCGAGAGCGGCTATCCCAATTTCCAGGCAGCGACGTGGTTCGGGCTGGCGGTGCCGGCGCAGACGCCGCCTGAAGCCGTAGCCAAACTGCAGGCGGCCGCTTCGCACGTGCTGAAGGACCCGCAGTTCCGCGCGACCTTCAGCGCGCTCGGGCTGATCGTGCAGCCGCCGCGCACGCAGGCGGAGATCGACCGGTATATCGAGGCGGACCGGGAGCATTGGGGGAAGGTGATCAAGGCGAACAATATTTCGCTGGACTGAGTACGCTGGCTTTCGCTGACTGAGGCTTTGCTCCCCTCTCCCACTTCGCGGGAGGGGAGCGTTCACCACGAGCGGCAGCTTACTCAATTGCTCGCGAGCCGATCACCGGCCACCCTTGGCCCACGCCGCAACGATGGGCGTATAGTTCTCGCTGATCCCGGCCGTGCAAGTCCCGTCACCGCGCCGAATGCCCCAGCAACGCCCCCCGTGTCATGACCGAGCGCGAGCCCACCGATCCTAAAGATCCCGATTCCGCCAATCCGTCATCCGCGGAGCCGGGGCAGCGTCCAGACGCCGAGGCCCAGCCTGACCCCACCGCACCGCATCCCGATCCCCGCCTGCTGAACAAGCTCACCCGCCGCGCCCGCGTTGCCGCCTCGCGCAAGTCGCGCCAGGCCAGCCGCATATCGCGCACCACGCTGCGCTACACGGTGTTCATGTTCGGCGCCGGTTGCGTTGGCCTGTTTTCGCTGGTGTTCGCATGGATCGCCGAGGTGGCGCTGCGTTGGAACCACCACCTGACGCAGGCCACGCCGTGGCTGGCGTTTGTAATGCTGCCGTTCGGGCTGGCAGCGCTGCGCTGGCTGACGATCCGCTTTGCGCCGCAGGCGCGCGGCAGCGGCATTCCGCAGGTGATCGCCGCGTTCACGTTGCCGCCGAATGGTCCGGCACAGACCGCGCTGGTGTCATTGCGGCAATCGATGTGGAAGGTGTTGCTGACCACGCTGGCATTACTGGCCGGCGCGTCGGTGGGCCGCGAAGGGCCATCGGTGCAGGTCGGCGCCGCGGGTATGCTGGCGTGGGGCCACTGGTGCCAGGAGAAACTGCGCTTCCGCATCGGCTTCCATCCCAATGCGCTGATCGCCGCGGGTGCGGCCGGCGGGCTGGCGGCCGCGTTCAATACACCGCTGGCCGGCGTGGTGTTCGCCATCGAGGAACTGGGGCGCGGCACCGCCGTGCGCTGGGACCGGCTGGTGCTGTCGGGTGTGCTGACCGCCGGTTTCCTGTCGCTGGCGGTGCTGGGCAACAACCCGTATTTCGTGGTCAAGGTGCCGATGCTGGTGTTGAGCAATGCGTGGGGCCCGGTGCTGGTGTGCGCGCTGCTCAATGGCGTGCTGGGCGGCTTCTTTGCCAAGGCGCTGGCCGGCGGCGTTTCCGGGCTGCTGCCCGCGCGCTGGGGCGGCCTGGCTACGCAGCATCCGGTGTGGGTGGCGTTCGGCTGCGGGCTGGTGGTGGCCGTGCTCGGCGTGGCGACCTCGGGCGCTACCTTTGGCACCGGCTACGAGCAGGCCGCGGCGCTGATCAACGGCGAGTCCCACGCCACGCTGTGGTTCGGCATCGCCAAGCTGGTGGCGACGGTGGTGTCCTACTTTGCCGGCACCCCGGGCGGGATCTTCACCCCCGCGCTGGCGATCGGCGCAGGCATCGGCCAGAACGCGGCGCAGTTCGTCACCGGCATGGCCGAGCCGCGCGTGCTGGCGCTGGTGTCGATGGCGGCGTTCCTGGCCGCGGCCACGCAGGCGCCCATCACCGCCAGCGTGATCGTGATGGAGATGACGCGCACGCAGGACCTGACCGTGTTCCTGCTGGCGGCGTCGCTGCTGTCGTCGTTTATCGCGCGGCAGTTCTCGCCGCGCCCGTTCTACCACCAGGTGAGCCACGGCTTCCGGCGCGAGGCGCAGGCGCTGGCAAGCAAGGCGCCAGCCTGAGAGTCGCACAGCGGCGCTATGTGCAGGAGCCGCCGGGGCGATCGGTTAAGCTAGCGCTCGCCCCGATCCGCAGGCTGTAAGGTGACTTGTGCGGCACTTACGTCGCAGCCCCGCTGCCATGCGTGAGCGGTGCCGCCCCCCCGGCCCGTGGAACATCCCGGCCGGGGCGCGCTCCAACCCGGAGCCGATTTCCAGGAGTCAGACTTTGAAATTCCCCGTTGCCGGGCTGGCGCTCGCCGGCCTGCTGGGCGCCGCCGGCGCCATTGCCGCCCCCGCCGCCAAGCCCGCTGCCGCGGCAGCAGAATCCAAGACCGCCAAGACAGCCAGCAGCCCCGAAAACAGCGCGCTGGCGCCGCTGCTGGGCATGCTCGAGATCGGCAATCCGCTGCCCGCGCTGCCCGACTGCGCCGACAAGCGCTCGCCCGATGGCCGCGACGTGACCGCGTTCTGCGTGGAACTGAAGGGCGACGGCCTGGTGCGCCAGGTTGGCGTGCCGCGCGACAAGCGCCCGGGCTTCATGGATGGCCCGCACTTGGTGGCCTTTGTCGACCGCAATGCGCTGGTGGGCCTGGTGGTCCCGACCGCCGGCGCCAATGCGCAGCAGGCCGCCGTCGACAGCATCAACGCGCTGTATGGCAAGCCGTTCCGCCAGGAACAGGAAGAGATGCGCGACAAGGCCGGCAAGACCGTCAAGACGATCCATGCCGGGTGGACGAAGAGGCCACTGACCGTCGAGCTGTACGCGATGCCGGAAGACCCGGCCACCGGCACCATCGAGATGCTGCTGCCCCAGGCGCGCGCGCTGATGGCGGAAAAGGATGCCGAGGTGGACGGCAAGTTGAACCCCGCATCGGCGCCCGCGGCGAAAGGCAAGGCTGACAAGCCTGAAAAGACCGAAAAGGCGGCCGCCAAGCCGCCTGCCAAGCCGGTCAATCCCGGCAGCTGGTAAGCAGCGCGAGGCTGTGGCGGCCCGCGGCCGTCACAGGCCTTCCATCACCTTGTCCAGCCCCCGCACCACGCCGCGCACGGTGTGGACCTTGCGGATCGCCAGCAGCGCGCCGGCGACATAGGGCTTGGAGCCGTCGCCGGCCTCGTGCTTGAGGTGCAGGCGCTGGCCGTCGGCGCCGAAGATCACCTCCACGCCGAGCTGGTAGCCTGGCAGCCGCACCGCGTGCACCTGCGTGCCCGACATGGTCGCGCCGCGGGTTTCCTTCGGGCCGTTGACCTGGTCCACCGGCACCGCCTGCGCGGCGGTCTTGACCTGGCCGAGCCGGTAGGCCAGTTCGCGCACCGTGCCCGACGGCACGTCGACCTTGCCGGCCTTGGCGTAGTCGATGATCTCCCAGTGTTCCAGGTGGCGCGCCGCCATCTCGGCAAACTTCTGCAGCAGCACCACGGTGATGGCGAAATTGCCGCATGCCAGCACGCCGCGCTCGGCCTGGCGCGCGGCCGCGTCGATCTCCGCGTAGTCCTCGTCGGTCAGCCCCGAAGTGCCCACCACCACGTGCGCGCCGTGCGCCAGTGCCTGCAGGATGTTGTGCTTGGCGATGGCCGGCTTGGTGTACTCGACATAGACGTCATAGGGCGTCTGTCCCAGCGCTTCGATGCTGGCAGCAGCCACGCCCGGCGTGTCGGCATGGCCGGTCAGCTGCGCCAGCGGCTGCCCGGCGGCGCCGCGCGACAGGCCTGCCACCAGCGCCATGTCGGAGGCATGCGCCACGCCGCGCGCCAGTTCACCGCCGGCCCAGCCGGTCACGCCGCCTACGGCGACACGGATCGGATTGCTCATTGGATATCTCCGCTTTGGCTTGTTCGGTCTGCGAGCATACCGCTTCAGCCGGCAGCGCGCCGGCGGTCGAGCTTGCGCGCCAGCACGATCGAGGTGGTGGTGTGGTTCACGCCGTCGAGCATGCCGATCTCGTCCAGCAGCCGGTCCAGCCGGTCGTGCGTGTCGCAACGGATCGCCACCAGGTAATCGACCGGCCCGCTGACCGAGTTGACCTCTTCGATCTCGGGCAGGCGCTGCAGCGCGCGCAGGATCGCCGGCGCGGCCTTGGGCTGCACCGAGAGCCCGCAATAGGCCAGGATCACGTTGTCTTCCATCTTCTGCCCCAGGCGCACGCCATAGCCTGCGATCACGCCGCTGCGCTCCAGCCGGGCAATGCGGGCGACCACGGTGGTGCGGGCGATGCCCAGCTGCCGTGCGAGGTTGGCGGCGCTTTCGCGCGCATTCGCCTGCAGCAACGACAGCAAATGGCGGTCGGTCACGTCGAGTTCGGTCATAACGTCGGACAGGTTCGTCGGTTCGTTCGATTATGGCGGGTTTTCGTCGTTCTTGTGCCTTCATTCCGTCGCAGCCGCTATCCATACTCCAGTCACGGGACAATCTTTCTTGTGGACGGAGGCACCATGCAACCCTCGAACCTGGGCCGGCAGGCCCCACCAGACCTGCCCAAGGCGAAACGCCCGCTGCATGTGACGGTGCTGGGCGCGGGCAAGATCGGGCGCACCATTGCCGCCATGCTGCACGACACCGGCGACTACCGCGTCAGCGTGGTCGACCATGACGCGCGCCGCCTCGACGGCCTGCCGCGGGGCGTGCTGGCGCGCGCCGGCGATCCTACCGAGCCGGGCACCTGCGCCGCGCTGCTGGCCGGCGCCGACGCGGTGCTCAATGCGCTGCCTTTCCACGCCGCCATCGCCGTGGCCTCGGTCGCGGCGCGCCTGGGCGTGCATTACTTCGACCTGACCGAGGACGTGGCCGCCACCCATGCGATCCGCCAGCTGGCGCAGAACGCGCGCTCTGTGCTGATGCCGCAGTGCGGGCTGGCGCCGGGCTTTATCGGCGTGGTCGGGAATGACCTGGCGCGGCGCTTCCTGCGTGGCGGCGGCGAGCTGCTGGACCTGCAGATGCGGGTCGGCGCGCTGCCGCGCTACCCCAGCAACGCGCTCAAGTACAACCTGACCTGGAGCACCGAGGGACTGATCAACGAATACTGCAACCCGTGCGAAGCCATCGTCGACGGCCGCCGCGTCGAACTGCCGGCGCTGGAAGGGCTGGAAAGCTTTGCGCTGGACGGTATCGAGTACGAAGCCTTTAATACATCTGGGGGCCTTGGCACGCTGCCCGAGACGCTGGCCGGCCGCGCGCGCCACGTCGACTACAAGTCCATCCGCTACCCCGGCCACTGCGCGCTGATGAAGCTGCTGCTCAACGACCTGCGCCTGCGCGAGCGCCGCGACTGGCTGCGCGAGATCTTCGATCGCGCCATCCCGGTGACCGAGCAGGACGTGGTGATCGTGTTCGCCACCGCCACCGGCTACCCGGCCGGCGGCGAACGCGGGCGCGGGCCGCTGACGCAGGCTTCGTTCTCGGCGCGCATCGGCGGGGTCGACAACAAGGACGGGCACCTCAACGCGATCCAGCTGACCACCGCGGCGGGCATCTGCACCGCGCTGGACATGGTGGCCACCGGCGCGTTGCCGCAGTCCGGCTTCGTGCGCCAGGAGACGATGCCGCTCGACGCCTTCCTCAAGAACCGCTTCGGCCGCCACTACACGCAGCATCCGCTGCAGGAGACCCACGTATGAAAGCGCAAGAGTTTGCAGCCTGCTGGGATTCGCTGGGCCTGCCGCGCCCATGGCAGGACGGCACGCCTGCCGGCGCGGTGACGGTGCGCTCGCCGGTAGACGGCGAGGCCATCGGCCATGTGCCGGCCTGCACGCCGTCGCAGGCCGATGCGCTGATCGCGCGCGCGCACGCGGCGCAGAGCACCTGGGCGCTGCTGCCGGCACCGGCACGCGGCGAGATCGTGCGGCGCTACGGCGAGGTGCTGCGCGAGCACAAGCCCGCGCTCGGCCGGCTGGTGTCGCTGGAATCCGGCAAGATCCTGCAGGAAGGGCTGGGCGAGGTGCAGGAGATGATCGACATATGCGACTTCGCCGTGGGCCTGTCGCGCCAGCTGCACGGGCTGACCATCGCCTCGGAGCGCCCGCAGCATGCCATGCGCGAGACCTGGCATCCGTACGGCCTGTGCGGCGTGATCTCGGCCTTCAATTTCCCGGTGGCGGTGTGGGCGTGGAACGCGGCGCTGGCGCTGGTGTGCGGCAACGGCGTGCTGTGGAAGCCGTCGGAGAAGGTGGCGCTGTGCGCGCTGGCCGCGCACGGGCTGCTAGAGCGCGTGCTGGCTGCGGCGGCGCCGCAGCATGCCGGCATCACCGCGGTGCTGCCGGGCGGGCGCATGCTTGGCAACCACCTGGTGCAACACGCGGCGGTGCGGCTGGTCAGCGCGACCGGCTCTACCCGCATGGGTCGCGAGGTCGGCATCGCCTGCGCCGGGCAGTTCAAGCGCAGCATTCTCGAGCTGGGCGGCAACAACGCCGCCATCGTCGCACCTTCGGCCGATATCGAGCTGGCGGTGCGGGCCATCACCTTTGCAGCGGCGGGCACGGCGGGCCAGCGCTGCACCACGCTTCGCCGCTGCTTCGTCCATGCCGACCTGATGGATACCATGGCGAGCCGGCTGGTCACGGTGTTCGACCGGCTGCCGGTCGGCGATCCGCTCGACGACGGCACGCTGATCGGCCCGCTGATCGACAACGCCGCGGGCGACGCCATGGCCAACGCGCTTGCCGCGTGCCGCGCGCAGGGCAATATCGTCACTGGCGGCGAACGGCTGCTGGCCGCGCGCTTCCCGCATGCCTGCTACGTGCGGCCGGCGCTGGTGATGACCGACGTGCAGCACGACACCATGCTGACCGAGACCTTCGCGCCGATCCTGTACCTGATGCCGTACACCAGCTTCGACGAGGCGATCGCGCTGAACAATGCCGCCGCGCACGGGCTGTCGTCGTGCATCTTCACCGAGTCGATGCGCGAGGCCGAGCGCTTCCTGTCGTCGTCGGGCAGCGACTGCGGCATCGCCAACGTCAATATCGGCACCAGCGGGGCGGAGATCGGCGGCGCCTTCGGCGGCGAGAAGGCGACCGGCGGCGGGCGCGAGTCGGGATCGGATGCGTGGAAGGGGTATATGCGCCGGGCGACCAACACCATCAACTACGGCGATTCATTGCCGCTGGCGCAGGGGATCAGGTTCGAGATCTGAAGGCGGCATCACGAGCGCCGTAGGGAACGGTAACAAGCCTTACATGCCTTTGACGCCGTATTACGCAAACTGCCCGTATAACGTCAGCAGGGCAGGCACATGCCCGTTTCCGGCCCTGAGGCCCCCTAGGAAAACACCATGAAACTGCTGACGATTGGACTGGCTGCCGCGGCGGCATCGGTCACCCTGCTGGGCGGCTGCGCCGTCTATCCCACTCCCGCCGGTCCCGCCGTGGGTCCCGCGCCGGTCTATGTTGCCCCCGCGCCGGTCGTGGTCGCTCCGCGGCCGTATTACTACGGCGGCTACGGCTACTACGGCCGTGGCTATCGTCGTTGGTAATGACAGCTGGAATGACAGCTGGAATGACAGCTGGAATGACAGCAGCACCGCCGCGATTGCCGGAGGTTGCGGCAAGGTAGGCAGGATTGAAGCAACGGCGGGGAGCCCGGCAACAGCGTTCAGTTGCCGCCCGCCGCGTCACCGGGCCGGGCGTTGAGCCCGCCCCAGCTGGGCGTGAGCGTCTGGCCGATCTCGGGCAGGTCGACCAGGTCCAGCACCCGGCCGACCGTATGGTCGACCAGCTCGGCAATGCTTTGCGGCTTCTGGTAGAAGCCCGGCACCGGCGGGAACACGATCCCGCCCATTTCCGTCACCGCCGTCATATTGCGCAGGTGCGCAAGGTTCAGCGGCGTTTCCCGCACCATCAAGACCAGCTTGCGCCGCTCCTTCAGCGTGACGTCGGCGGCGCGCGCGATCAGGTTATCCGACAGGCCATGCGCGATCGCGGCCAGCGTGCGCATGGAGCAGGGCGCCACCACCATCGCGTGGGCGCGGAACGAGCCGCTGGCAATGGTGGCGCCGATATCGCGCACGTTGTGCACGACACTGGCCAGCGCTTCCACCTCGGCACGGCCGATGTCGAGCTCGTGCTGCAGGTTCATCACGCCGGCCGGCGAAATCAGCAGGTGGGTTTCCACCGCGGGCGCCGCGCGCAGCACCTGCAGCAGGCGCACGCCGTAGATGGCGCCGGTGGCGCCCGTGATCGCGACGATCAGCCGCCGCGGTGGTACAGACCCCGCCGTGGCCGGCGGGGCAGCGCTCACGGGCATGGCGGGCTCAGCCCTTCAGCAGGGTTTGCAGCTCGCCGTTCTGGTACATCTCCATCATGATGTCCGAGCCGCCGATGAACTCGCCGTTCACGTAGAGCTGCGGGATGGTCGGCCAGCTGGCGTATTCCTTGATGCCCTGGCGGATGCTGTCGTCGTCCAGCACGTTGACCGTGGTCGGCGCGTCGACGCCGCAGGCCTTCAGGATCTGGATGGCGCGGCCCGAGAAGCCGCACATCGGGAACTGCGCGGTGCCCTTCATGAACAGGACTACCGGGTTGCCCTTGACGATCTGGTCAATCTTTTGCTGCACGTCGCTCATGGTCTGCTTTTCAGTTGGATGGCGCCGCCGTCGGGCGCCGCCTGGGAAAAGGGATGCCGCGCGGCAAGCCACGCGGCGGGAATCTGCCGCCGATTTTACCGGAATCGCCGGCGGGCTTCAGGCTTGCGCCCCAGACCAGCGTCCGCCGGTGCAGCGCTCCTGGCCGGCGAGGTCGCGCGCGGTGAAAACGTCTGTAAAGCCGGTCTCCTGCAGGAGCGCGCGCGTCGCCTGGGCCTGGTCGTAGCCGTGCTCCATCAGCAGCCAGCCGCCCGGCAGCAGCCGTTGCGGCGCGCCGTCGACGATGGTGCGCAGGTCGGACAGGCCGTCCTGGTGGTCGGTCAGCGCATCGATGGGCTCGAAGCGCAGGTCGCCTTCGGCCAGGTGCGGGTCGCCCGCGGCGATATAAGGCGGGTTGCTGACGACCAGGTGGAAGCGCAGCCCGGGCGGCAGCGCGGCGTACCAGTCCGATACCAGGAAGTTGATACGGTCGGCGCCAAGCGCGCTGGCGTTGTCCTGCGCCACCATCAGCGCGCCGGGCGAGATATCGGTCGCCCATACCTGCGCATCGGTGCGTTCTCGCGCCAGCGTCACGGCCAGGATGCCCGAGCCGGTGCCCAGGTCCAGCACCAGCGGGCGGGGCACGTCGGCCAGCCGGGCCAGCGAGGCTTCGGCGGCGATCTCGGTGTCGGGGCGCGGGATCAGCACATCGGGCGTGACGCGGAACTTGCGGCCGAAGAATTCGCGCTCGCCCAGCAGGTAGGCCATCGGCTCGCCAGCGAGGCGCCGCGCCAGCAGCGTGGCAAAGGCATCGCGCTGGGCCAGCGTGAGCGTGTCGGTATCGCGCGTGATCAGCTGCGTGCGGGTGAGGCCGGTCACGTGCGTCAGCAGCATGCGCGCTTCCAGCGTGGGCAGGCCCACCATGGCAGCGAGGGTCTGGGCTTCGCGCAGCGTTGGCGTGGCCGGCAGCGCGGCAGTGTTAGGGGAAGACATCGGGTAGGGACGGTTCTGTTGCCGGCCACAAAAAACCCCACCGGCGCAGGGCCTGGCGGGGCTTTGAGGCGGGATCTCCGGCGTTTCGCCAAGTGTACCGCCCATCGGAGGCGGGCGGCTGAAAGCCCCCCGCCGGCACGATTACTTATTGACGGCGTCCTTGGCCTTGTCGGCGCCGGCATTGACGGCGTTCTTGGCTGCCTGCTTGGCATTGGCCATGGCGCTGCCGGCTTCTTCCTTGGCCTTCTCGGCGGCAACCTGCGCGCTCGAAGCGGCATCGCTGGCGGCAGCCCTGGCGGCGTCGGCAGCGCTGCCAGCTGCTGCGGCGGCGTCGCTGGCAGCGGCCTTGGCGGATTCAGCGGCGCTTTGCATGGCGCTGTCGGCGCTGGAAGCTGCCGGGGCTTCTTCCTTCTTGCTGCAAGCGGCCATGGCTGCGGTGATCATCAACAGCGCGAGCAGTTTTTTCATGATTTCGTCCTAGGAAATGTTTTGGGAGAGACTCACCCGGCACCATTCTCCGTTTGCCGGTCGAAATCGATTATAGACAGCGCGTTTACCCCTACCAGTGCTGTTTCAAGCATTTACAAGAAATACAAAGTCTTGTGGGACGTTACGCGCTGTTCGCGCACGAAGCGGGCCTGAGCGGTGCTTAAGCCGCTTATGCGTCCTCGCCGAGCGCGGCCAGCTGGTCCGCCTGGTGCTCCGCGGCCAGCGACGACAGCAGCTCGTCCATGTCGCCGTCCATGATCATGTCGATCTTGTAGAGCGTCAGGTTGATGCGGTGGTCGGTCACGCGGCCCTGCGGGAAGTTGTAGGTGCGGATGCGGTCGCTGCGGTCGCCCGAGCCGATCAGGTTGCGCCGCGTGCTGGCTTCCTTCGCCTGTGCGGCGCGGGTCTGCATGTCCTTGATGCGCGCGGCCAGCACCTTCATCGCCTTGTCCTTGTTGCGGTGCTGCGACCGGTCGTCCTGGCACTCGACCACGATGCCGGTCGGCAGGTGGGTCAGGCGCACGGCCGAATCGGTCTTGTTCACGTGCTGGCCACCGGCGCCCGAGGCGCGGAAGGTGTCGATGCGCAGGTCGGCCGGATTGATCTCGACCTCGCCGACCTCATCGGCTTCCGGCATCACCGCCACCGTGCAGGCCGAGGTATGGATGCGCCCTTGTGCCTCGGTGGCGGGCACGCGCTGCACGCGATGGCCGCCGGATTCAAACTTCAGCTTCGAAAACGCGGCATCCCCGGCGATCCGCACGATGACTTCCCGGAAGCCGCCCAGGTCGGACTCGGACTCGCTCATGATCTCGACCTGCCAGCGCTGGCGCTCGGCGTAGCGCGTGTACATCCGCAGCAGATCTGCGGCGAACAGCGCGCTTTCTTCGCCACCGGTGCCGGCGCGGATTTCGAGCAGCAGGTTGCGGTCGTCGTTGGGATCCTTGGGCAGCAGCAGGCGCTGCAGGCTCTGCTCCAGCGCTTCCAGCCGCTCGCGCGCGCTGGCGATCTCGTCGGCGGCGAAGTCCTTCATCTCGGGATCGTCCAGCAGCGCCTGCGCGGTGCCCAGGTCGTCCTGCGCCTGGCGGTATTGCCCGTACTGCTCGGCCACCGGCGACAGCTCGGCATGCTCGCGGCTGAGCTTGCGGTACTGGTCGATGCTGGCGGTCGCGTCTTCGCGCGCGAGCAGGGCGTTGACTTCATCGAGTCGCTCGGCCAGTTGGTCGAGCTTGGCAAGCATGCTGGCTTTCATCGGGATGCGGGGGAATGGAGGGAGGCCAGTGGGCCGGGGCTGCCGGAATGCGGCGGCGTGCCAGCGCGGTCGGCGTGCGGCAAGACCGGAGCGCGGCTAGCGCTCGGAGTGGCTGCTGTGGCGGAACAGGCCCGGCACCAGGCGCAGCAGCGCCTCGCGGTCTTCGCCCTGGGTGTGGTTCAGCGCGTGGGTCGGGCCGTGCAGGAACTTGCGGGTCAGTGCGCCGGACAGGGCTTCGAGCACCGCCTCGGGGTCGTCGCCGCGTGCCAGCATGCGGCGCGCGCGCTCCAGCTCGGCCTGGCGGATGGCTTCGCCGCTGGTCTGCAGCTCGCGGATGACCGGCACCACGCTGCGCGTTTCGAGCCAGTGCATGAAGTTCTGCACGCGGCTTTCGATGATGGCTTCGGCCTGCGCGACGGCGGCCTGGCGCAGCGCGTTGCCTTCGCGCACGATCGCGCCGAGGTCGTCGACGGTGTACAGGAAGACGTCGTCCAGGCGCGCGACCTCCGGTTCCACGTCGCGCGGCACGGCCAGGTCGACCATCATGATCGGGCGGTGCTTTCGGCGCTTGACCGCGCGCTCCACCGCGCCCAGGCCGATGATCGGCAGCGAGCTGGCGGTGCAGGACACCACGATGTCGAATTCATGCAGCCGCTCGCCCAGGTCGGTCAGGCGGATCGCCTGCGTGGTCAGGCCCTGGCCGGACAATTGCTCGGCCAGTTTCTCGCCGCGCTCGACGGTGCGGTTGGCCACCACGATCTGGCGCGGCTGCTGCGCGGCGAAGTGGGTCGCGCACAGCTCGATCATCTCGCCCGCGCCGATAAACAGCACGCGCTGGGTCGAGACGCTTTCAAAAATCCGTTGCGCCAGCCGCACCGCGGCGGCGGCCATCGATACGGAATGCGCGCCGATCTCGGTCTGGCCGCGCACTTCCTTGGCCACTGCGAAAGTGCGCTGGAACAGCTGGTTCAGGTACGTCCCCAGCGAGCCGGCCTCGCCGGCGGTGCGCACCGCGTCCTTGAGCTGGCCCAGGATCTGGGTCTCGCCCAGCACCATCGAATCCAGCCCGCTGGCCACGCGGAAGGCGTGGCGCACGGCTTCGGACTGCGGCAGCGCGTACAGGTGCGGGGCCAGGTCGCCGGCCGGCACGTTGTGGTGCTGCGACAGCCACCGCAGGGTGTGCTCGAAACCTTCCTGGCCCGGCTTCAGGACGTCGGTGGCGCAGTAGATCTCGGTGCGGTTACAGGTGGAAAGGATGGCGGCTTCGGTGCCGCTGCGGCCGGACAGGTGCTCGCGCAGCGCTCCCAGTGCCGGTTTGATCTGCTCGAGCGGAAACGCCACCCGCTCGCGCAGCGAGACTGGTGCCGTCGTGTGGTTGATGCCGATCGCGAGCAGTTGCATTTGTTGGGGACAGGTACGATCCGGAGCGTGGCCGGACCGGTTGCCATTATACCGCCGGTACCACAGATTGCAGGCGCATACCCAGTATGCGTCGCAGCCGTCTGGTTTGCAGTATCGTTACGGCGCAGCCGGAAGCGGCTGTGATTCAGGCTACACAGGAGAATTGGATGCTGGGCACTTTGATCGTGGGTTTGCTGGTGGGACTGGCTGCGCGCCGGCTGCATCCGGCAGGACGCGTCGTGACCCTGCCGGCCGCGCTGATGCTGGGCGCGGCGGGCGCGGCGGCCGCTTTCTACGGTGGCCGCGCGCTGCACCTGTTCGTCGACGGGCAGCTCAGCAGCTGGCTGGCGGTGATTGCCGGCGCCGCCATCCTGGTCGGCGCCTGGGGAGCCGTCCGGCCGCGCGGACGGTAAGGACAGAACCGACGCGGCGGCCTGGAATCTGCGCGCCGCTTGATCCTGGTCAGGTGCGCACGGGATCCGCTTCAGCCCGCGCGGCCAGCAGCCGGCGCAGCACGCCATTGGAATAGTGGCTGGCCACCTCCTTCAGGAATGCCGCGAAATCCACATGGGCGGTATCGTCCGCCCGGTCCGACACCGTGCGCATGACCGCGTACGGGACGCCGTATTCATGGCACACCTGCGCCACCGCGGCGCCTTCCATTTCCACCGCCAGCAGGCCGGGCAGCCGCTCGCGCAGTTCCGCCACCGCAGCCGGGGCCCCGATAAACTGGTCGCCGCTGGCGATCATGCCCTTGTGCAGCCCCGGCGTGGCCACGCCGAAGCGGGCCAGCACCTCGGGCGGCACGTCGGCGCCCAGGTCGAGGCGCAGGAAATCCGCGGCCGCGCCTTCCAGTTCGGCGGTCAGCGCCGGGTCGGCCGGGAACTCGGCGCGGTCCAGCAGCGGCACTTCATGGCGGCCGAAGAACGGGCGCGCGTCGAGGTCGTGCTGGATCGTCCGGTCCGCGATGACGATGTCGCCGACATTGGTGTCGGCGCCGACGCCGCCCGCCAGCCCGGTAAACACCACCTGGGTGGCGCCGAACTCCCGGATCAGCGTGACCGTGGTCGCCGAGGCTGCCACCTTGCCCATGCGCGCCAGCACCAGCACGCACGGCTGGCCGTACAGGTTGCCGACGTAGTAGTCGCGCATGCCGATGGTGTGCACCGTGGCGCGGCTGTCGTCGTGGCGCATCGCGGCCACCAGGCCGTCGACTTCATCGTGGATGGCGGCAAGGATTCCCAGGGTCATGGGGCAGGCGGAGTGGAAGGCGAAACCCAGAGCATACCGGCGCCCATGCGGCAGGCATAGCGCCGGCACGCCGCAAGGTGCGGCCCGGGCTGCGCTTTGCTAAAGTCCCACGCATCGGGGCACGCAAGGGCGAGCATGCAAACCTCCACTGTGGCAAACGGCGAACGGCGCGCCATCCGCCGGGCGCTGGCCGACTGGCGCGCACGCGGACGGCTGGCTGCCGAGGCGATCGCCGCCCCCTGGGCACGCACCGAGCCGGCCGCTACCGACTGGCGCCGCTGGCTCGACCAGGCGCTGATGGCGCTGGGCACCGCCCTGCTATGCGCCGGCGTGATCGTCTTCTTTGCCTTCAACTGGCAAGACCTGCACAAGTTCTCCAAATTTGGCTTGCTCGCCGCCGCCATCACGGTGCTGGCAGCGTTCGCGTGGCTGCGACCCGCCGCCGACGCCGCCGGCCGCGCCGCGCTCGGGGGCGCGCAGGTGCTGTCCGGCGTGCTGCTCGCCGTGATCGGCCAGACCTACCAGACCGGCGCCGATGCCTGGCAGCTGTTTGCGCTGTGGGCGCTGCTGGCGGTGCCGTGGGCGCTGGCGGCGCGCGCTGCGCCGCACTGGTGGCTGGTGCTGGTGGTCGGCAACGTGGCGCTGCTGCGCTACTTCAGCATCCGTTTCGGCATGGAAGGCCTGTTTGCGCTGCTGTTCGACAGCCGCTACCTGCGCACCGCCACGCTGGCGTTGCTGGGGGCGGTGCTGCTGCAACTGGCGCTGTGGCACCTGCTGGCCGCCCGCGCGTCCGGGCTGGGCTTCCGGGGACAGACCGGCAGCCGCCTGCTGGCTGCGCTGGCCTGCGTGCAGGCCGGCTCGCTGGGCCTGACCAGCCTGTTCGACAGCCGCTTCGATGCGGCATCATTCGTGGTTGCGCTGGCCGTGCTGGCAGGTCTGGCGTGGTGGTACCGGCAACGCGCCTTCGATATCGTCGTGCTGAGCCTGACCTGCCTGACCGGCATCGTGCTGGTGGTGGCCGGACTCGGCAAGCTGCTGTTCGAGGGCAAGGGCGACTTCGGCGCATTCCTGCTGCTCGGGCTGGTCACCATTGGCCTGGCCGCAGGCGCGGCGGCGTGGCTGATGCGCGCTTATCGCGCTCAACTGCGCGCCCAACCGGAGCAGGCATGAGCACCACCTTGCAGACCGAGCAACGGCTCTGGCAGGAACTGGCCGCGCGCGGCGCGGTGCAGGGCGAATGCCCGGAGCACAGCCACGCGCCGTGGGCGGTGCGCTGCCTGATGGGCGCGGCCGGCTGGCTTGGCGCCTTGTTTTTCCAGATGTTCCTGGTTGGGACGGTGTTCGTGGCCGCGCGCGAGAACGGCATCGCCATGGCCGTGACCGGGCTGGCCATGATCGCGCTGGCCGCGTTGCTGTACTGGCGTGGCGGCGGGATCGCGGCGAGCCAGTTCGCGCTGGCGGTCAGCCTGTGCGGGCAGGGGATGGCGGTGTATGGGCTGGTGGAGGCGCTTGGCTTTGCGCGCGTGACCGGGACCGCCGGATTCTGGGCCGGCATCGCGCTGTTCGAAGGCGTGCTGGTGTTGCTGGTGCCCAACCGGTTGCACCGGCTGCTGTGCGGGCTTGGCGTGTGGATCGGGCTGGCGGGCGCACTGCATCTTGCCCTGCCGCACGGATCCTCCGATGACTGGCGCGCGCTGACGTGGACGCTCGGCTGGCTGGCGCCGCTGGGCTGCGCGCTGGTGACCGCCTTCACGCTGGCAGAGGCGCGCGTGTGCGCGGCGGGGCGGCATGCACTGCTGGAGCCGCTCGCCGATGCCACGCTGCTGGCCGCGCTCGCCATGGCGCTGGTGGTGACCGGGATGAGTCATCCGATGACGTGGCTGTTCGGTCCGGAGGCGGGGCGGCTGTCGGTCGCGCACTGGATGGGGGGCGCGCTGCTGACGCTGGTGCTGGCGGGCTTTTCCCTGGCCGAGTGCCGCCGCCTGGCCACTGGCTCCGCCATGCAGGCGGCAGTGCTCGCCGGCACGCTCGCCTTTGGCGCACTGATGGCCGCGGCGCCTGCCGTCGTGGCCGGCGCGCTGGCGCTGGCACTGGCCCTGCGCCGGGCTTCCATGGCCTGGATGGGCTTGGGCGTCACCGCCATTGCCGTCGGCTTCGTCTGGTACTACAGCGCGCTGCACTGGACCCTGCCGGCCAAGTCCGTCACGCTGGCAGCGGCGGGTGTGCTGTTGCTGGCCGGGCGCCACTGGCTGCTGCGCGGTCGCACCGGCAAGGAGTTCGCATGAAGCGCTGGATCGTGACCGCCTGGGCGCTGACCCTGGCGCTGGCCGCCGCCGGCATCGCCGGCAAAGAAACGCTGCTGGCACGCGGCGACACCGTCTTGCTGCGGCTCGCGCCGGTCGATCCGCGATCGCTGATGCAGGGCGACTACATGGCGCTGAACTTCGCCATCGGCAACCAGATCCGCACGGCGCAGGGGCCGGCGCAGCGCCCGCCGCGCGACGGCGTGGCGGTGATCCGGCGCGACGCGCAGGGCGTGGCCAGCTTCGTGCGGCTGCATGACGGCGGGCCGCTGGGCGTGGGCGAGCAGTTGCTGCGCTTCCAGGCGGCGCGGTCGCGCTGGGGCGGGGCGCAGGTGCAGGTGTCGACCGATGCGTATTTCTTCCAGGAGGGGCAGGGCGAGCGCTTTGCCCAGGCCATGTACGGGGAGTTCCGCGTGGGGGCGGACGGCCAGGCGCTGCTGGTGGGGCTGCGGGGGAAGGAAATGGAAAAGCTGTGAAGCGGCGGGCGGTTCCCCCGCGCCCGGCAGAAAACAAAAAACCCGCGAAATCGCGGGTTTTTTGGCGTCGGGGGCTGGCTCAGACGTTGAACAGGAAGTTCAGCACATCCCCATCCTTCACCACGTATTCCTTGCCTTCCGCCCGCATCTTGCCGGCTTCCTTGGCGCCGGTCTCGCCCTTGAACGAGATGTAGTCGTCGAAGGCAATGGTCTGCGCACGGATAAAGCCGCGTTCGAAGTCAGTATGGATCACGCCGGCCGCCTTGGGCGCCGTGTCGCCGACATGGATGGTCCAGGCGCGCACTTCCTTCACGCCGGCAGTGAAGTAGGTCTGCAGGCCAAGCAGCTTGAAGCCGGCGCGGATCACGCGGTCCAGGCCCGGCTCTTCCATGCCCAGGTCGGCCAGGAATTCGGCCTTGTCGGCGTCGTCCAGGTCGGCGATCTCGGCTTCGATGGCGGCGCACACGGCTACCACCGGCGAATTGGTCTGCTTGGCGTACTCGCGCACCGCGTCCAGGTGCGGGTTGTTCTCGAAGCCGTCTTCACGCACGTTGGCGACATACATGGTCGGCTTGGCGGTGATCAGGCAGAATGGACGGATGGCGTCCCATTCTTCCGGGGCCAGGTCGAGGGTGCGCACGGCCTTGGCCTGGTCGAGCACGGCTTGCGCCTTTTCCAGCACGGCGACCAGGCGCTGCGCTTCCTTGTCGCCGGCGCGGGCCGGCTTGATATAGCGGGCCAGGGCCTTTTCCACGGTGGCCAGGTCGGCCAGTGCGAGTTCGGTGTTGATGACCTCGATGTCCGACAGCGGATCGACCTTGCCGGCCACGTGGATCACGTTGTCGTCTTCGAAGCAGCGCACCACGTGGGTGATGGCATCGGTTTCGCGGATATTGGCCAGGAACTGGTTGCCCAGGCCTTCACCCTTGGAAGCGCCCGCGACCAGGCCGGCGATGTCGACGAACTCGACCGTGGCCGGCAGGATGCGCTCAGGCCTGACGATCTCGGCCAGGCTGGCGAGCCTCGGATCCGGCACTTCGACCACGCCCACATTGGGCTCGATCGTGCAGAACGGATAGTTTTCGGCGGCGATGCCGGCCTTGGTCAGGGCATTGAACAGCGTGGACTTGCCGACGTTGGGCAGGCCGACGATGCCGCATTTGAGGCTCATGGTCTTGTCTTAGAAATCAAGGGTTTGCAGGATGCGGTCCGGTGCCGGGCGGGCTGGCGACGGGCGCCTGGCGGGGCCAGTGGCGGGACTGCATCGGACGAGACAAACACGTCACATCGAGCGCGGGCTCGACGGCTATACGGGGTCTGCCACGGAAAACGGCAATTGTAACCCTATCGGGCCTCCGGGTTGCTGGCCGGTCGCCGTTCCACCCGCATATAAAACAAGACGGCCAGGAAAGTCTTCCTGGCCGTTGCGTGAGCGCCGCTTCCGCTCAATCGAGGTTCACGACGTTCATGCGCCGTCCGTGAACTGGTCCCGCTTATCCGTCGTCTTGGCGCCGTCCGTAAACATGTCGCGCCTGTCGATTGCCCTTGCACCATCCAGGAATACATCCCGCCGGTCGATTGACCGTGCTCCATCCGAATACACATCGAACTTGGAGACCTTGGCGCCGTCGGTATAAACGTCCCGCGGGCCAGTCGTGCCTCCGAATGCCGATCCCCCTGCAACCGCGATACCAACCGCGGCAATCCAAAGCGCCCTCTTCATTGCTCCACCTCCCTTCAGGTGGTTCGTCCCCGGTCAGAAACAATTCGTTTCAATATAGGCTGTGCGTTTCCGAACTTTGACCCACGCACCGACAGTTTTGTCATATGCCTAATGACCTGAGGAAATAATGACCGGCCGCGCCCGAAGGGCCCCGGAGTGACGTGGCTATAATCCAGCCATGACCCGATCCCACGCGTCCGCGCGCACCGCTGCGCGCAATTCTTCCGCTTTCCAGGTGGCCGTCGTCGGCGGCGGCATCGTCGGCAAGTCCTGTGCCTTGTTGCTGGCCCAGCAGGGCATGGACGTGGCGCTGGTGGCGCCGAAGCCGCCCCGCGGCGTCGGCCGCGCGCCAGCCGAGGATTGGGACAGCCGTATCTATGCCTTCTCCGCCAGCTCGCAGGCGCTGCTGGAGCGGATGCGCGTGTGGGAGGCGCTGGACCCGGCTCGCATCCAGCCGGTGCGCGACATGCGTGTCTTTGGCGACGTCAGCGCCGCCGAGACCTCGCCCAGCCTGGACGGCGACCTGCATTTCTCCGCGTACGCCGCGGCGGTGCCGCAACTGGCGTGGATCATCGAATCCGGCCATGTCGAGCGCGCGCTCGACACCGCGCTAGGCTTCCAGCACCAGGTGACCTGGCATGACGGCACCGCCACCGTATGCGAGCGCGATCCGGAGGGCATTACCCTGACGCTGGACAACGGCAACAAGCTGCGCACGGCGCTGGCGATCGGCGCCGACGGCGCGCGCTCGTGGCTGCGCCAGCAGTGCCATATCGGCGTCAGCACGCGCAAGTACCGCCAGCTTGGCGTGGTCGCCAACTTTGCCTGCGAGCGTCCGCACCACGAGACCGCCTGGCAGTGGTTCCTGGGCGCGCCGGAAAAGCTGATGGCCGACGAAGAGCCTGCCAACGGCGAGGTACTGGCGATGCTGCCGCTGCCGGGCAACCATGTCTCGATGGTCTGGTCGGCAGACGAAGCGCACGCGCGCGACCTGCTCGCGCTGTCGCCCGAGGCGCTTGCCGCCACCGTGATGCAGGGCGCCGCCGGCGCGGTTGGCAGCCAGTTCGGCACGTTGCGCTGCGTGACGCCGGCGCAGGGCTTCCCGCTGGTGCTGCAGCGCGCCGACCAGTTCGTGCAGCCGCACGTGGCGCTGGTCGGCGACGCCGCCCACGTGGTGCACCCGCTGGCGGGGCAGGGCATGAACCTGGGACTGCGCGATGTGGCGGAACTTGGCCGCGTGATGGCCGACAAAGAACCTTTCCGCAGCGAGGGCGACCTGCGCCTGCTGCGCCGCTACGAGCGCGCGCGCGCCACCGACCTGCTGTCGCTGACCGCGGCCACCGACGGGCTGCACCGGCTGTTCTCGCTGCCCGGCGGCGTGGCGCGGGTGGTGCGCAACACCGGCATGCGCGCGGTAGGCGGCCAGCCGCTGCTCAAGCGTTTCCTGATCGGGCGCGCGCTCGGCTGACGCCGCCACCGCGCCCCGAACGATCACCCGATCACCGAACACCCCTGGAGTCCACATGTTCCAATTCCTGCGCCGCCACCCTGTCCGCAGCGCCACCGTCACCGCCGTCGTTGGCGGCCTGGCCGCGGCCGGCTTTGCCCTGCATGCCATGGCGGCGGGTGAACCCGGCACCGACCGCATCAAGGAGTCGCTGCAGAAGGTGCTGGGCGGCCGCGCCGAGGTGAAAAGTGTCAGCAAGACTCCGGTGCCGGGGCTATTCGAGGCCAATATCGGCGGGCAGGTGGTCTACACCGACAGCACCGGCCGCTACATCCTCAACGGCGAGATGATCGACACCCGCACCGGCACCAACCTGACCGAAGAGCGGATGGCCGAGATCAACCGCATCAAGTGGTCGGACCTGCCGCTGGCGCGCGCGATCAAGTGGACCAAGGGCGATGGCAGCCGCCAGATCGCGGTGTTCTCCGACCCGAACTGCGGCTACTGCAAGCGCATCGAGCAGACCTTCCAGCAGATGGACAACATCACCGTGTACACCTTCCTGTACCCGGTGCTGTCGCCCGACTCGGAAACCAAGGCCAAGCAGGTCTGGTGCGCGGCCGACCGCACCAAGGCGTGGCGCGACTGGATGCTCAAGCAGGTCGCGCTGACCGGCAACGGCAGCTGCCAGACGCCGTTGCAGGAAAACCTGGCGCTGGGCCATAGCATGAACGTGACCGGCACGCCGGCAGTGTTCTTCATGGATGGCACCCGTATCCCGGGCGCGGCCGACGTGGCCACGCTGGAGAAGAAGCTCGCCAGCATCAAGAAATAAGCGCGCGCCGGCCCCGTCCCGGCTTGATCGACGGCCGGACTTGTCCGGCCGTTCTGCTTTCCGCATTCCCCTCATTCCCAAGCGATCGCCGCCAGGCGACTAGGAGACACCATGACGTTCCAGGCATTGCTGCTGACCCAGGCCGACGGCGCCACCCAGGCCAATCTGGCCACGCTAGACGAAGCGCAGTTGCCCGCCGATGGCGACGTGCTGGTCGCCGTGGACTACTCCACCATCAACTTCAAGGACGGCCTGGCGATCACGGGCCGCTCGCCGGTGGTGCGCAAGTGGCCGATGGTGGCGGGCATCGACGGCGCCGGCACGGTGCTGGAATCGTCCAGCGCGCGCTGGCAGGCCGGCGACAAGGTGGTGCTGAACGGCTACGGCGTGGGCGAGACCCACTGGGGCTGCCTGGCGCAGCGCGCGCGGCTGAAGGGTGACTGGCTGGTGCGCCTGCCCGATGCCTTCACCACGCGCCAGGCCATGGCGATCGGCACCGCCGGCTATACCGCGATGCTGTCGGTGCTGGCGCTGGAGCGCGGCGGCGTCAACGGCCCGGTGCAGCCCGGCGATGGCGAGGTGCTGGTGACCGGCGCTTCCGGCGGCGTGGGCTCGGTCGCGATCGCGGTGCTGAGCAAGCTGGGCTACAAGGTGGTGGCGTCGACCGGCAAGACCAATGAAGCCGACTTCCTGAAGGCGCTGGGCGCTGCCGATGTCATCGACCGCGCCGAGCTTGGCGCGCCCGGCAAGCCGCTGCAGAAGGAGCGCTGGGCCGCGGTGGTGGATTCGGTCGGCTCGCATACCCTGGTCAACGCGTGCGCGCAGGTGCACTACGGCGGCGTGGTGACGGCGTGCGGGCTGGCGCAGGGGATGGACTTCCCGGCATCGGTGGCGCCGTTCATCCTGCGCGGCGTTACGCTGCACGGCATCGACAGCGTGATGGCGGCCATGCCGCTGCGCGAGCGCGCGTGGCAGCGGCTGGCGAGCGACCTGGAGCCGGATCGCCTGAACGCGATCACGCGC
Source organism: Cupriavidus oxalaticus (assembly GCF_004768545.1). Classification (NCBI taxonomy): domain Bacteria; kingdom Pseudomonadati; phylum Pseudomonadota; class Betaproteobacteria; order Burkholderiales; family Burkholderiaceae; genus Cupriavidus; species Cupriavidus oxalaticus. Next base: position 3,207,169 of record NZ_CP038635.1, on the reverse strand, counting down.
GAGATCGGGCTGGCCGAGGCGATCGACGCCGGCCGCAGGATCGTGGAAGGCGGCATGCGCGGCCGCGTGGTGGTCGACGTCAATCGTGCCTGAGCGGCGACCGGCTGCTTCACCAGCGTCGGCGAGGCCAGCGGTGCGCCGACGTTACAATCCTGCCCATGACGCCGATCCGCTACGCCATCGCCCCGCTTGCGCCTGAGGCGCACCTGTTTGCCGTCACCGTCACGGTGAGCGAGCCCGATCCCGCCGGCCAGCGCTTCACGCTGCCCGCGTGGATCCCGGGCAGCTACATGATCCGCGACTTCGCCCGCCATATCGTGCGCATCCGTGCCGATGCCGGCGGCCGCGAAGTCCCGCTGACCAAGCTCGACAAGCAGAGCTGGCAGGCCGCGCCGGTGAGCCTGTCGGACGGCCCGCTGATGCTGAGCTACGAAGTCTATGCCTGGGACCTGTCGGTGCGCGCCGCGCACCTGGACGCCACCCATGGCTTCTTCAACGGCAGCTCGGTGTTCCTGTGCGTCGAAGGCCAGGCCGAGCGGCCATGCACCGTCGATATCCACGCGCCCGAAGGCGAGGCCTACCGCGGCTGGCGTGTCGCCACCGCGATGCCGGAAGCGCCGGGCCGCGACGGCGCGAAGCGCTACGGCTTCGGCCGCTACCAGGTTGCCGACTACGACGAACTGGTCGACCACCCTGTCGAGATGGGCAACTTCCAGCTCGCCAGCTTCCGTGCCTGTGGCGCGCAGCACGACGTGGTCTTCACCGGCCGCGTGCCCAACCTCGACCTCGAGCGCGTCTGCCGCGACCTCAAGCGCATCTGCGAAAACCAGATCCGCCTGTTCGAACCCCGCAGCGCCGAGGCGCCGTTCCTGGACAGCAACCGCCGCTACGTCTTCATGACGATGGTCACCACCGACGGCTACGGCGGCCTCGAGCACCGCGCCAGCACCGCGCTGATGTGCGCGCGCAATGACCTGCCGGTGCGCGGCGACAGCGACACCAGCGAGGGCTATCGCACCTTCCTGGGCCTGTGCAGCCACGAGTATTTCCACACCTGGAACGTCAAGCGCATCAAGCCCGCCGCGTTCGTGCCGTACCGGCTGGCCGACGAAGCCTACACGCCGCTGCTGTGGCTGTTCGAGGGCTTCACCAGCTACTACGACGACCTGGTGCTGGTGCGCTCGGGCTGCGTGACCGAGGCGCAGTACGTCGAGATGCTGGGCAAGACCTGGAACGGCGTGCTGCGCGGCAACGGCCGCACCAAGCAGAGCGTGGCCGAAAGCTCGTTCGATGCCTGGACCAAGTACTACCGCCAGGACGAGAACGCGCCCAACGCCATCGTCAGCTACTACACCAAGGGGTCGCTGGTGGCGCTGGCGCTGGACCTGACCATCCGCGCCAAGTCGCGCGGACGGCGCTCGCTCGACGACGTCATGCGCGCGCTGTGGCGCCGCTACGGGCGCGGCTTCTATGCGCCCGGCGCGATGCAGCGCGGCGTGACCGAGCCGGAGGTGTATGCGCTGTTCGACGATGTGACCGGCCTGAAGCTGGGCAGCCTGCTGCGCTCGCTGACCGAAGGCACCGGCGAACTGCCGCTGGCGGCGCTGTTCAGGGACTTCGGCGTCAAGGCCGAGGCGCAGAAGCCGTCGCGCACCGCGGCGCTGGGCATCAAGGTCAAGACTGACGACGGCTGGGTACGCGTCACGCAGGTGCTGGACGGCGGCGCGGCGCAGGCCGCGGGCCTGTCGGCCGGCGACCTGCTGGTGGCCATCGACGGCCTGCGCGTGGGGCCCGGCCAGGTCGACAAGCTGCTGGGACGCTACCGCACCGGCGACCGCATCGACCTGCACGCCTTCCGCCGCGACGAGCTGCAGGTGCTGCCGGTCACGCTGGCGCGCGAGCCCGCGGCGCAGTTCAAGGTCAAGCTGGCGGACGGCCGGCATGCGGCGCGCTCGCGCTGGCTGGGCCAGTGACGTAGCGCAGCGATCCCCCACAACCCAGCCACCGCCCCGGCCGCATCGCCGTATGCAATACGCGCACGACCCCCGCACCTTCCTGTATTCGCACTACGTATATCGGGGGCTGCGCTCGGCCACCGGGGTGATCGGCGCCACGCTGATCGCGCTGCATTTCTCCGACCTGCCCACCGCGATGGTGGTGTCGATGGGCGCGCTGTGCACCAGCCTGATGGACCTGCCCAGCCCGCTGAACCACAAATTCAACGAGATGCTGGCGAGCGTGCTGCTGTGCAGCGCGGTGACGCTGGTGGTGGCGCTGACCACGCCGTTCCCGCGGGTGATGCCGTTCGTGCTGGTGCTGGTGACGTTCCTCGCCGCCATGATGACGGTGTACGGCAACAAGACCTTGCCGCTGCAATTCGCCGCGCTGTTCGTGATGACGCTCACGATCAACGAGGACTTCGTGGTCGAGCGCGCGCTGGTCCATGCGGCGCAGTTCAGCGCCGGCGCGGTGGCCTACCTCGGCTACGCGATGCTGGTGAGCTGGCTGACCGAGCGGCGCACCAGGCAACAGGTACTGGCCGAGTCGCTGTACGAGCTGGCCGGCTACCTCGAGATCAAGGCCGGCTTCTACGACGCCGGCAATGACTACGATGCCCAGTTCAACCAGCTGGTGCGCCAGCAGATCGTGGTGGCCGAGCGCCAGCAGGCCGCGCGCGACCTGGTGCTGCGCGGCAACCGCACGCCGCATGACGGGCTGCTGGTGCAGGTGCACCTGCGCATGCTCGACCTGTACGAGTACGTGCTGTCCACCAACACCGACTACCCGCTGCTGCGCCAGACCTTCGGCGGCACGCCGGTGCTGGACCACCTGCGCGGGCTGGTAGTGCTGATGTGCAAGGACGTGGAAGAGATCGCCTACGAGGTCACGCGCGGGCGCGGCTCTTACGCGACGGTGGAATACCGCGAAGGCCTGCGCGCGGTCGAGGCCGAGATCGCGCAGCTGCGCCACCACCACATCAAGCCCGCGGCGATGACGGCGCTGGCCGAGACGCTGGACATGATCCGCGGCGCGATCACGCTGATCGGGCAGCTGCACGAGGCCTCGCGCACGCCGGTGGAGCCGGCCAAGGTGCTGCCGGGCAGCGACATGACGCCGTTCCTGACGCGCCAGAAGTACGAGCTGGGCGTGCTGCGCGAAAACCTGCACTGGCGCTCGCCGGCGTTCCGCTTTGCGCTGCGCATGTCGATGGCGGTGGCGCTGGGGCTGTGGATCACCAACCACCTGCCGTACGCCTCGCACAGCTACTGGATCCTGCTGACCATCATCGTCATCCTGAAGCCGAACTTCAGCATGACCAAGCAGCGCTACAACGACCGCGTGATCGGCACGCTGATCGGCTGCGTGGTGGCGGTGGGGATCCTGAAGGTGGTGGACGAGCCGCTGATACTGCTGGGCGTGCTGTTTCTGGCGCTGGTGGCCAGCGCCGCGTTCGTGACCATCAAGTACCGCTATACCGCGATCGCGGCCTGCATCCAGGTGCTCATCCAGATCAACCTGCTGATGCCGGGCAGCCCGACGGTGGCGGGTGAGCGGCTGGTCGATACGGTGATCGGCGGCATCATCGCCTCGTTGTTCAGCTTCGTGCTGCCGAGCTGGGAATACCGCGCCATCCCCAAGCTGGTGGAGAACGTGCTGCAGGCCAACCGCCGCTATATCGCCGCAACGCGCGACCTGCTGCTGCGCCGGGCCAAGGACGACTTTGCCTATCGCGTGCAGCGCAAGCAGTTCATGGACAACCTGTCGGCGCTGATCTCTTCGTTCCAGCGCATGCTGGACGAGCCCAGGAGCCGGCATCGCGCGGTCGACAACCTGAACCGCTTTATCGTGCAGAACTACCTGGTGGCGGCGCACGTGGCGGCGGCGCGGATCCAGGTGCGGCAGCACTACGATGAGCTGGATATTCCCGCGGCCGAGGCGGCCATCGAGCAGGCTACCGAAGCGGCGCGCAACAGCCTGCAGCTGGCCAGCGAGCGGCTGCATGCCGACGAGCGTGGCGGCGGGCGCGGCGCGGGCTTTATCCGCCGCGAACGCGCGCCTGTGTTGGCCGAAGCGCAGGCGCCGCTGGCGGTAGCGGCAGGGCCGGTCGTGGCCGATGTCGCTGAAGCCGAGGAGGATGCGGCGGCCGAGCGCCGCGCGCGGCTGGCGGACTCGGCGGACAAGCGCCGCACCGATACGCTGGTACAGGCTGCCGCTCTGGGCGAGTCTAGCGAGCAGGCCGGGCCGGCGTCCAGCTCCACTGGCCGTCCCGCCAACGCAGTGCTGGAGCGCCGGCTGCGCGCGCTGCGCGAGGACGCGGCCAAGATCGCGCTGCGTACCGGGGCGATCGGGCGGGCGATGCGGGCGCGTTCTTAATCACGCGTTCGAGTCCCGATGGGTTTTCTCCCCTCTCCCGCTTGCGGGAGGGGAGAAAATCTGTCGCGGCGTTAAAGGCCGTGCCCCTCCGGCATCTCATCCTCAGGCAACGTCAGCATCCCGCTGTTATAGCTGTACTCAAAGATCTCCCCATACCGCCCCCCAGCGCCGGCACCAGCACCTTCTCGGCGGTGCGGCTCTTGGACGCCAGTGCCGCGAACGCCAGCGAGAACAGCAGCGACGCCGCCAGTGCCGCCAGCATGCGGATGCTGGTGCGCATCAGGTAGTAGGGCAGGGTAGGCCACGTCCAGGTGCACCGCCAGCTGCTGGTCGGGGTGGAACGGGGCATTCATCTGCTGCGCAGCGAACGCGATCATCAGGATCACGGCCAGGATGATCGGACTTACTGGCGCATGCAGCCGGCTTCACCCGGGCGGCGCGCATCCCTTTGTAACGCCCGGCATGGCGGTCTAGTTTACTTGGTGTCGATCACAGAACGCGCACGCCTCGCGTGCGCTCACGGGGAAACGGCCATGAAGAAGGCAACCTGGCGCCTGGTCGCGCATGGGCGCGTGCAGGGCGTCGGCTATCGCGCCGCCTGCGCCGACGCCGCGGATGAACTCGGGCTGGGCGGCTGGGTGCGCAACCGGGTCGACGGCACCGTCGAGGTGATGGCGCACGGCACCGTCAAGCAGCTGGAAGCGCTGCAGGCGTGGATGGAAACGGGCCCGCCGGCGGCGCAAGTGACGTTTGTCGAGGTCGGGCGCGGGGAAGGGGAGTTCGCCGGCTTCGAGTTCCGGCCGACGATCTAGTCGATCAGGCCGCGGTCCAGTCGACCGGCGTGCGGCCGTGCGCTTCGAGCCAGCGGTTGGCTTCGCGGAAGTGGCCGCAGCCGAGAAAGCCGCGATGCGCCGACAGCGGCGAAGGATGCGGCGCTTCGAGCACGCGGTGGCCGTCGCCGAGCAACGGTTTCTTCGCCTGGGCGTGGCTGCCCCACAGCATGAACACCAGGTTCGGGCGGCTTGCCGCCAGCGCGTGGATCAGGCAGTCCGTGACCGCTTCCCAGCCGCGGCGCGCGTGGCTGGCGGCCTGGCCCTGCTCGACCGTCAGCACGGTGTTGAGCAGCAGCACGCCCTGGCGTGCCCAGCCTTCCAGGTTGCCCGAGGTGCGCGGCGGGGTGCTATCCACGCCGAACTCGGCGGCGATTTCCTTGAAGATGTTGCGCAGGCTGGGCGGCACCTTGATGCCTTCCTGCACTGAGAAGGCCAGGCCGTGCGCCTGCGGCAGCTCCACGCCGCCGACGGTGCCGGTGCCGTGGTATGGATCCTGGCCCAGGATCACCACCTTGACCGCATCCGGCGGCGTCAGGTGCAGCGCGTGGAAGACGTGGTGCGGGAACACCGGTTTGCCGGCGGCGCGTTCACCATCGACAAAGGCGGCCAGCTCCTGCCATGCCGGCACGGTGATGCAGGGCGCCAGCAGCGCGCGCCACGCGGCGGGGAGGGCATCGGCCTGGGCCTGCAGGCTGGCGGCGGGGGAGGGCTCGCCGGGGGCACAGGGCGCTTCGGCGGCGAAGAGATCGGCTTGCATGCGTAAGGAATGCCTGGCGGGGAAAACCGCGATTATGACGCCTTGCCTTCGGCGATTCCCGCGAGGCGGTAGCCGCGCGCGGCTTTGCTGAGATCGGAAGGCGCCAGCGTGGCCACGGCGCCAAGCTGTGCGGCGAAGGCGCGCAGGGCATCGGCCGCGTGCGCGGCGTCGCCGTCGAGCCATTCCAGTTCGAGTTCCTGGATGCGTTCCTGCGCGGCGCTGGCCGGCGCGGTAATGGTGCCGGTGTCGAGGGCAGCCTCGATACGCGCGCCGTCCTGCGTGACGATCCAGGTGCGGCGGATGAAGTCGGTACGGAACACCGGTGCCAGCTTGCTGACCAGTGGCGCGAGCACGGATTGCGCTTCAGCGGGGAAGGTCTGCAGCTCGATGGCCTCCCCGGCGATTCCGGTTTCCCATTCATGGCGCGTGGCCAAGCCTGCCTGGCTGCTGCCGGCGGTCTTCAGCGTCTGCAGCCATTGCGCGCCCTTGCGGCGCAGGCGCAGCGCGGCGCGGGCCTGCGCCAGGTCGTGTTCGGGCGTGTCGAGGTAGACGTTGAGCAGGGTCGCTTCGCCCTGCGGCTGGCCGTTGGCGTCGAGCCAGGCGGCCAGCGGGGCGAGGGCGGCGTCGGGGACGGCGAGTTTGAGTTCGATTTCCTGGGGCATGGCGAGGATTTAACGGTGGGCAATGGCGATGGCTTCCCAATCACCACCAGCCGGTCCCCTCTCCCGCTTGCGGGAGAGGGGAGCAAACAAGCGGTAGGTCTTTACCCTCAGCCAAACAACCGCGCCAGCTCCACCCCCGGATCCGGCGCCCGCATGAACGCCTCGCCCACCAGGAACGCATGCACATTGGCATCGCGCATGCGCTTCACATCCGCCTGGCCGAGGATGCCCGATTCGGTCACCACCAGCTTGTCAGCCGAAATATGCGGCAGCAGGCCCAGCGTATTGTCCAGCGACACCTCGAACGTGCGCAGGTTGCGGTTATTCACGCCCAGCAGCGGCGTCTTCAGCCGCAGCGCGGCGTCGAGCTCATCGTCGCCGTGCACTTCCACCAGCACGTCCATGCCGAGTTCCAGCGCACAGGCTTCCAGCTCGGCCATCAGGCCATGGTCCAGCGCGGCGACGATCAGCAGGATGCAGTCGGCGCCCCAGGTGCGGGCCTCGTAGACCTGGTACAGGTCGACCATGAAGTCCTTGCGCAGCGCAGGCAGCGGGCACGCGCCGCGCGCGCGCTTCAGGTAATCGGCATGGCCCTGGAAGAAATTCACGTCGGTCAGCACCGACAGGCAGGCCGCGCCGTGGGTGGCATAGCTCTCGGCGATGGCTTCGGGCACGAAGTTCTCGCGCAGCACGCCCTTGGACGGCGAGGCCTTCTTCACCTCCGCGATCACGCCGGCATGGCCAGCCGCGATCTTTTCGCGCAGCGCGCGCTCGAAACCGCGCGGTGCCAGGCCGGGCTCGGTGCGCAGGCTCTCGGCCTCGGCGCGCAGGCTGGGCAGGTCGCGCTTCTTGCGCGCGGCGGCCACTTCATCGGCCTTCACGGCCAGGATTTTGTCCAGGATATCTGACATATCAGCGCCTCTTATTTGAATTGCTGCGTGGCGCGCACGAACTGGTCGAGCTTCTCGCGCGCAGCGCCGCTGGCGATGGCCTCGCGCGCGCGGCGGATGCCGTCCTCGATCGAGTCGGCCACATTGGCGGCGTACAGCGCGGTGCCGGCGTTCAGCGACACGATCTCGCGCGGCGTGCCGGGCACGTCGGACAGCGCTTCCAGCAACATCTCCTTCGATTCCCCCGCATCGGCCACCTTCAGGCCGCGGTTGGAGACCATCGACAGGCCGAAGTCTTCCGGGTGGATCTCGTACTCGCGCACCTCGCCGTCCTTCAGCTCGCCGACCAGCGTGGCGGCACCGAGCGACACCTCGTCCATGCCATCCTTGCCGTAGACGACAATCGCGTGCTTTGCGCCCAGGCGCTGCATCACGCGCACCTGGATGCCGACCAGGTCGGGGTGGAACACGCCCATCAGGATATTGGGCGCATCGGCCGGGTTGGTCAGCGGGCCCAGGATATTGAAGATGGTGCGCACGCCCATTTCCTTGCGTATCGGCGCGACGTTCTTCATCGCCGGATGGTGCGTAGGGGCGAACATGAAGCCGATGCCGGTCTGCTCGATGCACTGGCCGACCTGCTCGGGCGTGAGCATGATGTTGACGCCGAGCGCCTCCAGCACGTCGGCGCTGCCCGACTTGGAGCTGACGCCACGGTTGCCGTGCTTGGCGATCTTCGCACCCGCCGCGGCGGCGACGAACATCGAAGCAGTCGAGATATTGAACGTATGCGAGCCATCGCCGCCGGTGCCGACGATATCGACGAAATTCTCGCGGTCTTTCACCGGCACCTTGTTGGCGAACTCGCGCATCACCTGCGCGGCGGCGGAGATCTCGCCGATGGTTTCCTTCTTCACGCGCAGGCCGGTCAGGATGGCGGCGGCCATCACCGGCGAGATCTGCGCCTGCATGATCTGCCGCATCAGGTGCAGCATCTCGTCATGGAAGATTTCGCGGTGCTCGATGCAGCGCGTCAGGGCTTCTTGCGGCGTGATCATGGCGTTCTCGTTGACAGTCTGGATGGCATGTTGGGTGCTGGAAGGCGCGGCGTCGAGCAGTCTCATCGCGGCGCCTTGACGAAGTTGGCCAGCATCGCATGGCCATGCTCGGACAGGATCGACTCGGGATGGAACTGCACGCCTTCGATGGCGAGCGCCTTGTGGCGCACGCCCATGATTTCGCCGTCCGGGGTCCAGGCGGTGATCTCCAGGCAATCGGGCAGGGTCTCGCGCTCGATTGCCAGTGAATGATAGCGCGTCACGTCGAAGTGCTTGGGCAGGCCGCTGAACACGCCTTGCTGCGTGGTCTCGATGGTGCTGACCTTGCCGTGCATCACCTGCTTGGCGCGGATCACCTTGCCGCCGAACGCCTCGCCGATAGCCTGGTGGCCCAGGCACACGCCCAGCATCGGCACCTTGCCGGCAAAATGCTGCAGCGCCGCCACCGAGATACCGGCTTCCTTGGGGCTGCACGGGCCGGGCGAGACGCAGATATGGTCGGGCTTCATCGCCTCGATCTCTTCGATGGTGATCTCGTCGTTGCGGTAGGTGTGCACCTCCACCCCCAGTTCGCCAAAGTATTGGACCAGGTTGTAGGTGAACGAATCGTAGTTGTCGATCATCAGCAGCATGGCGTCTGTCTCCTGTTCTCTCAGATATCGGAGTCCAGGCCATCCTGGACCTGCTCGGCGGCGCGGATCACGGCGCGCGCCTTGGCTTCGGTTTCCCTCCATTCGGCCTCGGGGTCCGAATCGGCAACGATGCCGGCGGCGGCCTGCACGTAGAGATTGCCGTCCTTGATGATGCCGGTGCGGATGGCAATGGCCAGGTCCATCTCGCCGCCGAACGACAGGTAGCCCACCGCGCCGCCGTAGATGCCGCGCTTGCGCGGCTCCAGCTCGTCGATGATTTCCATCGCATGCACCTTGGGCGCGCCCGACAGCGTGCCGGCGGGAAAGGTCGCGCGCAGCACGTCGAGGTTGCTCATGCCTTCGCGCAGCGTGCCTTCGACCGAGCTGACGATATGCTGCACGTGCGAGTACTTCTCGATCACCATCTTGTCGGTGACCTTGACCGAGCCGGTCTGGGCGATGCGGCCGATATCGTTGCGCGCCAGGTCGATCAGCATCACGTGCTCGGCGATTTCCTTGGGATCGTTGAGCAGCTCGGTGGCAAGCTGGGCGTCCTTTTCCGGCGTATTGCCGCGCGGGCGGGTGCCGGCCAGCGGGCGGATGGTGACGATGTGTTCGCTGCGGGTGTCGCCGCCGTTGTCGCCATTGGTGCCGACCTTGCGTTCCTCCTGGCGCACCAGGATTTCCGGCGACGCGCCCACCACCTGGAAGTCGCCGAAGTTGTAGAAATACATGTACGGCGACGGGTTCAGCGAACGCAGAGCGCGGTACAGCGACAGCGGCGAGTCGCGGTAGGGCTTCATCAGCCGCTGGCCGATCTGCACCTGCATCATGTCGCCGGCCATGATGTATTCCTTGGCCTTGTGCACGGCGTTCAGGTAGTCCGCCTTGGCGAATTCGCGGTAGACCTCGGTCTGCACCGACGGGCTGGTTACCGGCACGTCCACCGGCTGGCGCAGCTTCATGCGCAGCTCGCGCAGGCGCTGGCGGGCGCGGGGATAGGCTTCGGGCGTGGTCGGGTCGGCGTAGACGATCAGGTAGAGCTTGCCCGACAGGTTGTCGATCACGGCCAGCTCTTCGCACAGCAGCAGCTGGATATCGGGCAGGTTCAGGTCGTCGGGCTTCTGCGTGCTGGCGAGTTTCTTCTCGATATAGCGCACCGCGTCGTAGCCGAAGTAGCCGGCCAGGCCGCCGCAGAAGCGGGGCAGGCCCGGGCGCAGCGCGACCTTGAAGCGGCCTTCAAACTCGGCGATGAAGTCGAGCGGATTGCCTTCGTGCGTTTCCACCACCTTGCCGTCGGTCACCACCTCGGTGCGGTTGCCGAAGGCGCGCAGCAGCGTGCGCGCATGCAGGCCGATGAAGGAATAGCGCCCGAAGCGCTCGCCGCCGACCACCGACTCCAGCAGGAAGGTGTTGACCCCGCGCGTCTGCGACTGGGCCAGCTTCAGGTACAGCGACAGCGGCGTTTCCAGGTCGGCAAAGGCCTCGGCGATCAGCGGGATGCGGTTGTAGCCCTGGTCGGCCAGCGATTTGAATTCCAGTTCGGTCATGTCGGTCCTCTTGCGGTCCTCTTGTGCGGCGTCGCTGCGCGATGAGGTTGGGCGCGGCGCCGCATTTCGGCAATCAGGCTGGAGCGAATGGATACCCGCCCCGTTTGGCGGGCCGTGGTGCAGGCAAGTTGCGGACAAGACTGCACACGGCCGGGGAAGGGCGTGCGGCGCGTTCTTGAGCTAAACGTAGCAGAGAATTTCCGCTGCGCTGGCTTTTGGCGGGTTTGGGTGGGATGCCCGGCACGGGGTTGGACCCTCAGCCGGTTGTCACGACGCCCTCGGGTAGAGGGCGCGTCAGCAGACTCGCGAACGCACTTTACGCCTGTTGGAAGGCGCGCCAGCGACGCCAGGGCCAAGCCTGCCGATCACTGCCAGAAGAGATGCGTTTGCGGTTGAGAAACATTGAATGTTCAGGGATTTCAGTCGCGATCGACCTGATGATCGACCTTGTTGAGAGCGACCCTATCGATGACCTGCCCGGTGTGCCGCAAACAGCGCTGCGGCGTGGGCAATGGTGTCGACTATACCATCGGCCTCGACGGCTTGTACAGGATTGCCATGGTTGTAGCCATAGGGCACCAGCAGCACGCCCATGCCCGCCGCGCGGGCCGCCTGGGCGTCGTTTTCCGAGTCACCAAGGGCCGCCATCGCCGACGGATCCAGCCGGAACACTTCCGCCACCTTGAGCAGCGGGAACGGGTCGGGCTTGCGCAGCTGGAACGCATCGCCGCCGTAGACCAGCTCGAAATATGCCGCCAGCCCGGTCTTGGCCAGCAGCGGCTCGGTGAAGCCGAAGGGCTTGTTGGTCACGCAGGCCAGCCTCAGGCCGGCTGTCTTCATTGCCGCCAGGCCTTCGCGAACGCCCGGGTAGACCTGCGAGAACTGGCCGTTGATGCGGATGTACTCGCGGTCGTACAGCGCGTAGGCATCGGCAAAGAGGCTGTTGGCGTGCAGCGGCGAGAAGCGCGCGTCGAGCACGCGCCGGATCAGGTTTTCCGAGCCCTTGCCGACGTAGCTGACGATTTCCTGCTCGGACATCGGCGCCACCGGCCCCAGGTTGGGGTGCTGGCGGCCCAGCGCCAGCAGCATGGCGTTGATCGAGGCGTGGAAGTCGCCCGCCGTATCGACCATGGTGCCGTCCAGGTCGACGATCACCCCTTCGATGCCGCTCCAGTCGGTGCGGCGCAGTGCCACGCCCGCAGTCATCGGCCAACCTTCGCCAGTTCGCCGCGCAGCGCCGAGATGATGCCGCGGTAGCCGCCGTCGCCGTCGGGCTTGCCGAACACGGCCGAGCCCGCCACGAACGTGTCTGCGCCGGCCGCGGCGATCTCGGCGATATTGTCGACCTTCACGCCGCCGTCCACTTCCAGCAGGATGGTGCGGCCGGTGCGGGCAGTGTATGCGTCGATACGCTGGCGCACCGCGCGCAGCTTGTTCAGCGTCTCGGGGATGAACGACTGGCCGCCGAAGCCGGGGTTGACCGACATCAGCAGGATCACGTCCAGGCGGTCCATCACGTGGTCCAGGTGGTGCAGCGGGGTGGCGGGGTTGAACACCAGGCCGGCCTGGCAGCCGTTATCGCGGATCAGCGCGAGCGAGCGGTCGACGTGCTCGCTGGCTTCCGGGTGGAAGGTGATGATATTGGCGCCGGCCTTGGCAAAGTCCGGGATGATCCGGTCTACCGGGCGCACCATCAGGTGCACGTCGATGGGGGCGGTCACGTGGGGACGGATCGCCTCGCACACCAGCGGGCCCACGGTCAGGTTGGGCACGTAATGGTTGTCCATCACGTCGAAGTGGATCCAGTCGGCGCCGGCCTCGGTCACGCGGCGGACTTCCTCGCCCAGGCGGGCGAAATCGGCGGACAGGATGGAGGGGGCGATGCGGAAGGTGGGTTGGGTCATTTTGGCGGGCGGTGAATGCAGGGAATGCTGTTATCGCCGCTGCGGCGGGCCGAAGGCGCCGCCGCAGCAGGGGCGGCCGGGGCGCACGGCGGGCGGCGGCAAGGCGTTGAAAGACCGATATTCTACGCCCGCCCGGTGCGATCGCGTCCGGCCGGCACCCTTGCCCGTCCCGCGGCCATCCCGCACAATGCGGCTACCCCATTCCCCTGCCGGCCGATGCTGCCGCCGGCCCTGCCCAAGATGAGCGAATACGCCTTCTCCGTGTCGGTGCGCACCCAGTACCTGCCGGACCAGTCCGATCCCGAGCGCGGGCGCCATGCCTTCGCCTACACCATCACCATCCACAACACTGGCGAGGTGGCGGCGCAGCTGATCTCGCGCCACTGGATCATCACCGACAGCGACAACGGCACGCAGGAAGTCGCCGGCCTGGGCGTGGTGGGCCACCAGCCGCTGCTGAAGCCGGGCGAGCATTTCGAATACACCAGCTGGGCCACCATCTCGACGCCGGTCGGGTCGATGAAGGGCGAATACTTCTGCGTGGCCGAGGACGGCCACCGTTTCGAGGTGCCGATCCCCGAATTCGCGCTGGTGCTGCCGCGCATGCTGCACTGAGCGCGCGCCCAGCCGGAAGCCGGGAAGCCTCGAAGCGGGAACCTACTGGCGCTTCGCGCTGTCCTGTTCCTGCGCCGGCGTTTGCCGGCCCTGCGTGGATTCCTGCGGCTGGCGCGACGGGTGGTCGTCGGGCGCGCGGGTCGGGCGCGGGTTCTTTTTGGCCGTGCCCATGGTCCAGACCACGATAAAGATCAGCAGGAACAGCGCCACGCCGGCCTCGAGGGCGAACAGCAGCATGGGATGGGCTTCGAAGAACTTGCTCATGGCGGATGCGGCGGTGGCGATGACAGATGACAGATGACGGTGGGATTGTAGGGCAACTGCCCGGTGCGATCCCTGCCGGGCCGGCACCGGTCGCGGGACACTGCGCGGGACACTGAACAACAAGCAAGATGGCATACGCGGATTCGCTTTCGATTTCTCTCCCAGGTTTCACTGCGCGCGCTGGCGCCCGTGCCCGCGCCTGGCTGGCGCTCGCCGGCGCCGGCGCGCTGCTGGCCGGCTGCATGAGCGGCCCGCCGCCGCGCATCGAGACCGGCCCGTCCGGCAGCACGCCGCCCGCTTCGTCGACCCAGAAAGGCCAGCTGCAGGCCGCCAGCTGGAACGACATCGGCGGCTGGACCCAGGACGACGTGCGCGCAGCCTGGCCCGCGCTGCAGGCCAGCTGCCAGGCGCTGAAGAAGCGCGCCGAGTGGAGCCGAGCCTGCGCCGCCGGCATGATGGTCGACGCCGGTGACCTCAACGCCTTGCGCGCCTATTTCGAGACCAACTTCCAGCCGTTCCGCGTGGTCAACGGCGACGGCACCGACAGCGGGCTGATCACCGGCTACTACGAACCCATCCTGCACGGCTCGCGCACGCGGCAGGGGCGCTTCCAGGTGCCGCTTTACCGCAAGCCGGCGCAGTTCGGCAACCGCCCGCTGCCGGGCCGCGCCGAGCTGCTGCAGAACCCGGCCATGCGCGGCAACGAGCTGGTGTGGGTGGATGACGCGGTCGAGGCCGCCTTCCTGCAGATCCAGGGCTCGGGCCGGATCCGCATGGCGGACGGCACCATGATGCGGGTCGGCTTCGGCGGCACCAACGACCAGCCGTTCCGCTCGTTCGGCAAATGGCTGCTGGACCGCGGCGAGATCACGCCGGCGCAGGCCACCATGCAGGGCATCAAGGCGTGGGCGCGGGCCAACCCGGGGCGCGTCGACGAGATGCTGAACGTCAATCCTCGCTTCGTGTTCTTCCGCGAGCTGCCGCCGAACAATGACGGCCCGGTGGGCGCGCTGGGCGTGCCGCTGACCGCCGAGCGCTCGATCGCGGTGGACCCCGCCACCATTCCGCTGGGCGTGCCGGTGTTCCTGTCGACCACGCGCCCGCTGTCGACCGAACCGATCCAGCGGCTGATGTTTGCGCAGGATACGGGCAGCGCCATCAAGGGCGGCGTGCGCGCCGATTTCTTCTGGGGCGCCGGCGATGCGGCGGGCGAGACGGCGGGGCGGATGAAGCAGGGCGGCCGGATGTGGGTGCTGATGCCGCGTAGCTGAGGCCAGCCGATCAGGCTAATACTGCGAATGTTGTCTCCCCTCTCCCCCAACCGCTCTCCCGCAAGCGGGAGAGGGGAGCAAAGCGGCGGAATTCTTAATGGCCCTGGGCCATCACCGCGGCCGCTGGTCCACGATCCGCTTCGCCTTCCCCACCGAACGCTCGATGCCTCCCTCCGGCAGTACCTCGATGGTGGCGGTCACCCCGATATAAGACTTGATCTCGTGCGCCAGCCGCTCGCGCGCAGACTGCGCACGCGCCAGCTCGCTGCCATGGGCGCATTCCACACGCACCGTCAACGTATCCATATGGCCGTCCTTGCCCAGCACGCACTGGTAGTGCGGCGCCAGTTCGGCCTGCTTCAGGATCAGTTCCTCGATCTGTGACGGGAACACGTTGACGCCGCGCACGATCATCATGTCGTCGGTCCGGCCGGTGACCTTTTCCATGCGGCGGAAGGCCGGCCGCGCCGTACCCGGCAGCAAGCGGGTCAGGTCGCGGGTCCGGTAGCGCACCACCGGCATCGCTTCCTTGGTCAGCGAGGTAAAGACCAGCTCGCCGAATTCGCCATCGGGCAGCACTTCGCCGGTATTCGGGTCGATGATTTCCGGGTAGAAGTGGTCTTCCCAGATGGTCGGGCCGTCCTTGGTTTCGGCGCATTCATTGGCCACGCCCGGGCCCATCACCTCGGACAGCCCGTAGATATCGACCGCGGAAATGCCCATGCGCTTCTCGATCGCCAGCCGCATTTCCGGCGTCCACGGCTCGGCGCCGAAGATGCCCACGCGCAGCGAGCTGGTGGCCGGGTCGACGCCCTGGCGCTCGAACTCGTCGGCGATCGCCAGCATGTAGCTGGGCGTGACCATGATGATCTCGGGCTTGAAGTCCAGGATCAGCTGGACCTGGCGCTCGGTCTGGCCGCCGCCGAACGGGATTGCCGTCAGACCGGCTTTCTCGACGCCGTAGTGCGCGCCCAGCCCGCCGGTGAAGAGGCCGTAGCCATAGCTGATATGTACCTTGTCGCCCCGGCGCGCGCCGGAGGCCCGGATCGAGCGCGCCATCACCGTCGCCCAGTTATCAATGTCCTGGAGCGTGTAGCCGACCACCGTGGGCTTGCCGGTGGTGCCGGACGAAGCATGCACGCGCGCCACGCGGTCCTGCGGCACGGCGAACATGCCGAACGGGTAATTGTCGCGCAGGTCCTGCTTGCTGGTGAACGGAAAGCGCGCCAGGTCGGCCAGCGATTGCAGCTGGTCGGGATGGACGCCGGCCTCGTCGAACTTGCGGCGGTACACCGGCGAATTGGCGTAGGCGTGGTGGAGCGACCATTTCAGCCGCTCCAGCTGCAGGGCCTGCAGCTCGGCGCGGCTGGCGGTCTCGATCGGGTCCAGGGGCAGATCGGTCAGGCGCGTGCTCATGTCGTCTCCTGCACGGGGGGCGGTTATCTTGGTGGCTGCGGTGTTCAGGCGACGGTATCCGGCGGCACGACATGGCCCTTGATATGCGCCGACTTGCCGCGGAACAACGCCACCACCTCGCCGGCGGCGTTGGTCACGCGGATGTCGTAGATGCCGTGGCGGCCCGACAGGGTCTGCTCGATCCCCTCTGCGGTCAGCACGTCGCCGCCGTGCACGGGTTTGAGGAACTCGATGCTGCAGCCGGCTGCCACGGTATTGATGTTATGGCTGTTGCAGGCGAACGCGAAGGTCGAATCGGCCAGCGTGAACATCAGGCCGCCGTGGCAGATGCCGTGGCCGTTCAGGAATTCATTGCGTACCGGCATGGTCAGCCGGGCATAGCCGGGGCGGACCGCTTCAACGGTGATCCCGAGCCAGCGGCTGCAGGTGTCGGCTTCATACATGGCGGCCGCGGCCGCTTCGGCGAGGGCCTGGGGGTCCTTGTGCAACGTGGTCTCCTTGGGGGGCGGGGTGGCGCCGTGCAGGCGCCCTGAAGCGCTTACTTGCCGGTAAATCGGGCGGCGCGCTTTTCCAGGAAGGCATTGACGCCTTCCGCATAGTCCGCCGACTGGCCGAGGTCACGCTGCAGGTCGCGTTCCAGGTCGAGCTGGGTGTCGAGGGTGGCGGTCGCGCTGGCGTACATGGCGCGCTTGATCGAGGCCAGCGCCCGGGTCGGCTGCGCGGCCAGGTGCGTGGCCAGCGCCAGCGCCTGCTCGGGCAGCAGCGGATCGTCCATGGCTTCCCAGATCAGGCCCCATTTCTCGGCTTCCTCGGCGGACAGGCGCTCGCCGGTCATCGCCAGCCCGAGCGCGCGCGCCATGCCGATGCGCTTGGGCAGCAGCCAGGTGCCGCCGGAATCCGGCACCAGCCCGATCTTGACGAAGGCCTGGATAAAGTTGGCCGAGCGCGCGGCCAGCACCATGTCGCAGGCCAGCGCCAGGTTGGCGCCGGCGCCAGCGGCGGTGCCGTTGACTGCGGCTACCACCGGCAATGGCAGCGCCTGCAGCCGGCGGATCAGCGGGTTGAACCAGGTGTCGATCAGTTCGCCGAGGTCGGTCATCCGGCCGGGCGTGAAATCCAGGTCGGCCAGGTCCTGACCGGCGCAGAAGCCGCGCCCGGCGCCGGTCAGCAGCAGCGCCCGCGCGCCGCCGGCCTCGACATGGTCGAGCGCCTGCTGCAGCGCCTTGTGCATCTCGCGGGTGAAGCTGTTGAGCTTGTCGGGGCGGTTCAGCGTGATTACCGCGACGGACCCCTGCCATTGGAGCAGGATGGGGCCGGCATCGAGGCTGACCGGCTGGCCAGCGGGCGTGGACATCGGGGGCATGTTTGTCTCCTGCCTGGTGTTCTTTGCGGTCGGCCCGGGGCTGGCGCCGCTAAAATAAACCGACCAGTCGGTCGGCAAATGGTAGCACTAAATACTGCATGCGTGAGCTATTCGCTCAGCGTAAGGGCGCCGGACCGAGGTGCCTTATTAGTACTAACCCGCGATCGCGTTCCGCAATCGGGATGGCGACCGCAATGCCGGCACCCCGTGTCGCTCTATAATCGCGCTGCCAACAACAATTGCAGCATCGCTGGTGCCCGTTGCGCGCCGGCACGCAAGACTGTTTCACTGATTCCCCCATTTCCGCACTGGATCTCCCTATGAAGAAGTTCGCAGCACTCCTTTTGGCCTCGTCCGTGGCGCTGTTCGCCGCGTGCGGCAAGAACGAATCCGCACCGGCCGCCGGCACGGGCAGCGCCGCCGCCAGCAAGATCATCGTCGGCCTGGATGACAATTTCCCGCCCATGGGCTTCCGCGATACCAATAACGAGCTGGCCGGCTTCGATATCGATATGGCGAAAGAGGCCAGCCGCCGTCTCGGCATGGCCGTCGAATTCAAGCCGATCGACTGGAGCGCCAAGGAAGCCGAACTGAACGGCAAGCGCGTGGACGTGCTGTGGAACGGGCTGACCATCACCGACGAGCGCAAGAAGAACATCAGCTTCACCGCGCCCTATATGACCAACCACCAGATCGTCATCGTCGGCACCAATTCGCCGGTGAAGGCCAAGGCGGACCTGGCCGGCCGCATCGTCGGCGCGCAGGACGGCAGCAGCGCGGTGGACGCCATCAAGAAGGAAGGCCAGGTCTCCGCCAGCCTGAAGGAGCTCAAGACTTTCGGCGACAACGTGACAGCACTGATGGACCTGTCCGCCGGCCGCCTCGACGCGATCGTGGTGGATGAAGTGGTGGGCCGCTACCTGATCAGCAAGCGTGCCGGCGAATACCGCGTGCTCGAAGAGAACTTCGGTACCGAGGAGTACGGCGTCGGCGTCCGCAAGGATGACGCCGATCTGCTCGGCAAGCTCGACAAGACCCTGGCATCGATGAAGCAGGACGGCACCGCCGCCCGCATCGCCACCCAGTGGTTCGGCACCGATATCACCAAGTAATCCAGGCGCCAGCCGGCGCCCTGCGCGGTTCGGGCAGGGTGCCGGCTTCCTTCCGGACTCGGGCGCTGGCCGCGCGACGGCCCGCTGCCTGGAATCCTTCCTCCTTCTGTTCGCGCGAACATGGATTACGTCTTATCTCTACTGGGGCCATTGGCGCAGGGTGCGAAAGTCACGCTCACCCTGTTCGTCATCACGCTCGCCCTGTCGGTGCCGCTGGGGCTGGCGCTGGCGCTCGCGCGCATCTCGTCATGGCCGCTGCTGAGCGGTGCGGTCAATGGCTACATCTGGCTGATGCGCGGTACGCCGCTGATGCTGCAGATGCTGTTTATCTATTTCGCGCTGCCGTTCGTGCCGGTCATCGGCGTGAGGCTGCCCGATTTTCCCGCGGCGGTGGTGGCGTTCGCGCTCAACTACGCCGCGTACTTCGCGGAAATCTTCCGCGCCGGGATCAAGTCCGTCGACCGCGGCCAGTATGAAGCCAGCAAGGCGCTGGGCATGACGTACTTCCAGACCATGCGCCGGGTCGTGCTGCCGCAGATGGTCAGCCGCGTCCTGCCGCCGGTCAGCAATGAAACCATCACGCTGATCAAGGACACGTCGCTGATCTACGTGCTCGCCCTCAACGATATCCTGCGCACCGCGCGCGGCATCGTGCAGCGCGATTTCACGACCACGCCTTTCCTGGTCGCCGCGCTGTTTTATCTGGTGATGACGCTGATTCTGACCTGGTTCTTCCAGAATCTCGAAAAACGCTATGCCAAACATGATGACTAGCCCGAATGGCGCCACCTCTGACCAAGCGCCCGGCATCATGATCGCGGCGCGGGACATCTTCAAGTCGTTCGGATCGCTGCAGGTCCTGCGCGGCGTCTCGCTGACGCTGCGCAAGGGCGATGTCACCGCGGTGATCGGGCCGTCGGGCTCGGGCAAGAGCACCTTGCTGCGCTGCCTGAACCATCTCGAGGTGA